>JAEZEJ010000108.1 GCA_023417775.1 Actinomycetes bacterium | reverse complement strand
TCCCACCGATGGGTGGGACGCCCCTTCTGCGTGGTCGGCGGTCAGCCGCCGGCAGCGACCACCGCCGCGTCGATGCGCCGCTGGACCGCGATCTCGCGCCGGCGCCGCAGCCACACCGTTCCCCCGGCTCCTCCGGCGATCAGGAGGACCAGGCCGAGCTGCGGCAGGGGCACTGCCCACGACCCGCTCGACGCGATCTCCGGCACCAGCTCGGCGTCGATCACATCGTCGCCCACGAGAACCGGTCGAGCGTCCACCTCCGCCGACATCCGGACGAGTGGCCACGCCGCGATCTCGACGGTCCGCTCCTCGACACCGCCGGGGAGGATCTCGCGGACGGCATCCTCGGTCTCACCTCCGCCGAGCCCGAAGGGGCCGTCGTGGGTGATGCCGGACCGCGCCCCCAACCGGACATTGCCGGAGTTCTCCAGTCGATAGGTCACCTCGGCGGTGCCGGGGGCGAACGGGTTCCAGCCCGAGTGATAGTCGATGTCGACGATCGTGGGGGTCACGGCGGGGGTGATCTCGCCCGCGACCCTCAGATGGCCGCGGACCCCGACTCGGGCGTCGAGGGCGACGGTCGCGTCGTCGGCCACCAGCTCGGCCACGATCCCGAAGGGCTGATCGCCCGGCAGAGCGTCCTCGGGGACCTCCACGCGGACGGGCACGGCCACCGTGTCCTGGGCCTCCACGGCGATCTCGACCGACTCGTCGCTGTCCGCGAGCCGCACCCAGGTGCCGGGCCCGTCGCCGGACTCGTCGATGTCGAATCCGCCGTCATCGGTCACCCGGCCGTCGCCCGCATAGAGCCGGAAGGTCGCCGGGCCATCGGAGAAGTTCGTCAACGCGATCTCGTCGGCGATCTCCTCCCCCGGCTCCGCGACGTGCCGCAGGGAGACCCGGGCATCCGGCGCCCCCTCCGCGGAGGGCTCCAGGGACCAGGTCGTCTGACCGGCCGTCTCGGCGGACACCGGCCCCGCCGTCGAGGACGCGATCGCGACAACCGCGATCACGAGCATGCGTCTCATCGTCTTCTCCTCCATGGACCGGAGATGGCCGGCCGGCCCCGGCCGGCCATCTCCCCGGGTCGGATCAGTCGACCGGGAACAACGACAACCGCAGCTCGCCGCGGTAGTCGCCGGTCTTGGTGTCGACCGGGATCTCCAGCTGGACATCGCCGCCGAGCTGCGTCGTGCCGTGCCGGCCAGCGCCGCGAGCCGATGCCAGCGTCGCCGCCTCGCCGAGTCCCGGTCCACCGCTGAGCTGCGAGGCCACGGGCGAGCCCACGGTCACGCCCTGACGGGCCTCGCGCAGCCCCGGCACCCAGCCGAGGTGGCGCGAGCGGATCAGTCGGTTGCCGTCCGCCAGGTCACCCGCCCGGCCGGACAACGACCAGCCTCCGGCACCGGCCTGCTCGTCGCTGCGCGAGTCGGTGACCGCGACGGTCGGCAGACTCGCGATGTAGCGGAGCCGGTCGCCGGCATTCGCGGGTGTGCCGAGGTCCACGGCGGCACCGGTGGGCACCGAGAGCACCAGCTTGCCCGGTGCGGTGCCACCCTGACCCTCGACCGTGGCTCCCAGCTCGATCCCGTCGCCGCTCACCGCCCCATCGGTCGTCCAGAGATCCTCGAGGAGGACCTTCGCGAGGTCGGTGTTGTCGAGATACGCGCCGCGCAGCGGATCACTGCCGGTGGCGCGCCCGGCGACCGCCTGTGCGCCGGCGCCCTTGGCGAAGACCGGCACCAGCTGATTGGTGTGCCCGCCACTGTGCCAGGTGTGCGCGGGGATCTGGCCCTTGCTGCCCGAGATGGAGGTCCAGCTCGGGTCGGCGCCCGGACCGGCGAGGTAACCCGTCTCGTGGTCGGCCGTGACGATCACGAGGGTCTCGTCCCACGACGAGTTCTCCTCGACCCAGTCGACCGCGGCCTCGACGGCCCGGTTGAAGTCCGCCGTCTCCTCCAGCGCTCCGGCGGTGGAGTTGGCGTGGCCGGCCCAGTCGATCGCGCCTCCCTCGATCATCGTGAAGAAACCGTCCTCCTCCTGGCCGAGCACGTTGAGGGCCGCGGTCGAGAGTGTGGCGAGATCGGGCACCTCATTGCGGGGCGCCTCGCCGGGAGCCTTCGCCTCCGCGAGGGCCGAACGGTTGAACTGCAGCGTCTCCCCCACCTGCACGGCGCCGAAGAGCCGCTCCGGGAGGTCCTCGCCGGCGGCGATGCGCTCGAAGTCCGCGGTCTCCTCGACCAGATCGAAACCGGTCTGGCCGGCAGTCAGGCGGTCCCAGTCGGGCTCGGAGACATAGGTGAAGTCGGGATCCTCGCGGGGCTCGTGATCGTCATCGAAGTAGGGATGACCGCCGCCGATGACCACGTCGAGGTAGTCCGCGGAGATGTACTCGCCGGTCACGCCGTCCAGATCATTGCGATCGGCATTGTGGGCGGCGTAGCCCGCCGGCGTGGCGTGGCTGAACGGGACGGAGCTGACGATGCCGGTCGCCTTGCCGAGCTTGTCGGCGCGTTCGGTGAGGTTCTCCAGGCGCGTGCCCTCCGGATCGAAGCCGAGGACACCGTTATCCGTCTTGACGCCGGTGGCCAGCGCCGTGGCCGCCGCGGCCGAGTCGGTGGCACCGCTCGCGACCCAGTCGAAGGAGCCCCAGGCCCCGGCGCTGTCATAGGCCGCGCGTCCGCTGGCGGAGTAGGTCGTCGAGGCGACCTCGACCGGGAATCGCTCGTAGACCTGGGCCGGGTCGCCACCCACGACACGCTGCTCGCCCGTCGCCGGATCGACCTCGACCTGGTGGCGCGTCGAGCCGTGCTCATAGGCACTGGCCAGGTCGACGAAGTTGTATCCCATCCCGTCGCCGATCAAGACGATGACGTTCTTGGGTCCGTCGTCCGCCTGCGCCGCGCTGGGCAGGAGGACGACACCTGTCGCGGCGAGTGCCGAGACGGCCGCGGTAGCGGCGAGACGGTGCCGCGTACTGCTGGTGCGTTGAGACATTCTTCTCCTCGTCGGATGTCATCGCGCACTCCCCGGTGCGCGTGATCCCATCCGATCGAGATCAGGTGACGGCACGGCGAGATCCACATGGCCTCGACGTGAACCCGTGCGGTCGGTCGGGTTCAGCGCCGGTCGTCGACCGCCAGCCGATCCGCGCCCAGCCCGAAGGCGATGACCCAGAGGTTGAGCACGGTCTCGAGCACCTCGTCGAAGTCCTCGCGCTCCTCCACGGCGAAGCTGTTGTACGCCATCTTGTTGGTCATCGCCGAGAGGGCGTTGACCGTCAGCAGCATGGTCTTCGGGTCGACCTCCCCGTCGCGTTCCTTCCACCGGCGGATGGACTCGGCATTGCGCAGGTGATTGGCGATCTCCCGTTCGCGGCGCGAGGTGCGGAACTCCGGGTCGATGCCGGCCACCTGCTCGATGAGCAGCATCAGGCGGACATTGTCGCGATAGAAGGTCAGGTACGCGCGCAGGCCATCGCGCAGCGCCTCGGCCGGCTCGCGGTCGAACTGCCCGAGACCGAAGTCCGCCGTGTGCAGCATCTCCTCCTGGGCCTCCTTGAGGACCTCCTTGAGGATCTGCTCCTTGTCGTCGAAGTAGGTGTAGAAGGTGCCGGCCGAGCTGTCGGCCAGCGCGGTGATGTCCACGATCCGCGAATCGGTGTACCCGTCCCGTTCGAAGACGACCCGGGCGGCGGCGATGAGGTCGGCACGGGTGCGACGGGCGCGCGCCGACAGCGAACGGTGGTTCGCGGGCCGCTGTGTCACCCGGCGCGGCGAACGAGCACCTCCGTCATCCTCGCTGGGGCGTCCCATGGCGTCCATGTTCCCACGTTCCCTCGCCCCGCACGCTGCTTCGTCCGCGAGCGGCCGCGGGGTCACTCGCGCCCCGCGACGAGCGCCTCGCGGTCGATCGACCGCTTGAGGATCTTGCCGGTGGCTCCCTTCGGCAGCTCGTCGACGAAGGAGAACACCCGCGGCACCTTGTAGGACGACAGATAGTCCTTGGTCCACCGGGTGATCTCCTCGCCGTCGAGGGCGGCCCCCGGGGAACCGACGATGACCGCGGCGACCTCCTCGCCGTAGTAGTCGTCCGGCACGCCCACGACCGCGACCTCGACGATGTCCGGGTGGCGGTACAGCACCTCCTCGACCTCGCGCGGGTACACGTTGTAGCCGCCGCGGATGATCAGGTCCTTCGAGCGGTCCACGATGCGCAGATAGCCGTCCGCATCGAGGGATCCGAGGTCCCCGGTCCGCAGCCAGCCGCCGTCGAGGGCCTCCGCGGTGGCCTCGGGCCTGTTCCAGTACCCCTTCATCACCGTCGGGCCGGCCATGAGGACCTCGCCGACCTCCTCATGCTCCGCGAGCGTGCCGTCCGGGCGCCGCACCTGCAGGCTCGTCCCCGGCAATGCCGGGCCGACGGTGCCCACCCGCTGCTCGCGGTTGATGTCATTGAAGGTCGCCGCGCCCGTGGACTCGGTCAGCCCATAGCCCTCGAGGATCGCGCATCCGAAACGGTCGGCGAAGCGCTCGATCACCTCGGCGGGCAAGGACGCCCCGCCGGACAGCGCGATCCGCATCGAGGCGACATCCTCGGAGGTCAGCTCGGTCCGCGCGTGCAGCATGGCATTCCACATCGTCGGCACCCCGGCGAGGGCGGTCAGCCGCTCGTCGCGCATCAGCCGGAGCAGGGCGTCGGGATCGAAGGGATGTACCAGCGAGAGGGAGGCGCCCCCGGCGAGGAAGGTGTTCATGCACGCCGCCTGGCCGAAGACGTGGAAGAGCGGCAGCGCGGTACCGAGGCGATCCTCGCTCGTGAGGTTGAGGACCGGACGGAAGGAGTCGGCGGTGTCGACGAGATTGGCCGCCGTCAGCTCGGCGCCCTTCGGCTGACCGGTCGTCCCCGAGGTGTACAGGATGACGACCGTGTCCTCCGGGTCATGATCGAAGGCCTCCACCCCCTCACCGGAGGCGACCGGGGCACCGGCCAGCTCGGTGTCCTCCCCGAGCTCCCAGACCTCGACGCCCCGCTCACCGGCGGCAGCCGAGGCGGCCCGGGCGTGCTCGTGCCACACGATGACCAGGTCGGCTCCCGAGTCGTCGAGGACGTATCCGATCTCGTGGGCGGTCGACATCGTGTTCATGGTGACGACGGTGCACCCCGCCGCATGGAGCCCGTAGTAGACCTCGGGGAACTCCGGGACGGACGGGGCGATCAGCAGGACACGATCATGGGGGCCCCGTCCGGAGGCCAGCACCGCGACGGCGACGCGCTGGTTGGCCGCCCGGAGCTGACCATAGGAGATCTCCCGGGGCGATCGCAGAGCCGGCCGTCCCGGCGCCGATCGCGCCACGTCCCAGATCCGCGCGGTGATATTGACCATGGCCCCTCACCTGATCGCTTGCGGATTGGCCGGGCTGCCGACGGCCCCGGTCACGGGCAAGGGCGGGGCCACGAAGAGGAAGTCGTAGACACCGTCCCCCGCGCAACGCTCGGCCAGCTCGTCGAGGGCGAAGATCTCCCCCACGAAGAGCCCCATATTCGGCACCATCACCTGGTGCAGCGGCTGGAAGGAGTCCTCCAGCTCGTTCGGCCTGACCTCCACACCCCAGGTGTCGGTGGCGATCGCCGCGATCTCCGTCCGATACAGCCAATCGGCCGTGTCGAAGGAGAGACCCGGCGCGTCACCGCCGGCGTAGTCGCCCCAGCCGTCCCTCCGGCGCGCTCCGAGGAAACCGGTGCGCACCAGGACGATGTCCCCCTGGCCGATGTGCGCGCTCTCGCCCTGGGCGTCGATGCACTCGAGCAGCAGCCGCTCGGTGATCGCGAAGCCGGGGTCGAGCGATGGGACGCCGCAGTGCCGCGCGATGTCGAGCAGCACACCTCGTGAGACGAAGCCGTCGGCCACCTGCTCGATGCCGTTGCGCCGCGCCCCGTCGAGTCCGGTCACGTCCGTCGCCGGATACCCGTTCCACATCAGACCGCGGTCGAAGATATGCGACAGGCCGTCCCACTGGGTGCCGCACTGCAGCGGCATGGTGATCGTGTCGTCGGCGGCGCCGAAGCCGTGCGGGAGGAAGTCCTGGACCCCGGCGGCGGCATCCGTACCGGTGAAGGTCATCGTGTGCAGCGGGTTGACGCGACCGAGCTCCCCCGTCTGCGGTCCCGTGGCGTCGAAGGGCAGCGCCAGCGAGACGACATCGCCCCGTCGCACCCGGCCCACGGCCTCGAGCACCTTGTCGGACGTGATGGAGTTGAGCGTCCCGCGTTGATCGTCCGGCCCCCAGCGGTCCCAGTTGCGGTACCGCTCGGCCGCCGCGTGGACGGTCCCGGCGGTGTCCTCTCCCGGCTCGCTCACTTGACGAACTCCCAGTCGTGGGACGGCACCGGGGCCAGGCCCGCGTCGTAGGCGACGGTGACGGGGCCTCGTTCGTCGATGCGCTCCGCACCACGACGGCGCCACTCGTCGATGCGCGCCGGATCCTGTCGCCCGGGCATCATGGTGGGCGGCAGGGCCTGTTCGACCGAGAGCTCGGCGGGCTTCATCCCGGCGATGCCGAAGGACAGCGTCTTCAGGTATTCCACCTCGCCGTCGGCGAGGACGCGGAACGGCGCATCGTGGCCGGGATAGATGAGGTCGGCCGTCTCGATGACCCGCTCGATGGAGGCCGTGGCCGCCTTCTCGTCCCAGAACACCAGCGGGTTGACCTTCGTCTTGGCCACCGACGCGAGATGGAAGGCATCGGAGGTGAGGACCGCGAGACCGCCGTCGGTCTCGACGGTGGCGCCGATGCTGCCCACGGTGTGTCCCGTCATCTCCATCACGCTGACACCGGGGATGATCTCGTGCCCCTCGCCCACCTCCTGGATCCTGAGCTGTTCGAGCACATATCCCGTCCACGACGGTGTCGCCCAGTCGTCGACCGACGGGTCGTGCGCGTATCGGCGCTCCTCACCGTGCATCAGCATCGTGGCGTTGCTGAAGAGGTCGATGTTCTGCATGTGGTCCCAGTGCGCATGGGTGCTCAGCACGTAGTCGATGTCGAGGGTGCTCAGACCGAGCTTGGCCAGCGAGTCGACCAGGAGGACACGGCGGCCGCAGTGGGCCGTGTCGACGACGATGCGACGCAGAACGCCGTCGCGGTCCTCGCCCTCGATCAGCGCCACGGCACAGAATCCGACCTGTCCCTGGTCGGAGACGGCGGGGATCCCGTCCAGCAGCTGGGTGATCTTCGGCATGGTGGTTCTCCTCTGCGATGCGGGTGTGAGATGGGGGGATTCAGTTCATGACGAAGCCGGCGGCGACCGTGACGTCGATGCCGGTGATGCCGGCGGCCTCGTCCGAGAGCAGGAAGGTCACCGCGGCGGCGACCTCCTCGGGCTCGACGAATCGGTGGAGGGCTGACTGGCTGGTGAGTCGTTCGCGGATCTCCTGCTGCGGCTGACCGAGGGCCTCGGACTGCTTCTCCATCACCCAGTCGAGCCGTTCCCCGGCGACACCACCGGGCGAGACGAGGTTGACCCGGACTCCCCGGGGGCCCGCGTCGGCCGCCGCGGTCTTCGTCAGCCCGATGAGCGAGGCCTTGCTCGCCGTGTACGCGGACCGGTGGAGCAGCGGGTTCTTGCCGGAGATCGATCCGATGTTGACCACCGACCCGGAGCCGGCCTCGATCATCGCGGGCAGGAAGGCCCGGCACATCAGGAAGACCCCGCGCAGGTTGACCGCGATGCACTCATCCCACTCGTCGTCCTCGATCTCCCAGAGCGGACGCGAGGGACCGGCGATGCCGCTGTTGTTGACCAGGCCGTGGACCGTGTGTCCGTCATCGGCGAGCTGACGGCGCAGGCCCTCGATCTGGTCGGCATCGGTGACATCGAGGGGGTGGATCGAGGCGGCTCCCCCGTCGGCGTGGATCCGCTCGGCGGTGACCTGCAGCCCCTCGTGCGTGCGGCTGGCGAGGACCACATGCCATCCGTGCCGGGCGGCGTCGATCGCGATCGAGCGGCCGATCCCTCCGCTGGCACCGGTGACGATGACGGTGCGGTCGTGGACGTCGTTCATGCGGGGACCTCTTCTGTGGTGTGGCCGAGGAGATCGCGCAGCGAGCTCTCGAGCTCGTCGAAGCGCCGGTCCTCGGTCATGGCGCGGGTGCGATCGGCTCCGAAGGGGCTGTCGAACTCGGCGATGATGGTGCCGGGCCGGGCCGACATCACCAGGATCTTGTCGCCGAGGTAGATGGCCTCGCGGATGTCATGGGTGATGAACACGGTGCTGCTGGAGACCATGGACATCAGCCGGATCAGCTCGTCCTGCATGAGCTCCTTGGTCAGGGCGTCCAGGGCGCCGAAGGGCTCGTCCATGAGCGTCAGGGGGGCACGCACCGCGAAGGCGCGGGCGAGGTTGACGCGTTGCTGCATGCCTCCGGAGATCTGGTGCGGATGGTGGTCCTCATAGCCGGCCAGCCCGACCGCCTCGATGGCCTCCAGCGCACGCGGCCTGATCTCCCTCTTCGGGATCTGCCGCCGGGACTCCAAGCCGAACTCGACATTGCCGAGCACGGTCCGCCAGGGCAGCAGCGATGCGTGCTGGAAGACCACCGAGGAATGGTCGTCCGGGCCGTCGACACGGTCGCCGTCGACCGTGATGGAGCCACCCGTATAGGGAGTCAGTCCGGCGATGCAGCTCAAGATGGTGCTCTTGCCGCAGCCCGAGGGGCCGATGATGACGACACACGATCCGCGTTCGACCGTGAGGCCGGCACCGGAGATCACCTCCACGGGGGTCTTGCTGGTCCGGCTCGGGAATGACACGACGAGGTCGTCCACGCGCACGATGGGGTCAGCCATGGTCGTCTCCTTTCTGTCGGGGGTGGGTCAGGCGGTACGCCAGCGATCGAGCTTGGACTCGACCTTGCGCAGCGCGGAGGACAGGGCGAGTGCCGCGGCGGCGAAGATGACGGCGCCGAGCAGCGCCTCGCCGGTGCGCAGCATCAGACCGGCCTGGAAGATCAGTCCGCCGATGCCGGTATTGCCGAGGAAGTACTCCGCGACGACCACGCCGAGAAGGCCCTGCATCATGCCCTGCTTGATGCCCGAGGCCACAGCGGGGATCGCACCGGGAAGCGCGATCTTCAGCAGCACATCGCGATTCGTGGCACCGAAGCTCTGCGCCATCCGCAGGTGGTCGCGGTCGATCGCCCGCACCCCGGAGGCCACATTGATGATGATCGGGAAGACGGCGATCAGGATCACGACGACGAGCTGGCCGAGGAACCCGGGGCCGAACCAGACCGCGATCAAGGGCAGGAAGGCGATGCGCGGGCTGGCGTAGAGGATCGAGATCCACGGGTCGAGGACCGCGTCGATCCGCTGATACCAGCCGCAGAGGGTGCCGATGATGAGCCCGGCCCCCAGGGAGATGCCGAAGCCGATGAGGAACAGTCTCAGGGTCGACCCCATGGCCGGCAGCAGGGTGCCGTTCTCCAGCAGGTCGATCGCACTGGTGGCCACCCCCGAGGGCGAGCTCGCCACCAGGGGGTCGACCCATCCGAGCCGGCTGGCGATCTCCCAGAGGGCGATGACGCCGACCAGTCCGGCTCCGCCGAGGAGCAGGCGGCTGCGGGTGGAGAGCGCGGAGCGCGAGGCGGGCTTGCGGGTGCGTCGCCTTCTCCCCGGCGCTGGGCCGGCGGTTGCCGAGGGCGTCTCGATGGTCACCGCGCTCACCGCTCGAGCGCCTGCTCGACATAGGACGGGTCGATGACGACGGAGGCACCGAACTCGTCCGTGGCCCAGTCATTGCCCTCATTGCGCAGCATCCTCATCGAAGCGTTCATCTGCTCCTCCGAGACCGGCATGAGGGTGTCGGTGGAGTGGTCCATGAAGTCCTGGTAGGCGTTGTCGAGGGCATCGGCCTCGGTGATACCGGTCATCGCGCTGATCGACTTCTTGGCTTCCTCGGGGTTCTCGCTCATGAAGTCGAGAGCGGCCTGGAGGCCTTCGAGGAAGGAGGTCGCCGCCTCGGGGTTCTCCTCGAGCCAGTCGGTGTTCACGCTGACGCCGCCGCCGACGAAGGGGGTCCCGTCGTAGTAGTCGAAGAGCTCCACCGAGCCATCGACCTCCGAGAGCAGGCGCTCGGCGGTGATGCGATCGAGCACAGCCCCGTCGCCCGTGCCGGCCGCGAAGGCCCCGGCCAGGGCCGGCACGGTACCGAGGGAGACCGACTTGTAGTCGTCCTGCGAGAGGCCCGCGTCGATCAGCGCATCATTGGCGATCACCGAGAGGGTGAGCCCCGGCTGCACGATGCCGAGCGAGCGTCCCTTCATGTCCTCGAGGGACTCGACCCCGTTACGACCGATGAAGAGCGTGTTCATGCCCTCGGTCCAGGTGGCCGCCCAGGCGAGGGCCGCGCCTCCGTGCGCGATGTTCTCGGTCATCGGGGCGGTGTTGAGGTACATCTGCACGCGTCCGCTGGAGGCGAGGGTGACTCCGACGGTGGAGTCGCCGCCCTCCACCGAGACGTCGATGTCATCGGGGAAGAGGTCGTGGTCGTCCGCCACCTGGATGATCGAGTATCCGGCCAATGGCGACGTGTAGTAGACACTGATCGGCGTCGGAGCCGCATCGCCCTCGGCGGCGGGATCATCCGATCCGCAGGCCGCGAGACCCAACGACAGGACGAGCGCAGCGCCGGCAGCGGTGAATTTCTTGAGAGACATGGCCACTCCAAGGGCTATGAGGTAGATCACATTGTCAAGCGGTGATGTGACCCTACTCATAACTGAATCTTGTTTCAACTATGCATCATAGAAAATTTTTAAAGTCAATAGATCTCCGAGAAAAATCCCCGGAAGCCCTCCCTCTCGCTGGGATCACCGGGAGAATCACGCATACCGCCCATCGGCCGAGAGTCGACCGCCCCGAAAAGACCAGACGAAAACCCACCCAAACGACCATCCGGCCGGTGCTGCTACGGGATCGAGGCCGGCCTCTAGGATGGTGCGGTGCGGATGCGGATCGACCTGGCCTACGACGGAACCGACTTCAAGGGGTGGGCGACCCAGCCCGGCCTGCGTACCGTGCAGGGCGAGCTGGAACAGGCCCTCGGCACCGTGCTGCGACTACCCGATCCGCCGACCGTCACCTGCGCCGGACGCACGGACGCGGGGGTGCACGCGCGCGGCCAGGTGGCCCATGTGGACGTCGACTCGCATCCCGGCGTGGTGGAGCGCCGGCTGCGCCGGATCGTACCCGCGGACGTCCGCATCAAGTCCGTCACGGCGGCCCCCGAGCACTTCGACGCGCGCTTCGCCGCCCTCGAGCGCCGTTACGTCTACCGCATGACCGACCACCCGGCGGGACCCGATCCACTGGCCCGGGGCATGATCGTGGCGCAGCCCCGGCCGCTCGACGTCGATCTCATGAACGCCGCCGCCCGGCACCTGCTCGGCGAGCACGACTTCGCCGCCTTCTGCAAGCAGCGCGAAGGGGCCACCACCATCCGCACGCTCTTGGACCTGCGGACGGTCCGCGGCGGGGAGACGCTGGCGACCACCGTGCGCGCCGATGCCTTCTGCCATTCGATGGTGCGGTCGCTCATGGGCTGCCTCGTCGCGGTCGGGGAGCGCCGCTACCCGCCCGAGTTCGCCGCCGAGATCCTCGCGGCGGGCCGGCGCGACCCCCGCGTGAAAGTGATGCCCGCCCACGGCCTCGTCCTCGAAGAGGTGCGATATCCCGAGCCCGAGGGTCTCGCCGGACGCGTCGCCCAGGCGCGCCAGCGCCGCGACGGGCAGCCCTGAGGACCGCCATGCCCATCGAGAGCGCCGGCCTGCTGCTGTATCGCCGCCATGGGGGCGCGGCCGAGGTGCTGCTCGGCCATATGGGCGGTCCCTTCTGGGCACGCAAGGATGCCGGCGCGTGGTCGATCCCCAAGGGGGAGATCAAGTCCGGCGAAGAGCCCCTGGCCTGCGCCCTACGCGAGTTCACCGAGGAGCTGGGGCTGCCGGCACCGGCCGGCCCGTACGCGAGCCTCGGCACGATCCGACAGTCCCGCAAGCTCGTGCACGCCTGGGCCGTGGAGCAGGACCTCGATCCGGCCTCGATCGTGCCGGGCACGTTCACGATGGTCTGGCCGCCCCGCTCGGGACAGGAACGCGAGTTCCCCGAGATCGACCGCGTCGCCTGGTTCTCCCCCGCCGAGGCAGCTGAGCTCATCGTCGCGGGCCAGCGCGAGCTTCTCGACCGCTGGGCGGAGTCGATGGCACACTGAGCCATGACCTGGGACGAGATCGTCGCTCATCTCCTGGAGCTCCCCTCCACCGAGCTGACGACGACGTGGAATATGCCGGCGGTCAAGGCCGGCGGAGTGCTGGTCGCCTGGTGGCGCGACGCCCCGGACAGCCCCGGCTCGGTCGCCCTCAAGGTCGCACCCGATGAGCTCGAGGCGCTGGTCGGCGATCCCGACGCGCCGTACTACACGATCGATCACTTCCGGAAGTTCGGCACGAATGCCGTACTCGTGCGTCCCGGTGAGGCCGACCCCGTGGAGCTGCGCGAGCTCCTGACCGAGGCGTGGCTCATCGTCGCCAAGCCGCGAGTCCGCAAGGCCTGGCTCGACGAACACGGACCTCGCTGAACCGTCGGACCCATCGGGCGGTGAGCTGTCAACCACCGGCCGCTCCCCACGTGGTGGACCACCCACCGCCGAACGGCCCTACGCGATCGCGGTGAGCCACCAACCACCCACCACCCCCGACGGTGGTTGACCACTCACCGCCCGGGCAGGGGCGAGGGGCGCGCTCTAGGCTGGACGACGTGGGTGAGCAGTATTTCGAAGCCGACCCGTCGTCGGCGGCTGACGAACGCGAGACGACGGTCAGCCTCTGGGGCACCGAGCGCCGGTACACGACCTCCGGCGGAGTCTTCGCCCACGGCGCGCTGGACAAGGCGACCGCCCTGCTGCTCCAGCACAGCACGCCTCCGCTCTCCCCGGCCACCGTCCTCGACCTCGGCTGCGGCTGGGGTCCGATCGCCTGCTCCCTCGCCGGGGAGGGGCTCGATGTCTGGGCAGTCGACGTCAACGAGCGCGCCCTCGACCTGACGCGCCGCAATGCCGAGCGCCACGCGCTCACGGTCCGCACCGCCCGTCCCGACGAGGTGCCGGCGGACGTGACCTTCGACGCGATCTGGTCCAATCCCCCGATCCGCATCGGCAAGGACGCCCTGCACGAGCTGCTGTCGACCTGGCTCCCGCGGCTGTCCCGCTCCGGCGAGGCACGACTGGTCGTGGGCAAGAATCTCGGAGCCGACTCGCTGCAGCGCTGGCTCGACCAACAGGGCTTCCCCACCCGCCGCGAGGCGAGCGCGAAGGGGTTCCGGATCCTCTCGGTCACCCGCCCCTGAGCGAGCGGCCGAGCACCGCCTTGACCAATGCCGCATCGGACGACTACCGTCCAAGTTGAACTTGAACTCATCTTATTTTTCGAAGGCAGGCCGATGGAGCAGGAGCCGCACGTCCTCAGCGAGATCGCCGACGGTGTCGGGACGATCACCCTCAACCGTCCCGATCGGCGCAATGCCCTCTCCGTGGAGATGATCGAGGGCCTCGGTTCGACACTCGAGGCCATGGCCGCCTCGTCCGAGGTCGGTGCCGTCGTCATCCGTGGCGCCGGCCGGGCCTTCTGCTCCGGTGGCGATGTCCGCGACTTCGACGAACGCGGAGGCGAGGGCAATGGTGCCGAGCACGTCGACCCCGACGCGATCCGGGCGCAGCAGGAGCATCAGCGACGCACCGTGGGTGCCCTCCACCGCTTTCCCAAGCCGGTGCTCGCCTCGATCGGCGGCGCGGCAGCGGGAGCCGGCCTGGGGCTGGCGCTCGCGGCCGATCTGCGCATCGGCACCCCCCGCAGCGTCTTCGCGACCGCCTTCGCCGGGGTCGGGCTGGCCGGGGACTTCGGAGCCGCCTGGCTGCTGCATCATCTGGTCGGACCCGCCAAGGCCCGCGAGCTGATGTTCCTCTCGCCCCGGGTACGAGGCGAGGAAGCCCTCGGACTCGGGTTGCTCAACTGGCTCGTCGAGGAGGACGACCTCGATGAGCGGACCGCGCAACTCGCGCGACAGCTCGCCGAAGGCCCCTCGCACGCGCTGGAGGGCATGAAGCTCAACCTGCTCCAGGCTCCGCTGGTGGACCTGGACTCCTCAATGGACACCGAGGTGCCCCGTCACAAGCAGACCGGTCTCACAGCCGATCACATCGCCGCCGTGCGCGCCTTCGTCGACAAGCAGACGCCGACCTTCCCCCGAGGCTGGCACACCCCCTGACCCCGAGCCGGCGAAGATCGCCGGCGACCGAGAGGAACACCATGGAATTCACCTTCTCCGAGCGCAGCCGCGAGTATCAGGACAAGCTGCTCGCCTTCATGGACGAGCACGTCTACCCCTCCGAGAGCGTCTATCACACGCAGATGGCCGAGTCGGGCAATCCCAACTTCCACCCGCCGATGCTCGAGGAGCTCAAGGCCGAGGCCCGCTCGCGTGGCCTGTGGAACCTCTTCCACCCCCACCAGAACGAGGAGTGGGGGTCGCCCGGTCTCAGCAATCTCGACTACGCCCCGCTCGCGGAGATCATGGGCCGCAGCCCGCATCTGGCCCCCGAGGCCTGCAACTGCAATGCCCCCGACACCGGCAACATGGAGGTGCTCCAGCTCTTCGGCACCGATGAGCACAAGGAGAAGTACCTCAAGCCCCTCCTGGCGGGCGAGATGGCCTCGGCCTTCTGCATGACCGAGCCGGCCGTCGCCAGCTCCGATGCCACCAATGTCCAGCTCTCGATGACCCGCGACGGTGACGAGTACGTGCTCAACGGGCGCAAGTGGTTCGCCTCGAATGCGCTGCACGCGAACTGCCGGGTCCTCATCGTCATGGGCAAGACCGATCCGCAGGCGGCGACCCATCGCCAGCAGTCGATGATGGTGGTGCCGCTCGACACCCCCGGCGTCACCATCGTCCGGGGTCTCCCGGTCTTCGGCTATCAGGACCGCGAGGGCCATGCCGAGATCCTCTTCGAGGACGTGCGGGTGCCGACGAATGCGCTCCTGGCCGGCGAGGGCGACGGCTTCATGATCAGCCAGGCGCGCCTCGGACCGGGGCGGATCCACCACTGCATGCGCTCGATCGGCATGGCCGAGCGCGCACTGGACCTGATGATCAGCCGCGCGCAGGAACGCGTCACCTTCGGCGAGCCGGTGGCCAACCGCTCCAATATCCAGGACTGGATCGCCGAGGCCCGCATCGATATCGAGATGATCCGGCTGCTGACCCTCAAGACCGCGTGGCTGATGGACACCGTCGGGAACCAGAAGGCGCGGACCGAGATCGCGGCCATCAAGGTGGCCGGTCCGCAGGTCGCGCTCAAGATCATCGACCGCGCGATCCAGGTGCACGGCGGCGCCGGCGTGACCGACGACGTCCCGCTCGCGGGGTTCTACGCGCACCAGCGGACGCTGCGGATCGCCGACGGACCCGATGAGGTGCACAAGCGCACCATCGCCCGCGGCGAGCTCAAGCGGATGCGCGAGAGCGTCGCGGCCGGCTGACGTCCAGCCCGATGACGAGGGGCCGGCGGGGAGTCATCCCC
>JAEZEJ010000089.1 GCA_023417775.1 Actinomycetes bacterium | reverse complement strand
GACGGGTGTCGGCAAGACCGAGCTCGCCAAGAGCCTCGCCGACTTCCTCTTCGACGACGAGCGCGCCATCATCCGCATCGACATGAGCGAGTACGGCGAGAAGCACAGCGTCTCGCGGCTCGTCGGTGCCCCTCCGGGGTATGTCGGCTACGACGAGGGCGGTCAGCTCACCGAGGCCGTGCGGCGTCGCCCCTACTCGGTGGTGCTGCTCGACGAGGTCGAGAAGGCGCATCCGGAGGTCTTCGACATCCTCCTGCAGGTGCTCGACGACGGCCGCCTGACCGATGGTCAGGGTCGCACGGTGGACTTCCGCAATGTCATCTTGATCCTGACCTCG
This sequence comes from Actinomycetes bacterium, assembly GCA_023417775.1. Taxonomy (GTDB): domain Bacteria; phylum Actinomycetota; class Actinomycetes; order Propionibacteriales; family Nocardioidaceae; genus Aeromicrobium. The sequence goes on along the minus strand of JAEZEJ010000089.1, from coordinate 8,356 downwards.
AACCTGGGCTCGCAGTTCCTCGTCGATCCCGCGCTGGACGATCAGGCCAAGACCGATGCGGTGATGAACATCGTGCGTGCGTCCTTCAAGCCCGAGTTCCTCAACCGGCTCGACGAGGTCGTCATGTTCGAGGCGCTCGGTACGGAGGAGCTCACGCGGATCGTGGACCTGCAGCTGGCCTCGTTGGCGCAGCGGCTGGAATCGCGCCGTATCACGCTCGAGGTGTCCGAGGCCGCGAAGGAGTGGCTGGCGCTCACCGGCTGGGATCCCGCCTACGGCGCCCGGCCCTTGCGCCGGCTGGTGCAGCAGGCGATCGGCGACCGGCTCGCCCGCGAGCTGTTGTCCGGTGAGGTCCGCGACGGCGACACGGTCACTGTCGACCGCGACGGCGACACCGACGAGCTGCTCGTCGCTCCCGTCCGCGGCTGACGGCTCCCCCTCGGGGGCGGTGAGTTACGCACCTCTCCCGTTCCCTGGGCGGTGGGTTACGCACCCCTCGACATCGTTGAGGGGTGCGTAACCCACCGCCCGCAGTCGTGAGGGGTGTGTAGGTCACCGCTCACGGGGGCCGGCGTCTGCCCTGGGGCGATCTGGTTCGATAGAGGGCATGGCCGCGCCTCGTCCTCGTTCCGTGACCCTCGCCTGTCTGTACTCGGGTTTCGGAGCGGCCTTCGGCTTCATCCTGCTGGTCAGCCAGCTCGGCAGTTGGGGCACCGTGCAGATGCAGGAGCAGATCGAGCAGCTGCTCGCCGAGCCCCCGCTGTCCGCCACCTCGCTCACGGTCGACACCACCCTGGAATGGCTCCGCTGGATGGTGATGGCGGGCGTGGTCGGCACCATCGCGACGATGGTGTTCGCGGTATTCGCCTTCCGCGGCGACCGCGGATCGCGGATCGGTCTCACCGTGCTGTGCGCGCTGGCGGCGCTGTTCTTCGTCACGATGGGCCTGGCCGGCATCCTTCCGGCCATGCTCGCTGCCCTCTGCGTGGGTCTGCTGTGGCAGCGTGAGTCGCGACAGTACTTCGCGGGCGAGGAGCCACCCGTCGAGCTGGGTGCCGCGCCGAGTGTCGGCGCACGTCCCTCGATCGATGCGCCGCGACCGGGGCAGGCCCAGCAGCCGCCCGCCGCGATGCCGCCCCGCGGGCAGATCCCGCCGATGCCCGCCGGGCATCCTGGCGCCGGGGCGCGTCCGCGCTCGGTGTCCGCGGCCCTGCTGATCACCGGTATCGGATCGGCCTTCGTCGCCGGGATCAGCGGACTGCTGCTCCTGAGCATCGCGCTCGGCGGTCGCGCCGAGGTGGAGCGCGCCTGGCAGGAGCAGGGCATGCTGAGCGAGCTGATCGCCGAGAGCGGCTTCACGGTCGACGACCTGATGCGCCTGATGCTCGTGAGCGCCGCGGGATGGTTGCTGTTGTCGCTGATCGGCATGGCCGTCACGGTCTGGGCATTCGTGCATCGCGCGCCCATCGCCCGGGTGGCGCTCGTCGTGGTGTGCGTGCTGACGATCGCCGCGTCGATCGTGTTCTTCCCGGTCGGGCTGCCGTGGACGGCGGCCGCGATCGTCGTGATCGTCCTGGCCCATCGCGGGGATGCCCGCGGCTGGTATCGGCGTGTGTAGTCCAGCTCACAGGCCCCCACGCTGACCGGCGGGCCTCCCCGATCCGGGACTAGTCTGGGCGCATGTCCTCTTCGGCTCCGGTTTCGTCCTCGAAGCGCCCTCACGTCGTCATCGTCGGCGGCGGATTCGGGGGGCTCGCAGCGGTGCGCAAGCTCAAAGGCGCGGACGTCGACATCACCCTCATCGACCGGCACACGTACAACACCTTCCAGCCCCTGCTCTACCAGGTCGCGACGGCCTCGCTGAACCCCGGCGACATCACCTGGTTCCTGCGCGCCGTCCGCGCCAAGCAGGACAATGTGCGCTTCGTGAAGGGCACGGTCGTGGCGATGGACCACGATGCGCAGTCGATGCTGCTCGACGGCAACATCACGGTCAAGTACGACTATCTGATCATCGCGGTGGGCGTCACGGCCAATTTCTTCGGCATCCCCGGTGCCGAGGAGTTCTCGATGCCGCTGTACCGGCGCTCGCAGGCGCTCGCGCTGCGGGACCGGATCTTCGCCAATCTCGAGAATGCCGCGATCAACGGCCAGGACCGGGACCTGCGGGTCGTGGTCGTCGGCGGTGGCGCCACCGGTGTCGAGACGGCCGGTGCGCTCGCCGAGATGCGCAATAACGACATGCCCACGACCTATCCCGAGCTCGACCAGAGCCGCATCCACATCACGCTGGTGGAGATGGCCCCGCATGTGCTCGGGCCCTTCCATCCGAAGCTGCGCGACTACGCCAAGGGATCGCTGGAGAAGCGAGGCGTCGACCTGCGGCTCGGCACGGCGGTCAAGGAGGTGCGCACCGATGGCGTCCTCGTCGAGACCAATGGCACCGAGGAGTTCATCGAGGCCGGCATCGTGGTGTGGGCCTCGGGCATCACCGCGCACTCGATGGTCGGGGAGTGGGGGCTCCCGCAGGGCCGCGGCGGTCGCATCGAGGTGGACGACCGCCAGCGGGTGCGCGGATTCCGCCAGGTCTTCGCGGTGGGCGATATCGCGGTCAACCCCGATGAGCCGCTGCCGCAGCTCGCCCAGCCGGCGCTGCAGGAGGGCAAGTACGTCGCCAAGCTGATCCGCCGCGAGGTGGAGGGCAAGGACGATCCCAAGCCGTTCTCGTACTTCGACAAGGGCACGATGGCCACCATCGGCCGCGCCTCGGCGATCGCGCAGGTCAAGGGGCTGCCGCGGCTGAAGGGATTCATCGCCTGGCTGATCTGGGTGGCGATCCACGTGCAGCAGCTGCTCGGCAATCGCAATCGCTTCGCCACGATGACCAATCTCAGCCTGAAGTACCTGCTGTGGCGGAGTCACAATGCGATCGTGGGCGAGACGCCGTATGTGATCTCCCACGAGCCCAGGGTCATCGAGGCCACGCCTCAGGGGGCGACCAAGAAGACGGCGAAGAAGGCCGCCAAGCGAACTCCCAAGAAGGCGTCGCCGGCCGAGCCCGCCGCGAAGGCGGAGTCCCCCGACACCTGACGCTCCGCCCGGCTGTCACGGGGCGTGGTGGAGGTCACTTAGCTGTCAGCTTGCAAACGCTAACTTTTGTTAGCACCATGGAGACATGGCCAAGCTGAGCATGTCCGATGCCGTGAATTCTCTCGGCGACTATGTACGTGCTCAGCGTCAGCAGGCGCAGATGTCGCTCCGCCAGCTCGCCGAGCTGGCCGATGTCTCGAACCCCTATCTCAGCCAGATCGAGCGGGGCCTGCGCAAGCCATCGGCGGATGTGCTGCAGCAGATCGCGAAGGCGCTGCGCATCTCGGCCGAGTCGCTCTACGTACGGGCCGGGATCCTCGACAGCGAGGAGATCGGACCCCGGATGGTCGAGGACGCGATCGCCCTCGACCCCCGTCTGACCGAGCGGCAGAAGTCCGCCCTGCTGGACATCTACCGCTCATTCGTCGGGGTCGCCGACACGACGAGTGACGAACTGACCGAGAAGCTCACCCACGCCAAGGAGGACGTATGAGTATCGCCGACGCCCTGAACGCCCAGTTGAAGTCCCTCGTCGAGGACATCAAGAACCTGCCCACCACCCTCAAGGGATTCGATGTCGCCGACCTGCAGAAGAAGGCCGAGGGACTCGCCCAGGCGGCCGTCGGATCGGCCACGGCCGTCTATGCCGACCTGGTCAAAAAGAGCGACGACCTCACCACCAAGGCCAAGGGTCTGACCGTCGACGACCTCAAGGCCGCGGTCGACGATCTCGGCGAGCGTGCCGATGACCTGGTGACCGCCGTGCGCGGCAAGGTCGATGACGTGACCCTCGAGGACCTGCGCGGAGCGGTCGATGACTTCCGCGAGCGGGCCGAGGACCTCGTGGACGATCTCAAGGATCGTGCCGAGGACCTCATCGAGGAGCTCCAGGAGAAGGCCGAGGCGCTGACCGGCAAGGCGGCCGAGGTCGTCGAGGAGGTCAAGGAGGAGGCACCCGCCGCCGCGGCGAGCGCCAGCGCCGCGACCCGTGCCGCCACGGCTCCGAAGAAGGCCGCCCCGAAGAAGGCCCCGGCCAAGAAGTCGACCGCGAAGAAGGCCCCGGCCAAGAGCGCGGCGACGAAGAGCACGGCCAAGAAGGCCTCGTCCTCGACCGCGAGCAAGAGCACGGCGACCGCGAGCGCCGCGAAGAAGTCGACGGCGAAGAAGGCCCCGGCCAAGAAGTCGGCGACCTCGACCGCCTCGAACTCGGCGGCCAAGAAGACCGCCGCCAAGAAGGCCCCGGCCAAGAAGTCGACGGCGAAGAAGGCCCCCGCCAAGAAGGCGACGTCGACCACGACCTCGGGCCAGAACACCACGCCGCGCAAGGCGACCCCGGCGAAGACGGCACCGAGCACCAGCGCCCCCGCTTCGACCCCGGCCACCCCGTCGTCCCCGGCGGAGGCCCAGGACTCACCGCTGTCCTGAGTCATGGCCTTCGGCGCCGGCGGAACCTCACAGGTCCCGCCGGCGCCGTCGTTCTCGGGTGACTCGTTAGGCTGGGCCGCATGCTCGATGCCTTCGGCTACGTCCAGCTCGCCCTGGCCGTCGTGCTGTTCGCGGTGAAGGTCTTCGCGCTCATCGACTGCGTGCGGCGGCCGCAGGTGGACTTCGAGATCGCCGGCAGTCTGCAGAAGAACGCCTGGCTGATCATCCTCGCCCTGGCCGTCGTCGCCCAGTTCGTGTTCTTCTCCGGGTCGCCGCTCGGGTTGCTCAACCTCGCGGGCACGGTCGCGGCGCTGGTCTATCTCGCCCAGTTGCGCTCCGTCCGGCGCTGACTCAGCGATCGCGCCGGTAGGCCTTGAGGAGACCGTCGCCGATCTCCCAGACGATGATGATCGCCAGGCCGGCCAGCACATAGGGCTGCGCGCGATCCAGCATCTCCCGAGTCGCGCCGACGCGCTCGAGGAAGTCGGGGTGGAGCAGCCGGTCGGAGACGAACAGCCAGCCCAGTAGCACGCCCCAGGCGAGCGAGATCGGGACATTGGCGATCGCGGCGGTCCAGGTCCAGGAGCTGCGATACACCCAGATGGCGTGTGCGGCCTCGAGAGCCAGCAGCGCGAACATCACCGGGATCCAGAGGCGCCACAGACTGGGGTCCAGCACCGGGACGCGTTCGCCGCCGAGGACGACCAGCGAGCCGAACTGCTGCCAGACCAGCAGACCGGCGACGATGCCGAGGAAGGCCAGGCTCGCGATCAGGTCGCCGCGTTTCCCCCGTGCAGTGCTGTCGGGAAGCTGGGGCAGTCGTTCGGGGGTCCACCCGTGTACCTCCCCGTCCGCCGGCGCCGTCACCCGCTCCGCGACCGCGAAGCCCAGGGTGATCCAGAAGGCGGCATGCAAGGCCACCATGACGATGGTGCTGATCGTGCCGGCGATGACGGTCTCGACCGGCTCGCGCGTGCTGATCATCGCGATGAGGTCGATGGCGCCGACGATCCAGGGCGCCGTCGCCAGGACGATCACCATGACGCGCTGCCAGGTGAAGTAGTACCGCGGTCCGATCAGGTACATCGGGCGCTCGCGGTAGGCCGCGGAGACGCGCAGTGGATCGCCCAGCTCGGTCAGGGTTCGCCGCTCGGCCTCATCGCGGTCCAGGCCGGCAGAGCGGTGGTGGTCGACGGTGTCGGCGATGCGTTCGCGCAGCTCGCGATCGAGTTCGTCCCGCTCGTCCTGGTCAGCGACGAATCGGGTCGCGGCGTAGACATAGCGGTCGGTCAGCTCGGTCATGTCAGCTCTCCTCGGTCAGGTCGCGCAGGCTGGCGTCGAGCCGGTGCCATTCGGCGGTCAGGGTCGCGACGAGCCGCTCCCCGGCGGCGCTCGTGCAGTAGAACTTGCGCGGCCGCGCCTCGTCGGTGTTCCACTCGCTGGTGAGCAGGCTCTGTTTCTCGAGGCGCCGGAGCAGGGGGTAGAGGGTATTGGCGTCCACCTGGATACCGGCGGTGTTCAGGCTTTCCAGCAGCGCATAGCCGTAGCCGGGGGTGCGGAGCGCGGCGAGGGCCGCGAGCACCACGGTGCCCCGGCGCAGCTCCTGCAGGTGTCCCGCGGTCGCGGGGTCGTCAGTGCCCATGCGTCGCACGATAGTGTGCGTCACACAGTAACGTCAAACGCACATTATTCCGTCGCGATACCGCGAGGTCGTGCGGGATGGAGCCAGCGGGTCAGGATCATCAGCAGGTCCGCCACATCGGTGTCGTGCGGCGCCTCGCCCGTGGCGCGCACGGCCCGGTAGCCGGCGAGCAGTCCGGCGATCCAGCGGGCGGTGTCCACCGGGCGCAGCTCCGGGTCGATCGAGCGCTCGCCGATACCGGCCTCGCAGAGGGCGACCCATCGATCGTGCGAGGTCGGCTCGCCGGCGATGTGCCGCTCGATCCGCTCGACGATCTCGTCCCAAGCACTCATGCGGGGCAGTCTAGTGAGCGTGACTCGACGAGTCCGTCGCCGTTCGCCGAGCCGGGCAGCTGCCGCGAGGTCGGCGGGCGGCGGGCGCCGAACGGGTCTACCTTGTCTTCCGTGAAAACTGAAAAGCCACGCAAGTGGCAGCAACGCATCGACCCCGTGGTGTTCACGGTCACCGGCGCCTTCGCGCTCGGCTTCGTGATCTGGGGTCTCGTCAGCACCCCCGGCCTCGCCTCGGCGTCGTCGAGCGCTCAGTCATGGGTGATCTCGCACGGTGGGTGGTTCTTCGTCCTGGCGGCGAGCTTCTTCGTCGTCTTCGTCCTGTGGCTGGCGGCCGGCAAGTTCGGCAAGATCCCGCTCGGCGATGATGACGAGGAGCCCGAATTCCGCACCATCTCGTGGATCGCGATGATGTTCAGCGCCGGCATGGGCATCGGTCTGATGTTCTTCGCGGTCGCCGAGCCGCTCTCGCACTATGCCGACCCTCCGCCGGGCACCGCCGAGGCCGAGTCCGCCGAGGCCCTCCAGGTCGCCATGGCGACCACGATGTTCCACTGGGCGCTCCACCCCTGGGCGATCTACGCCGTCGTGGGCCTCGCCATCGCCTACGGCACCTTCCGGCGCAAGCGCCGCCAGTTGGTGAGCGCGGCCTTCATCCCGCTCTTCGGCAAGCGCGCCGCCGAGGGGCCCGCCGGCAGGGTCATCGACATCCTCGCGATCTTCGCGACCCTCTTCGGCTCTGCGGCCTCGCTCGGCCTCGGCGCACTGCAGATCGGCGCCGGGCTGCGCTTCAACGGCTGGGTCGACTCCGTCGGCAAGGTCGTTCTCGTGCTGATCATCGTCGTGCTGACGATCTGCTTCATCATCTCGGCCGTCTCGGGCATCGCCCGCGGCATCCAGTGGCTCGCCAACACCAATATGGTCCTCGCCGTCATCCTGGCGGTCTTCATCTTCGTCGTGGGGCCGACCCTCTTCATCCTGAACCTGCTGCCGACCTCGCTCGGGGACTATCTCTCCCAGTTCGTCGACATGGCCGCCAGGACCGATGCGAGCGGTGACGAGGCCATGCAGGAGTGGCTGTCCGCGTGGACCATCTTCTACTGGGCGTGGTGGATCTCGTGGACGCCGTTCGTCGGCATGTTCATCGCCCGGATCAGCCGGGGTCGCACGATCCGTCAGTTCGTGACCGGAGTGCTGCTGGTGCCCTCGCTCGTCAGCCTCGTGTGGTTCGCGATCTTCGGCGGTGCCGCCATCGACCGGCAGCGCGTCGATGGGGACATGGTCCCGGGGAGCGGCGTCGTGAACTCCGATGAGGCGCTCTTCGACTTGCTGCACCACTATCCGATGGCCTCGGTGATGGCGGTCCTCGTCATGCTGCTGGTGGCGATCTTCTTCGTCTCCGGTGCCGATGCCGCCTCGCTCGTGATGGGTACGCTCAGCGAGCGCGGCGATATCGAGCCGAGCCGCCCCACGGTCATCTTCTGGGGAGCGCTCACCGGTGCGGTCGCGGCGATCATGCTGGTGATCGGCGGTGATGACGCCTTGACCGGCTTGCAGAACATCACCATCGTGGCCTCGGTGCCCTTCGTGCTCGTCATGGTGCTGCTGTGTTTCTCGCTCGTGAAGGATCTGCAGAGCGACACCCTCATCCGGCGTCGCCGGACCGCACGCGAGGTCGTCGAGACCGCGGTCATCGTCGGCGAGGAACGCCATGACGGCGACTTCGCCCTCGTCATCGAAGGCGTGACGGAGGACGAGGAGGAGCCGGACGAGGAGGAGCAGGAGACCTCGAACCGGCACCGCCGCTCCGAGGACTGAGCATCGCGCGGCCCCCCCCCCCCCCACCACGGGGGGGGGCGCCCCCCCCCGA
>JAEZEJ010000062.1 GCA_023417775.1 Actinomycetes bacterium | reverse complement strand
CCGGGGGTGGCGGTCCTGGCGCGGGGGGCGCGCCGCCCGAGGGCGCCAGGCCACCCGACGGTGCTCCGCCGGAGGCTCCCGGCGGCGGGCCGTCCGCCTCCGATTCCTGACACTTCCCCCCCTGAACACCGAGGAGAATCCCATGTTGCGCAATCTCACCGGCTGGCACGCGATCATCGTGCTGGCCGTCATCCTGCTGATCTTCGGCGCCTCGAAGCTGCCGGCGCTCGCGCGAGGTGTCGGACAATCGGTTCGCATCCTGCGGTCCGAGGTCGGTGACGTCGACCGCGATGTCCCCGCCGATCGCGAGTCCGAGTCGTCATGAGCGTGGCGACGGCGCGGGCGGCGATGCCGATCGACGCGCATCTGCGCGAGGCGCGCCGCCGCCTGGGCCGTGCCGCTCTGGCCGTGCTCGTCGGGTGTGTGGCCGGCTACCTGCTGTCCGACGAGATCCTCGACGTGCTGAGGGCGCCGATCGTCGAGCTCGCCGGCTCGCGGGAGGCCAGCCTCAACTACGAGACGGTCACGGCGGCCTTCGATCTTCGCCTCAAGCTCGCCCTCCACGCGGGCCTGATCCTCTCCAGCCCGGTGTGGCTCTACCAGCTGTTCGCCTTCCTGACCCCGGGGTTGACCCGCCGCGAGCGGCGCTACACCTTCGGGTTCCTCGGAGCGGCGGTGCCATTGTTCGCCGCCGGCTGCGCGATGGGCTTCCTGCTGTTCCCGCGGATGGTCGAGCTGCTCACGGGCTTCGCTCCCTCCGAGGACAGCACGCTGCTGCAGGCGTCGTACTACGTCGACTTCGTGCTGAAGATCGTGGTGGCGGCAGGGATGGCCTTCGTCTTCCCGGTCGTCCTGGTGATGCTGAACGTCCTCGGCATCCTGCCCGCCCGGGTGATCGCCCGCGGCTGGCGGATCGGACTGATCGCGATCGTCGTGTTCAGCGCGCTGGTCACCCCGGCCGCCGATGCCCTGTCGATGTTCTTCGTCGCGTTCCCGATGGGCGTGCTGTTCGCCGCGGCGATGCTCATCGCTCACGTCCATGATCGCCGCCTGTCGACCCGACGAGCCGCCGAAGCGGTGGCCGCGATGCCGACCACGGAGCAGAGGAGTGCGCCATCATGCTCGGACTGACCTTCGACAAGCTGATGATCGTGGCCGTCGTCGCCGCGGTGATCGTCGGTCCTCAGCGGCTACCCGCCTATGCCGAGCGGCTGCGCGATCTGATCCGCTCGGTGCGCGACTTCGTCGACCTCGCGAAGGCCCGCGCGGAAGCCGAGGCGGGACTCTCGCGCGAGGAATGGGAGTCCCTGGACCCCCGGCGGTACGACCCGAGACGCATCCTCCGGGACGCGCTCGACGCCGAGCCGCCGATATCGACGCCCGAGGAGGACGAAGCGCGGACCTGGGCCGTCACCGGGTCCTCGGGCCACCCCCGACGGCGTAGCGTGCCGCCACCGGTCGAGGAGGGATGAGCAGAATCAGGCGTTCTCGATGGTGTCGCCGGTGGGGTCGTCCGCGGCTGGAGCCGTGAGATGGGCTCCTCCGACCGGGGTCGTACTCCAGCTGACCAGGCGCCATCCCGACCGGGGGTCGCCCTCGATCTCGACGAGCCCGGTATTGGCCAAGGGCGTCCGCTCCACCGTGTCGATATCGACCCCGGCCACGCGAGCACTGGCCCAGCAGCGGATCGCCGCGCCGTGCGAGACCATGACGACCCGCTGCCAGCCGCCATCGGCGATCTGGGCGATGGAGCTGTCGAAGCGGTCGAAGAAGGCGTGTCCGTCGTCGCCCCCGGGCATCTGTCGGCCGAGGCGCCCGCGGCCCCACGAGAACACCGTCTCGAGATAGGCCCGATGCGAGGCGCCGTCGCTCCTCATCTCCAGGTCGCCGGCCCCGACCTCCCGGATCCCGTCGAGGGTCTGCGGTGCCAGGGAGAGGGCCTGGGCGAGCGGGGCGGCGGTCAACGAGGTGCGGACGAGCGGGGAGATCATCAGAGCGTCGATCGACAGGTCGGACAAGGCGCCGGGGACCGCCTCGGCCTGTGACTGTCCCAAGGCGGTGAGGCCCGGCCCCGGGGCGCCGGTGTCGAGGCTGCCCGCGACATTCGCCGGGGTCTGTCCGTGACGGAGCATCAGCAGTCGCATGGTTCCATTCTCCCGTGCGTGCTGGCCGTTCCGGAGGCCGGTCGGGGAGATGCTCGACTCACTGCCTCGCCCCGTCCCGCGGACTAAGCTGGGGATATGGCACAGATCTTCTCTCTGGAGTATCCGCAGTCGCTCGGCGTCTTCGATGACTACGCCGCGGCGCAGCAGGCGGTCGACTATCTCTCCGACAACGAGTTCCCGGTCGAGAACGTCCTCATCGTCGGCACCGAGCTCAAGCAGCTGGAGCGCGTCACCGGTCGTATGACCTGGGGTCGCGCGATCCTCGGCGGCGTCGGAGCCGGAGCCTGGCTCGGTCTGCTCGTGGGCCTGCTCCTGGGGATCTTCGCGGCCGAGGGACAGTGGCTGGGCGCCGTCGCGACCGGTCTGATCCTGGGCATCGTCTGGGGCGGCATCCTGGCCGCGGTCTCCTACGCCATGCAGCGCGGGCAGCGTGACTTCTCGAGCGTGAAGACGATCCTGCCCAGCAAGTTCGAGGTGCTGGTCGAGCACAAGTTCCTCGCCCAGGGGCAGGAATTGCTCGCCGGGCGTCCGGGCGCCGCGTCGGCATTCTGACCCGCGAGGTGACGGGGTAGTAACTTTCCCGCGCTCGGTATCGGTCATGATGTGTGCCGTAGACCACCGAGCGCGAGGATGACATGACCAAGACGAATCCGGGCCACTTCTTCGAGGACTTCACCGTCGGCCAGGTGATCGAGCATGCGACCCCGAGGACCGTCACCGAAGGCGACCGCGCGCTGTATCAGGCGTTGTACCCGACGCGTTTCGCTGTTCCGTCCTCGGTCGAGTTCGCGGCCTCCGTCGGGTTGACGCCCGCCCCGGTCGAGGATCTGGTCGCCTTCCACATCGCCTTCGGCAAGACCGTTCCTGATGTCTCGCTCAATGCGGTGGCGAATCTGGGCTACGCCGAGTGCCGCTTCCATCGCCCGGTGGTGCCCGGGGACACTCTCTCGACCCGTTCGGAGGTCATCGGCCTCAAGCAGAACTCCAATGGCAAGAGCGGTGTGGTCTACGTGCGCTCCACCGCCACGAACCAGCGTGGTGAGATCGCCCTCGACTGGGCGCGTTGGGTCATGGTCCACAAGCGTGACGTCGAGGCCCCCGCTCCCGAGACGGTGGTGCCCGAGCTCGCTGACGCCGTGGCCGCCGAGGACCTCGTCATCCCCGACGGGCTCGACTTCTCCGCCTACGATCTCGTCGCGGCGGGGGAGCCCCATCGCTTCGGTGACTACGAGGTGGGGGAGAAGATCGACCACGTGGATGGCGTCACGCTCACCGATCCCGAGCACATGATGGCGACACGGCTGTGGCAGAACACGGCCAAGGTGCATTTCAACACCGAGGCGCGTCCCGACGGCCGTCGGCTCGTCTACGGCGGGCACGTCATCTCGATGGCCCGTGCGCTGTCCTTCAACGGTCTCGCGAATGCCCAGCTGATCGCCGCCATCAACGCCGGCGCGCACACGGCACCCGCTTTCGCCGGCGATACCGTCTATGCCTGGTCGGAGGTGCTCGACAAAGCGGACACCCCGGCGCCCGGGGTGGGTGCGCTCCGGCTGCGGCTGGTGGCCACCAAGGAGCGCGACGAGCAGATGACGTTGCGCGGCGACGACGGCAAGTACCTGCCGCAGGTGCTGCTCGACCTCGACTACTGGGTCCTCGTGCCGCAGTGAGCATCGCGGGCCCGCCCGCGGCGGACCAGCCGGTGCCGGCGCTCATGCGCGAGGTGGCTGCCGGTCCGGTGACCCTGGTCTGGCACAACGAGGCCGGCGGTCTGACCGGTCGTGTCGACGGCGCTCGCGAACGCTATCTCAAGTGGAATCCGGCCGGGTCGGGTGAGTCGTTGACGGCCGAGGCCGACCGGCTGCGCTGGCTGGCGGGCCGGCATCCGGTGCCCGAGGTGCTCGATCTCATCGTCCGGGGCGGCGAGGAGCTATTGGTCACGGCCGCCGTCCCGGCGCGGTCGGCGGTGGATCCGCGGTGGACGAGACGACCCGATGAGGCGATTCGTGCCATCGCGGTGGGTCTCCGCGCTCTGCACGCCGTGCCGGTCGGCTCATGTCCCTTCGACTGGGATGTCGCCTCGCGGATCGTGAAGGCGACCGGCGAGGGACATCGGGTGCCGCCGCTGCTGGGCGTGCCTCCCGCGCCCGACCGGATCGTGGTCTGCCACGGCGATGCCTGCGCACCGAACACGCTGGTCCGCGACGACGGGCACTTCGCGGCGCATGTCGACATGGGCCGTCTCGGCGTGGCCGACCGGTGGGCTGATCTCGCCGTCGCGACGTTGTCGCTGGGCTGGAACTATCCCGATCCCGACGAGAAGGTGTTCTGGGAGGCGTACGGCATCGAACCCGATGAGGACCGGATCGCCTACTACCGCGCACTGTGGGACGTCACCTGAGCGAGTTCCTCGGTGCTCCCTCCGCGGCCGACCAGTAGCCTGACGGGGTGAACGTTCTCGCTCCCGATGCCGAGCTCTGGATCGTCCGGCATGGTCAGACCGAGTGGAGCCGTGAATGGCGGCACACCTCCTTCACCGACCTGCCGCTCACCGAGGAGGGGGAGCGACAGGCGACGACCCTGCGGCCGGCGCTCGCCGATATCGCCTTCGACCGGGTGCTGACCAGCCCCCGGCAGCGCGCTCAGCGCACGGCCGAGTTGGCCGGCTTCCACGAGGTGACCGTCGATCCCGACCTCGTCGAGTGGGACTACGGCGACTACGAGGGCCTGACGACCGAGACGATCCGCGAGAGCGTTCCCGACTGGACCGTCTGGACCCATCCGTGCCCGAACGGCGAGAGCGCCGAGCAGGTGGGGGAACGGCTCGACCGCGTCGTCGATCTCGCCCGCGAGCCGGGCCGCACGCTGGTATTCGCCCACGGCCACAGCCTGCGCGTGCTCGCGGCCCGCTGGCTCGGTCTCGCCGTCGACCAGGGTCGGATCTTCGATCTCGACACCGCCACCTACTCGGTGCTCAGCGCCGATCGCGGCACGCCCGTCGTCAAGCGGTGGAACGTCACCAGCTGGTAGCGCATGCCCTAGCCTGGGGGCGTGCGCATCGACCTTCACACGCACTCGAATCGTTCCGACGGCACGGACACTCCCGCTGAGCTCGTCCGCAATGCGCGCGAGCGCGCCGGTCTGGACATCGTGGCGCTGACCGATCACGACTCCACCGCGGGCTGGGAGGAGGCTCGGGCGACGGCCGACGATGTCGGCGGTATCCGGGTGGTGAGAGGAATCGAGATCTCCACTCGATACGCGGGCGCGAGCGTGCATCTGCTCGGCTACGAGTTCGATCCGTCCTATCAGCCTCTCGTGGACGAGCTCGAACGCGTCCTCGGCGGTCGCGACGACCGGCTCCCGTTGACCATCGCGCGGCTCAACGAGCTCGGCTACGCCATCACCGAGGACGATGTGCGGGAGGTGGCGGCCGATGCCATCTCCTCGGGGCGTCCGCATATCGCCGATGCGCTCATCGCCAAGGGCTACATCACGTCGCGCGAGGAGGCCTTCGCGACGCTGCTGTCGCCGGGCAAGCCCGCCTATGTGGATCGTTACGCGGCGGACCTGCCGACCGCCATCGAACTGCTCCTGGCCGCCGGGGGGCGTGCCGTGATCGCCCATCCGTGGGCCCGCGAGAGCCGGCACGTGCTCGATCTGGAGGTGCTCGGCGAGCTCGCGGCCGTGGGCCTCGCCGGCATCGAGGTCGACCACAACGATCACGATGACCGCGACCGCGCCGCCCTGGCAGAGATGGCCCGCGAGCTCGACCTCATCACGACCGGGTCGAGCGACTACCACGGCACCGGGAAGGTCGGATTCCCCCTGGGGGCCAACCTGACCGATCCCGACCAGTTCGCCCGCCTCCTCGGCTGACATCCCTTATTGAGTGGTTGCTCAATTTTGTGTAAGGTCTGAATTGACCAACTGCTCAAAAATTGGGGACACGCATGAACAGGGCTGACCGCGGCGCATCGAGGCGCCTTTACGTGGAGACCTCCATCGAGGCTCCACTCCCGCGTCTCTGGAGGTTGACGCAGGACCCTCGACTGCACGCTCGCTGGGATCTGCGCTTCGGCAGCATCACCCCGACGGCACCCGGTCGCTTCCGCTACTCGACCTTCGGCGTTCACGGCATCGGAACCCACGCCGGTACCAGGGAGCATGATGGAGGCGCGGCCACCTCGGCGCTGCGCTTCGCCTCCGCGCATCCGCTCTCGCCGATCGCGAAGGGAGCCGGGTACTGGCGCTATGTCCCCGATGGCGACAGGGTGCGCTTCCTCACCGGCTACGACTACACGGCACGGCACCGGTGGGCCGACCCCGTCGTGCGACCGCTGATGGGATGGGCCACTGCCTGGTCCTTCGACCGGCTGAGGCTGTGGGCGGAGACCGGTCAGTCGCCGCGGCGATCGCTGCTTCTCGCGCTCGCCGATCTGACGGTGCGACTCGTGCCGATCGCCGTGGCGGCCCGGCGATCACCGGGTCTGGCGGCCGCGCTGGTCCCGCTCACCTGTCGTCCCGTCCCCGGACGGGTCCCGTCGGCCCGGCGCTGCCGGCGCGTTCCGGCGGAGGCGCCTCGATGAGCATCTTCCGTCAGGCCTTGGGGGAGGCCTTCGATGACCTCCATCCGGCGATGCGACGTCGTTTCGATCTCGCGCCTGGTCAGCGCAGCATCGGCCGGGGTGTCATGCACCGGGTCTGGCGGGGGCCGGCCTATATGACGCCCTTCCTCGCCCTCGGGTCGTCGCGGCACCTGCTGTTCCCCGAGGCCGGCAGCGATATCCCGTTCACGATCGAGAACTGCGGCTATCGCGACGGACTCGGCCGCGAAGCGGTGTCCTTCGTGCGGACCTTCGAGATGGGTCCCAGCCTGCGACGCCGTTTCGATGCCGCGATGGTCTTCGACCCCCACCGCGGCATCGTGGACTTCCTGGGAACCCATCATCACGTCGCCGCGACCCTCGACCTCACCGTGAGCGACGGCGGCCTCGACCTGCGCAGCACGGCGCAGTCGATCGCCGTGGGTCGCTGGTGGCCGTTGCCGAGCTGGGCCACCGGACACGCCCGGGTGCGCGAGTCCTATGACGAATGCGCCGATCAGTACGTCATCTCGGTGCGGGTGGAGCACCCCGTCTGCGGGCCGATCTTCGGCTACGACGGCCGCTTCACCGCCGAGTTCGACACCGGCCCGCCCCCGAACTCCGTGCTGCCGACGCGGGAGCGGGCCCTGCCGACCGCGAGGACGCCACGAGTCCTCGAGCTGTCGGGGTCGGCATGATCTCGCGTCCCGGGATCGCCGTACGCGCTCTGCTTCTGGGAGCCTCCACGGGTGCACTCCTCGGAGGGGTTCTCGCCTGCCTGGCGGCGGTGGCTCAAGGAGGATCGATGGGTGACGCCCTCGGATACGCGTTCATCGTGGCCCTCTGCGGTGTGCCGATCGGGGTGATCTCCTGTCTGCCGGGGATGGTCGTGGCCGTGATGATGTATCCGGCGATCGCGCGGAGTCGGGGGCATGTCGTGGCCGTCGCCGGCACGTCGTGCGCCGTGGGTGGCGTCAGTGCGGTGATCCTCATCGGCCTCGGTGCCGGCGGCTTCGCGGTGGTCATGGCGCCGTTGGCGACGGTCGTCACGGCCCTCGGACTTCTGGTGAGGCCGAGAGCCGGCTCCGCAGCCGCGGAGATGGTTGATCGGTGGCGTTGCCCTCCAGCGCCTTAGGGTGAGCGTGTGAGTACGCCCAAATCGGAGGAGACCAAGCGTCGGCTGGTGCGCGCCACGATCGCGAGTATCGAGGCCGACGGCCTGGCGAAGGTCTCGGCTCGGAGCATCGCCGACCGAGCCGGTCTGGCCCAGGGGCTGATCTTCTACCACTTCGGCAGTGTCGTCGACGTCATCGGCGCGGCCTGTCTGGCGGCCACGCAGGAGCGGGTCGATCGCTATGCCGAGCAGTTCGACGCCGTCGACACCTTCACCGGACTCGTCGACCTGGCGACCCGGGTCCGTCGTGAGGAGCGGGAGGCCGGCAATGTCGCGATCCTGGGCCAGGCGCTCGCGGCCGCGCAGACCGACCCGGCGATGGCCGAGGTGTCCGGTACCGCGCTCGACCTCTGGACCGATCAAGTCCGCGAGGTCACGCAGCGCGTGCTGGTGGGATCGCCCTTCGCCGAGTTGATCGCCGCGGACGAGCTGGCGCATCTGGTGTCGTCGGCGTTCATCGGCATCGAGTTGACGGCGCCGATGCGGGCGGCGGAGGCCGACGGAGCGTTGACGACCCTCGGTTCGCTGGCGCACACGATCGACGGGCTGGGTCCGGTCGCGCGCCGGGCGATCCGCGCTGCCTTGAGGTGACTTTCCTCGGTGGCTTGCCATGATGGAAAGTAAGCAATAGAGTTTCCATCATGGAAAGTCGAGATGAGTTCAACGATGACGCGGCCCGCGAGGCGCTGGCCTCGATCGACGGCGTCCGCGATGGCGTCGCCGATCATGCCGCGGCTCCCACCGGCTATTACGCCTACCTCGGCGTGGGCGCCGGCTTGCTGACGGTCTCCCCGGCAGCGGATACCTGGCGGCCGCTGATCGCCCTCCTCGGCGCCGTCATCGTCATCAGCTCGGTGTTCTGGTATCGCCGCAGCACCGGTGTCTGGGACTTCGGCAACCCCTT
This sequence comes from Actinomycetes bacterium, assembly GCA_023417775.1. Taxonomy (GTDB): domain Bacteria; phylum Actinomycetota; class Actinomycetes; order Propionibacteriales; family Nocardioidaceae; genus Aeromicrobium. The sequence goes on along the minus strand of JAEZEJ010000062.1, from coordinate 66,758 downwards.
CGTCCGCGAGGCATGGCGCTACTGGCTGATGATCGTGCCGTTCATCATCGGCGTCCTCGCCTCGGCGATCACCGAGAACCTGGTGGTCGCGACCATCTCCGGCGTGGCCGTCGTGCTCTTGTGGGCGATCATCGGCCCCCAGTGGGATCGCGACTACCGGCGCGCCCTGCGAGCCGCTTCATGACCACGGGGGTCGAGGGGTTCGACACGGTCATCCACGCTCCGCACCGACTGCAGATCTGCGCGGCCCTCGACACCGTCGATCATGTCGAGTTCGCGGTCTTGCGTGAGGTGCTCGGTGTCAGCGAGTCCGTGCTCAGCAAGCAGGTCAAGGCCCTCGACGAGGCCGGCTACGTCAGCGTCACCAAGGGAACCCGCGATCGACGGGTCCGCACCTGGGCGTCGCTGACGAAGGAGGGCCGTCGCGCCTACCGCGATCACGTGGCCGCCTTACGCGCGATCGTCGGCTGATCCGCCCTCGGAATGGCGGTCGAGGGGCGAGATTGCACCACTCGCGCTCGAGATTGCACCACTCGCCGGGAGCTCAACCCAGGGAAAGCGGGTCTCGTCCGCGGCGGGGAGTCAGCTGATGAGGAAGGGCAGCCAGGCGTCGACCAGGACACCGGGCGCCTCGACGGCGGGGGAGTGCCCGGTATCGGGGATGATGACGACCGCCGTCCCCAGTCGCCGGGCCATCTCATCTTGCGCCTCGAAGGACCACGCATCGTCGTTCTCGCCCCGGCCGACCCAGATCGGCACGCTGGTGGCGGCGACATCGTCGATGATGTCCGGAGCGTCGATCAGGGCCTGAGTCATCGCCGCGAGCGCCGCCTGGGCCTGCGAGGTGAAGCGCCGGGCCAGGAAGGCGGTGATCCGCGCCGGACGCTTGATCCCCTGCTCGGGCAGCTGGTGGATCTTCAGCAGCGGCACCTGCCCGATCGCCGTGATCACATGTTTGAGCGGGCGTGTGGGGGAGTCGCCGAGGGCGCCGGGACCCGTGCACAGCAGGCTGAGCGAGGCGACCCGCTCCGGCGCGATGACGGTCGCCTGCTGGGCCACCAGACCCCCGAAGGAATGACCCAGCAGGTGGAACCGGCCCGCACCGAAGGCCGTCTCACCCAGCGCCAGCGCGTCCCGCGCGAAGCCCTCGACGCTGTAGTCGTCGTCCGGCTCCCCGGGAGTCTCGTACTGGCCGCGCTGGTCGTAGGAGAGCACGTCGAATCCGTGCGCCGCCAGCAGCGGCAGGATCGTCGTGAAGTCCTCCTTGCTGCCGGTCCATCCGTGGATCAGGAGGACGGAGCCGCGGACCTGGCCAGATGGCCGGGCTCGATGCACCGCGTGCTCGCAGCGAGATGAGGCGATCCGGGTGACCTCGACGCCATCGGGGATGTCGAGGGTCTGCGGGACGCTCATCAGCGGCCTCGTTTCGCGACGGCGGCCACCAGGCCGACGGGGGCATGGCGGGCGAGCGTCGCGAGAACCCGGTAACGGGCGGACGGTATCGACAACGCCTTGCGTCGGCGGAGGTCGCGCAGTGAGGCCGCGGCGACCTCGTCGGCCTCGAGCCACATCCAGCCGGGGACGTCGGACACATCGGCATCCATGCGCTGGTGGAACTCGGTGTGGGTGAATCCCGGGCAGAGCGCCTGCACGACGACCCCGTCCTCGGAATACTGCAGGTGGGCCCACAGCGACAGATTGACCAGCCACGACTTGTGCGCCGAGTAGGCGCCCCGCGGGGTGAACGCCGCGACGCTCGCGACATTCACGATGGCCCCATAGCCGCGACGCGACATCGTCTTGAGCGCCGCGTCCATGAGGTGCATCGGTGCGCGGACGAGCAGGTCGAGCTGGCGGTCCTCGAGGGCGATGTCCGTGGTGCCGAACCAGCCGGCGATCGAGGCGCCGGCATTGTTGACGAGCAGCCCGATCGGCCGGCTCTCGTCCGCGAGTCGCATGGCCACCAGGTCGAGATCGGCCGGGTCGGTGAGATCGGCACGCAGGATCTCGACATCGACGCCGTGGTCGCGACGGAACTGACCGGCCAGCTCGCCGAGCCGGTGCTCGTCGCGAGCGACCAGGACCAGGTCGACCCCGTCGGCGGCGAGCCGCCGGGCATAGGACAGGCCGATACCGGCGGTCGGTCCGGTGACGAGGGCGCGTGCGGTCATGGCGCCAGCATGCCATCCGATTCCATGAGAGGGCCGAGCGGTTGTGTGGATCGAGGAGGCATCCACCGAGGGCGATGGCACAATGGGCACGTGACGACGACCATCGCGCTGGCGAACCAGAAGGGCGGCGTGGCCAAGACCACGAGCGTCGCCTCCCTCGGCGCCGCCCTCGCCGAGGAGGGGCAGCGGGTGCTGGTCGTCGACCTCGACCCCCAGGGGAGTCTGACCTTCTCGCTCGGCATCGATCCCGAGGAGCTCGACGTCACCGTCGGCGAGGTCCTGCTGGGCAAGGTGCCGGCGATCGAGGCGATCCTGGTGACCGATGACGGCATCGACCTGCTGCCGGCCAGCATCACGCTGGCGCAAGCCGAGGAGCAGCTCGTCACCCGCACCGGCCGCGAGCAGCGGCTGCGGGTGGCCCTGGACAAGGTGCGGTCGGACTACGACTGGATCCTGCTGGACTGCCCACCGGCGCTCGGCGTCCTGACGGTCGGCGCGCTCTCCGCGGCCGACGAGGTCATCATCCCGCTGCAGGCCGAGACCCTGTCGCACCGTGGCGTCGGGCAGCTGCTCGACACGATCTACGATGTGCGCCAGTTCATCAACCCCGATCTGACGGTCCGCGGGGTGCTCGCCACCATGTACGACGGACGCACCCGGCACGCCCAGAATGTCCGCACCGCGATCGCCGAGACCTACGACCTCACCGTGCTGGAGCCACCGATTCCCAAATCGATCAGATTCGCCGAGGCGCCCGCGATCGGACGTTCGATCCTCGCCACCTCGGTGAACCACAAGGGTGCCGACGCCTACCGTTCCATCGCCAGGGGGCTGCTCGATGGGTAAGCACCGCCGTACGTCGAACCGGATGCGCGCCCGCGGCACGATGTTCTTCGGATCGGTCACGGTCTCGCTGGCCGTGGGACTGACGGCCATCCTGGCCCCGTCCTCATCGAGCGCCGGCGACCCCGACGAGACTCCGGCACTGGTCCAGGCGAAGCTCCCGGTGCTGGCCCAGGAGACGCCCGAGGCCGAGGCCGAGCCGGTGCCCGAGGAGCCCGCTGCCGAGGAGACGCCGCCGGCGGTCCCCGCCGAGTCCGGCGACGGGCGTCGCGTGGTGTTCAGCCAGGGCGATCAGCGCGTCTGGCTCGTCGAGGACGACGGCAGCGTGACGTCCACCTATCTGGTCTCGGGCAGTCGTTTCGACAATCTCGACCCGGGTTCCTATGAGGTCCGCGCCCGCTATCGCCATGCGACGAGCTTCGACAACTCCGGCACGATGGAGTACTTCGTCGAGTTCACGACCGGCTGGAGCGAGCCGATCGGCTTCCATGCGATCCCCGTCGACCACGAGGGTCAGCTGGAGCAGTCCCTCGACGAGCTGGGTGAGCCGCTCTCGGCCGGCTGCATCCGCCAGAACGTCGACGACGCCGTCTTCCTCTGGGACTGGGCCCCGATGGGCACGCCCGTCGTCGTGGTCTGAGCCCGGCCACCGGCGTCCCGGAGCGGCGAGCCTCCCGCGCGACGACGAGGGGCGGTGAGCCATCGCGCACGTCGTCGAGCTGAGTGCGGGGTAGCTCACCGCCCCTCGAGGCGGAGACCGGTCGGTGTCAGTCGTTGGAGGCAGAGGCCGAGGTCGATGCGGCGTTGCCCTCGCCCGAACCCCCGCCGCCGGAGCGGCGACGACGGCGCCGACGACGCGGCTGACCATCCTCGCCGGTGCGCGGCTGGGTGTCACCGGAGGAGCTCTGCGCCTTCGCGGTCGAGGACTCCGGCGAGCTCTCCGAACCACCCGAGGTCCGACGACGGTTGCGCTGGCGATTGCGCGACGAGCCGCCCGACCCCGAGGACGGACGATCGCCCTGCTTGGGCTTCGGCTCCCTGGGCGCTGCGGGCTTCAACCGGCCCTTGGCCTTCGGGTCGATGCCGAGATCGCGGAACAGGTGCTCAGAGGTCGAGTACGTCTCCTCGGGCTCCTCGAAGGGCAGATCGAGGGCCGTGTTGATGAGCTTCCAGCGCTGGATATCGGCCCAGTCGACGAAGGTGACGGCCGTTCCGCTGGCCCCGGCACGACCGGTGCGGCCGATGCGGTGCACATAGGTCTTGTCGTCCTCGGGACAGGTGTAGTTGATGACATGCGTGATCCCGGCGACATCGATGCCGCGGGCGGCGACATCGGTGGCCACCAGGATGCTCACATCGCCGTCGCGGAAGCCCTGCAGGGCCTTCTCGCGGGCCTTCTGCGCCATATCGCCGTGCAGTGGCGAGGCCGGAAAGCCACGGTCGGCCAGATCATCGGCGATCCGCTGCGCCTGGCGTTTGGTGCGGGTGAAGATGATCACCCGGCCGACATCGTCGGCCTGCAGGATGCGGGCGACGACCTCGGGCTTGTCCATGTCGTGCGCTTGCCAGACGAACTGGTTGGTGGCCGGCACCGTCTGGTTCGCCTCGGCGGACTCCGCACGGATGTTCATCGGATGATGCATGTGCTTGCGGGCCAGCGACACGATCGCGCCGGGCATCGTCGCACTGAACAGCATCGTCTGGCGGGTCTCGGGCGTGCGCGCGAGGATCGCCTCGACATCGGGCAGGAAGCCGAGGTCGAGCATCTCGTCGGCCTCGTCGAGGACCAGCGACTTGACGTGGCTGACATCGAGCGAGCCGCGGTTGATGAGATCGAGGATGCGACCGGGGGTGCCGGTGACGATGTCGACACCGGACTCCAGCGCCTCGAGCTGCGGCTCATAGGGCACGCCGCCGTAGATCGTGAGATTGCGGGTGCCGCGGTTCCTGGACGCGGTGTCGACGTCCTTGGCGACCTGCAGGGCCAGCTCGCGGGTCGGGGCGACGATGAGCGCCTGCGGCTTGCCGGGGGCGGCGAGCTGGTCGTAGTCGGCATCGCCGGGAACGAGGGTGCGTTGGATGACGGGGATGGAAAAGGCGAGGGTCTTGCCGGTGCCGGTACGCGCCTGGCCGATGAGATCGGTGCCCATGAGCCCGACCTGCAAGGTCATCTCCTGGATCGGGAACGGCGTGGTGATGCCGTCCTCGGCCAGGGCATCGGCGATAGCGGGTTCGACGCCCAGCTCGGTGAAAGTAGTCAGGGTTCTTCTCGGATTTCTTCTCTGACGTCCGCGGACGTCGCACGTCTGTATCGTTCGGGCGGCCTCACATGATGCGTCGTGCCGCGCTACGCTGCGGTGCATGACCGCCGCCGTACCGAACGCCTTCGATGACCCAGCCTACCGTCAAGGCGTGGTGGAATTGTTGGGCCTGCTGGCCTACGGCGAGATCAGTGCCTGGGAGCGGCTCGCCGAGGACGCCAAGATGGCCCCCGATCTGGCCCAGGAGGCCGAGGTCGCGGCCATGGCTTCGGCCGAGTGGCAGCACTTCACCCAGCTGCGCGATCGGCTGATCGCGCTGGGGGAGGATCCCTATGCGGCGATGCTGCCGTTCCAGCCGATCTTCCAGCGATTCCACGCTCGGACGCAGCCGGAGGACTTCCTGGAGGGCCTGCTCAAGGCCTATGTCGGAGACGGTCTGGCGGCCGACTTCTACCGCGAGATCGCCGCTTTCCTGGATGCCGACACCCGTGAGCTCGTGCTCGACACGCTGAGCGGCACGGGGCACTCGGAGTTCGTCGTCGATGTCATCCGCGACGCCATCGCCGAGGAGCCGCGCGTCGGCGGCAAGCTGGCTCTGTGGGGCCGTCGGTTCATGGGCGAGGCGCTCAGCCAGGCCCAGACGGTCGTGGCCGAGCGTGATGCGCTGACCGCGGTGCTCGTCGGCAATGCCGACCGGCCGGGCGCGGTCATGGACCTGACGGTCATCGGGCGCATGCTGACCCGGTTGACCGAGGCGCACACCGAGCGGATGGACAAGCTCGGCCTCGCTGCCTGACCTGACACGGCCCGGACCGAGATTTGCTCCCTATTCGTCAAGCAGAGGACAATCCGGTTGACGAATAGGGAGCAAATCTCGGTCCAAGGCGGTGACTCAGCCGCCGATGCCGAAGCCGACCTTGCGGCCATTGTCGGAGGTGAAGTACAGGTAGGCGACCTTGTCGGCCGGGATCGCGACGGTGCGGCCCTTGGCGTCGCTGAGGGTGAACACCGTCTCCTTCTCGATCGCGGCGTTCAACTCGCCCAGCACCTCCTCAGGGGCGGCGTCGGTCTCGACGGACAGTTCACGGGAGGCGTTCTGGACGCCGATCTTGACCTCCACGGTCATTCTCCTTCAGTGGTTTGGCGGGGATTGGGGAAGCCGCCGATGCCGCGCCAGGCGAGCGCCGACACCAGTTGAACGGCTTCATCACGAGTGAGGCTGGACTCCGCGGAGAGCCAGTTGCGGGCACCCACATGGCCCATGCCCACGAGGCTCACCGCGAGCAACTGCGCGGCGGCGCCCGGCAGGTCGGTGTCCTCCCGGATGACCTCGGCGATCGCGGAGGCCGACTCGCTGATCACCCGGTCGACGATGTCGCGGACCTCGGGATCGTTCGTCAGATCCGAGCCGAAGACCAGCAGGAAGGACTGGCCCTGCGCGTCGACGTAGTCGAACCACAGCTCGATCGTGGCCTGCACGCGGCGACGGTTGTCCGTCGTGGAGGCGAGCGCGGTGGCGACGCCGGCGATGATCTCGTCCGCGGAGGTCGTGAGCAGAGCCAGGTAGAGGTCGAGCTTGCCGGGAAAGTGCTGGTACAGGACCGGCTTGGAGACGCCCGCACGCTCGGCGATCTCGTCCATCGAGGCCGAGTGATAGCCCTGCTCGACGAACACCTCGCGAGCGACACCGAGCAGCTGTGCGCGACGGGCGTCGCGGGGGAGGCGGCTGGTGCGGGGACGGGCTTCGGCGGCGGAACTCACCACGCCAGCGTAGTGGGTGGGCGTTCATGATCCGGACAGCCTCCGGACCGAGCTCGCCGGCAGGGAACAATAGGCACGTCCGCATGGTTGTACCGACATCAGCACCCCAGGGGAGAAGGAGAGACCTTTGGTAGCCCCACTCGTGGAACCCGCCGACGAACTCACGATCGACGAGGTCCGCCGTTATAGTCGCCATCTGATCATCCCCGATGTCGGGATGACGGGGCAGAAGCGCCTCAAGAACGCCAAGGTCCTGGTCATCGGCGCCGGCGGGCTCGGCAGCCCCGCGCTGCTGTACCTGGCGGCGGCTGGCGTCGGCACGCTCGGCATCATCGACGACGATGTGGTCGACGAGTCGAATCTGCAGCGTCAGGTCATCCACGGCCAGTCCGATATCGACAAGCCCAAGGCCCTGTCGGCCGCGGAGTCGGTCGCCGAGACGAATCCGTACGTGACGACGATCGTCCACCAGGAGCGCCTCGACAACGACAACGTCCTCGAGATCTTCAGCCAGTACGACCTGATCCTCGACGGCACCGACAATTTCGCCACCCGCTATCTCGTCAACGACGCGGCGGTCATCCTCGGCAAGCCCTATGTCTGGGGCTCGATCTACCGTTTCGAGGGTCAGGTGTCGGTGTTCTGGGCCCAGGAAGGGCCGCAGTACCGCGACCTGTACCCCGAGCCCCCGCCGCCGGGCATGGTGCCGTCGTGCGCTGAGGGCGGCGTGCTGGGCGTCCTGTGCGCCTCGATCGGCTCGATCATGGTCACCGAGGCGATCAAGCTCATCACCGGTATCGGCGATCCGCTGATCGGTCGCCTGATGGTCTACGACGCGCTGGAGATGCGCTACACGACGCTCAAGATCCGTCGCGATCCCGAGGGCGAGCTGCCGACCGAGCTGATGGACGACTACGTCGCCTTCTGCGGCGCGGTGAGCGATGAGGCTGCCGAGGCGGCCGCGGGCTCGACCATCAGCGTCCAGACCCTGAACGGCTGGCTCAAGGAGCGCTCGGACGGCGGTCGTGACTTCACGCTGGTCGATGTCCGCGAGCCGAATGAGTACGAGATCAACAAGATCCCGGGCTCGGTGCTCATCCCCAAGGGCGATGTGCTCTCCGGCAAGGCCTTCGAGCAGCTCTCGCAGGACACGCCGGTCGTGCTGTACTGCAAGTCCGGCGTGCGATCGGCCGAGGCGCTCGCGGTGCTCAAGGGCGCCGGCTACGCCGATGCGGTCCACGTGGGCGGCGGTGTGGCGGCCTGGGTCGACCAGATCGACCCCTCACAGCCCGCCTACTGAGCAGCGAGACGATCGAGGTCGGGCACTGAGCGAGCTCTTCGATGAACGCGTCCTGGCCCGGGTGGAAGCGATTCCCCCGGGCCAGGTGCTCACCTACGGTCTGATCGCCGAGGAACTGAATAACGCTGGGCTGGGCGAGGGCGGGCCGCGGCAGGTCGGTCAGGTCATGTCCCGGCTCGGTCATCTGGTGTGCTGGTGGCGTGTCGTGCGCGCCGACGGCACGCTGCCCGCGCCGCTCATGATCGAGGCCCAGGAGCACTGGTCCCGCGAATCCACACCCGTCAAGCGCGGCCGTGTGGATGTCGCCCGGGCTGTCGGTGGCATCTGATTGCATGTGAGCATGCCCCTGGAGTACCGCGCCGTCGTCCCCGACGACACGCCCGTCGCCGCCCCGCGTCTCGACGCGAGCCAGCAGGCCGTGGTCGATCACCGCGATGCGCCCCTCCTCGTGCTCGCCGGGCCGGGTACGGGCAAGACCACCACGATCGTCGAGGTCGTGGTCGACCGGCTCGAGCGTGGCGAGCTCGCGCCCGACGAGGTGCTCGTGCTCACCTTCAGCCGCAAGGCGGCCGAGGAGCTGCGGTCCCGTATCGGGGCCCGTCGCACCGCCACGGCGTCGGCCGTCTCGGCTTTGACCTTCCACTCCTTCTGTTACGCGCTGGTGCGGGAGTTCAGCGACCCGGAGACCTATGCGGCACCCGCCGATCTGCTGACCGCGCCGGAGCGGGATGCCGTCATCACCGAGCTGCTCGCCGGGCATGATGTGTCGTCCTGGCCGCTGGCCTTGCGCGAGGCGCTGCGAACCCGAGGATTCGCGGCCGAGATCGACTCCTTCATGAGCCGGCTGGCCGCCGAGGGGCTCACGGTCGACGATCTGCGGCAGCTCGCGATCGAGCGCGAGCGCCACGACTGGGCACGGCTGGCCGATGCCATCGCCGAATACGAGCAGGTGACGGCGCTCGCCAATCTCGCCGACTACTCGACGCTGGTCACCTCGGCCCGCGTGCTGTTCGAGGACGAGCACATCGCCGCCGAGTTGCGGCGGCGCTTCAAGCTCGTCGTCGTCGACGAGTACCAGGACACCGATCCGATGCAGGTCGATCTCCTCCACGCGCTCACCGGGGGAGGGCAGGGACTCATCGCGGTGGGCGATCACGATCAGGCGATCTACGGATTCCGCGGTGCCGATCCGACCGGCATCCTGCGCTTCACCGATCAATTCGGGGTGCCGGGCGCGCCCGCCCAGGTGACGGCGCTACGGGTCACGCGGCGTTTCGGCCCGCGGGTCCTGTCCGCCGCGCAGGCGGTGCTCGGCGGCGTCGGTCATCCCGGCAGCCTCGATCCGCAGGTGCTCCGTCGTCATCGCGAGGTCGCCTCGGAGGCGCCATATGAGGGCGAGGTCGCGGTCGAGACCTATGCCTCGCCCGTCGCCGAGGCCGAGCACATCGCCGAGACCCTCCGGCGGGCCCACCTGGAGGACGGCTGGGCGTGGGCGGACATGGCGGTGCTGGTGCGCTCGGGTGCCGACCTGTCCCGTCTTCAGCGGGTCCTGGTTCCGGCCGGGGTGCCGGTCGAGGTCGCTGGAGACGAGGTGCCGCTCGTCTCCGAGCCGGCCGTCCGGGGGCTCCTGTCGGCGCTGGAGGCGGCCGACCTGCTGGCCCGCGGCTTCCCCGTGGAGCCCGAGCATGCTCAAGCCCTGCTCACCGGCCCGTTGGCCGGCCTCGACGCTCCCGCGCTGCGGCGCGTGGGGCGGGCGCTTCGCCGCCGCACCCCCGATCGTCGTTCGCCCGAGCTCGTCGCCGATGCCCTGCAGGATCCGGCGATGCTCGGTCTCGGCCGGCTCGAGCCGGCGACCGCCGAGGCGGTCGAGCTCACCCGTCGCCTCGCGGCGCTGTTGCGACGCTCGGCTCAGCAGATCGCCGACGGCGATCCTCCCGAGCAGGTGCTGTGGACGCTCTGGGACGGCACCGGTTGGCCGCGCCGGCTGCGAGGACAGTGGGAGGAGGGCGGTGAGAGCCGATTGGCCGCCGACCGCGATCTCGACGCGGTCGTCGCGCTCTTCCACCATGCGGCCCGCGGCGAGGAGCGCAAGCGGCGCATGGGGGTCGCCAATTTCATCGCCGATCTGCGTGCCCAGCAGATTCCCGCTGATCAGCTGGTCACCAGCCAGGCGCGTCCCGATGCCGTCCGGTTGATGACGGCGCACCGTTCCAAGGGGCTCGAGTGGCCGCTGGTGATCGTCGCCGGGGTCCAGGAGGAGCGCTGGCCGGATCTGCGCTTCCGAGGATCGCTGCTGGGCGCCGAGACCCTGGGGGGAGCCCATGCGGTCGAGCGCTCCGAGCGTCTGCGCGAGGAGCGGCGGCTGTTCTACGTCGCCTGCACGCGGGCGAGCCGACGGCTGATGGTGACCGCGGTCGAGACGCCCACCGATGATGGCGATCAGCCGTCCCGCTTCGTCCGGGAACTGCTCGGAGCGGGCTTCGGGCCGCAGGATCGCTCCGAGCTCCCGCGAGCACGGCCGCAGCGTCCGCTGTCCCTGCGCGCCGTCATCGCACGACTACGGAGCTACGCCGAGAGCACGGATCCTGCGCTGCGATCCGAGGCCGCGGCGATGCTGGCGGAGATCGCCCGCCACGACCTGTGGTCCGGCCGTGCTGCCCACCCCGACCGCTGGTGGGGCGTGCGCGAGCTCACCGTCAATGATCACCCGATCAAGGACCCGGACGCCCCGCTCGGACTCTCCGGATCCTCTGTCGGCGACATCACCGGCTGTTCGCTCAAGTGGTTCCTGGCAAGGGAGGTGCGCGGGTCCCGGGCCAGCTCCACGGCCCAGGGTTTCGGTCTCATCGTGCATGCCCTCGCCGCCGATATCGTGCGTCGCGGTGAGCAGGCCCCCGATGTCGAGGCGATGATGCGGCACCTCGACGATGTCTGGGGCCGGCTCGACTTCGCGGCGCCCTGGATCAGCGAGCGGGAGAAGGGCGCCGCCCGTGAGGCTCTCGTGCGATTCGCGCGCTGGCACGCGGCCGATCCGCGACAGGTGATCGCCGCCGAGCATGAGTTCTCGGTCGAGCTGGAGCTGGATGGAGAGCGAGCGGTGCTGCGCGGCTCGATGGACCGCGTCGAACTGGACGCGGACGGCCGCGTGCACGTCATCGACCTCAAGACCTCCAAGAACCCGCCACGGGGTGCCGATGTCGCCGAGCACCCCCAGTTGGGCGTCTATCAGCTCGCTGTCGAGCACGGTGCGACCGCCGATATCGCCCCGGGGGCTGCTCCCGGCGGTGCCGAGCTCGTGCAGTTGCGGGCCGCGGCGGGGGCCAGACATCCCGAGGATCCCAAGGTCCAGCCGCAGGACGCTCCTGCTGAGGGCGAGCCGTTCTTCGCACTGGATCTGGTCCGGCAGTCGGTCCAGACGATGCGCTCGGAGACTTTCGCGGCGATGCCGCAGACCTGCTCCTTCTGCGAGTTCGAGACGGTCTGCCCCGCCAAGACGACTTTCACGATCGGTGGTGCCGAGGCGTGAAGCTCCTGCATTCGCCCGATCACCTCCGCGAGGTGCTCGAGATCCCCTTCAGCGACGAGCAGATGGCGGCCATCACCGAGGCCCCGCAGCGGCCGCAGGCGATCATCGCGGGCGCCGGCTCGGGCAAGACCGCGGTCATGGCCGCCCGGGTCGTCTGGCTGGTGGGGTACGAGGAGATCGACCCGGCCACCATCCTCGGGCTGACCTTCACAGCCAAGGCGGCCGGCGAGCTCGCTACCCGGGTGCGGGCTTCCCTCGACCGGATCGGCGACTTCTCCGAGCACGGCGAGCCGACGGTCTCGACCTATCACGCCTTCGCGGGGACGCTCATCGCCGAGCACGGTCTGAGGCTCGGTGTCGAACCGGACCTGCGGGTGCTGGCCGATGCCACCCGCTTCCAGATCGCCGCACGCGTGGTCCGCGACCACGCCGGACCGTTGTCGCACGTCTCGGCGTGGATGCCCACCACCATCACCGATCTCCTCGCCCTCGACGGTCAGCTCTCGGAGCATCTGGTCACCACCGAGCGACTCCGGGTCTTCGACGAGCGGATGATCGCTGAAGCCGAGTCGGTGCCCAAGCAGCTCAAGCTGCATCGGGAGCTCGCCACCACCTCGCGCAAGCGCATCGAGCTGACCCGCCTGGTCGATGACTATCGGACGGCCAAGCTGAACGCCGGTGTCATGGACTTCTCCGATCAGATGGCCTGGGGGGCACGTCTGGCGCAGCTCCCCGAGGTCCAGCAGACCCTCCGCGAGCGGTTCGGGGTCGTGCTCCTCGACGAATACCAGGACACCTCCGTGGCGCAGCGCGATCTGCTGCGTGCACTGTTCGCCGGACAGGGCATCAGCGCGGTCGGCGACCCGGCCCAGGGCATCTACGGCTGGCGCGGCGCGGCGTCGGGCAATCTCGCGGCCTTCCTCGACGACTTCCCGGCGGCCGATGGCACTCACGGCACCCGGCATGCGCTGTCGGTGACTCGCCGTTGCGCCCCCGAGATCATCGACCTCGCCGCGGTCGTCGCACGCGACTACTACGAGGACGACGCGGTCAAACCGATCGTCACGCCTTTGAGAGCGGCTCCGGAGAACCCGCCGGGGGAGATCACGGTGGCCCTCCACATGGGTGTCGCCGAGGAGATCGAATCCCTCGTCGACGCGGTCGCTGCGGCCGGGGAACGGGCGGGGGAGTCAGGCGTCGATCATCTCTGGCGCGATATCGCTGTGCTCGTCCGGGTCACCGGCGAGAACACCGAGATCGTGCGGGCTCTGCGGGCGCACGAGATCCCGGTCGAGATCGTCGGCCTGACGGGCCTGCTCAGCCAACCGGAGATCCTCGATGTCCTCGCTGTGCTCGAGGTGCTCGACGATGTCACCGCCAATCCCTCGACGCTGCGCCTGCTGGCCGGCCCTCGATGGCGTATCGGGGACCGCGATCTCGCGCTGCTCGGGCGCCGGGCCGCCGATCTCGGCCGGGTGTGGCGCGAGGAGCAGGATCTCGGGCAGCCCGAGGAGCGCCTGCACGCCGACCTGGCGGAGGCCACGGCCGGCGCGGATCCCACCGAGGTCGTCTCGCTCGCCGAGGCGGTCGAGGACCCGGGTGACCTCCCGTACTCCGCGGAGGCGCGTGGGCGACTGCACGACCTGTCGGGGATGTTCGCCCGATTGCGCCGACACCTGCACGAGCCTCTGCCCGACCTCGCCCGCCGGGTGGTGGCCGAGCTCGATCTCGATGTCGAGCTCGTCGTGTCGGGAGCCGGCTCGGACAATCTGAGCCTCTTGCTGGACGCCGTCGGCGACTATGCCCAGTACGACCGTTACGCCTCGCTCTCGGGACTGTTGGCGTATCTGCGTGCCGAGACCGACTTCAACCGCGGCATGGAGCTGTCGGCACCCTCGGAGGCCGACTCCGTCAAGGTGCTGACCATCCACAAGTCCAAGGGCCTGGAGTTCGACGAGGTCTTCGTGCCCTTCGTGTCCGCTGGGGTGTTCCCCGACGACAAAGGCCGGTCGCGCTGGATCTCGAATGCGAGCGTGCTGCCGGTCGAGCTGCGCGGCGATGCCGCCTTCGTGCCCGACCTGGAGGAGCTCTCGCGTGAGGGCGAGGAGGACTTCAAGCGCCGCAACAAGGCCGATGCCCTGATGGAGGAGATCCGGCTGGGCTATGTGGCGTTCACCCGCGCCCGGCACCGGCTGCATGTGAGCGGACATCGCTGGGGGCGCAGCCAGGTCAAGCCCCGCCGCGTGTCGCGGTTCCTGTCGGATGTCCGGGAGTGGCTGGCGGCCCGGGGTATCGAGCCGCTGGTCTGGGCCGAGGAGCCCGAGGAGGACTCCGCCAATCCGCATCTGGACGACACCGCCTACGCCTGGCCCGTGCAGCTGCAGGGGCTGGAGGAGCGGCGCGCGTTCGCCGATGAGGTGCGGTCCCATCTCACCGCGACGGAGGCGCTGCCGTTGTCGGTCCATCCGGAGCTGGCCTCCATCCGCGCTGAACTGGACCTGTTGATCGAGGAGGTCGAGCGTGCCACGGATCGGGTCGTCGAGGTCGAGCTGCCCGAGGCATTGTCCGCGACGCAGACCTTGGCTCTCGCCGAGGATCCGGAGGGCTTCGCCCGAGAGCTGGCGCGTCCGATGCCGCGCCGCCCGTCCGGTGCCGCTCGCTTCGGGACTCGCTTCCATGCCTGGATCGAGGCTCGGTACGGTCAACAGACCCTGCTCGACCCCGAGGAACTGCCGGGGGCGCCGGGCACGGACCTCGTGGACGTCTCCGATGACGGGGACCTCGAGGCGCTGAAGAAGGCCTTCGAGGACGGGATCTTCGCCGATCGTGAACCGGTCGCGGTCGAGGTGCCGTTCACGCTGCGTCTCGGGGGTCAGCAGATCCTCGGCCGCATCGACGCGGTCTTCGCCACCGAGGACGGCTATGAGGTCATCGACTGGAAGACGAACCGCCGCACGGATGCCGATCCGCTGCAGCTCGCCGTCTACCGGATCGCCTGGGCCGAGATGCGGGGGATCGACCTCGATCGGGTGACCGCGGCCTTCTACTACGTGCGCCGCGACGAGCTCCACCGCCCGGAGGATCTCCCCGGTCGCGACGAACTCGCCTCCCGTCTCGGGCTGAACCCCTGAAGCTTGAACTGAGCGCTCCTCTGTCTCAGCAGCCACGGAGTGCTCGTGCTGGCCGCGGAGAGAGCGGCCTGTGCGGAGGACGTAAGCCTCGCATAGATTCAGTGCAGATGTTAGCGTTGGATAACTCGAATTACGGGAGAAGATGGTCCCCATGTATGGCGTCAAGAAGAAAATTCAGCATGTAACTATTGCGTTGTCGTCAGCCGCACTTTTAAGTACCGGGATAACAGTTGCTGCGAGTGGGTCGGCAGCGGCATTAGATGAAAATTCGGAAGTGCCTGCGCAGGTGGAACAGCGTGCGGTAGAAAAATATCTAGATGCTATTCAGCGGTATGCAGTAGACGGCGAGGTATTTTACCCCGAAAGAGCTGTCGCTGCGGGAGTTCCAAGGGAGTATGTAAATTACTTTGCCGGCGCTTGGGACTCGGTGGGCGGCACATATGTTTCATCTGAAACTGACCGTTCCAGTATCGATGGGATCTCGCGATACTTGACAAGGTCTGCTAATCATCCGTCCACGGCTGAGTCCCTGGTGGCGCCTGCTAGCATCTGGGACCGGGTGCTCCGAGTGGCTGGCTCTTACGTGGAATGCCAGGCATTGCGGTTGGCGATCCAGTGGCGATATCCCTTCGCCGTATGTGTTCCCAATCCCACTGGCAACGGTACGTGGCTGGTGCTTATTAGGCCATGAGCGCTAGGTATAGTGCTGAAGAGATTCAGCAAGAATTTCTGGAAGCCCTTGAAGGGGTCGAGAGTTTTGCGGGTCCGGACATCCGCGATGTCAAGACCTTTATCGCAGGTATCCGTCTTGGATATCAACAGCGTATCGAGAACGAGGGTGTGGGTCTTTCGTCTGAAAGTCTTGTGACAGATCTAGTGGGGATTCTCAGTTCACTGGAGATGCGTATTGCGCAGATCGAGCGATCCCTTGATAAAATTTCTGAATGACGGTTCTTGACTCCTGAAGCTTTGCCCACGCAGCGATGATCATCAATTGAAGAAGATGTATGGTCGTCACGGCCGTGTGGCTAGGGTGAATGGTCCGAATGCTCATTAGTCAGAGAGTGAAGCATCTCCAGGCGGGGCCTGCACCCGAACGGTGAAATCTCGGGCTACGGTGATCGGGTGGACTTCGCCTTCGATCGCACACACCATGACCGCCAGGGCAATCGACGCGCCGATGACGCGTGGCGACAGGATCCCGCCTTGCGGGTGCTCGTGCTCGGAGGCGAGCACGTGGCGACCGTCGACGGTCCGGCACTGCGCTGGCTGACGCCGGCCGAGGCTCCCGAGGGCGAATGGATCCTGCTCGGCGAGCACCAGGGGGTCACCCACGCCGCGGTGGTCGTCGGTCGGGTGCCCCAGGAGCTCGCACCGGTGAGCCTGCGCATCCTGGCCCCGCTGCTGAGCGGACCGGAGCTCTCCTTGGCGATCCATGCCGTCGGCATCGCGCGGTGGATCGCGAGTCACCCCTACTGCTCGCGCTGCGGCGAGTACCTCTCGGTCGAGAACTCGGGTCATCTGCTGCGGTGCCACGCCTGCGGCACCGATCACTTCCCGCGCACCGATCCCGCCGTCATCATGCTCATCACCGATGAGGACGACCGCGCGCTGCTGGCGCGCAATCCCCACTGGCCCGAGGGTCGCTTCTCGACCCTCGCCGGCTTCGTGGAGCCCGGCGAGTCACTCGAGGACGCGGTGCGGCGCGAGGTCGACGAGGAAGTCGGCATCCAGGTCGGGGAGGTGCGCTATGCCGCCAGTCAGCCGTGGCCGTTTCCCGCGAGCCTCATGCTCGGCTTCTTCGGTCGCGCCACCACCACGGATATCCGCGTCGATGCCGACGAGATCGCGCAGGCCGGATGGTTCACGCGCGATGAGCTGGTGAAGCTCGGTGAGCGAGAGGAGATCGTGCTGCCGCCGCCCCACGTCTCGATCTCCCGCTGGCTCATCGAGCAGTGGGCCGGCCGGGAGATCCCCGGCCGCTGGTCGTAGCGAGGCGCCGGGAACGGCTCAGACGCCGAGCTTCTCCTTGACCTGGGCCACCGAAGGATTGGTGAGGGCCGAACCGTCGGCGAACACCAGGGTCGGCACGGTCTGATTCCCGCCGTTGGCCTGCTCGACGATCAGTGCGGCATCGGGCTCCGCCTCGATATCGACCTCGGAGAACGTGATGCCCTCACGCTGGAGCTGGCTCTTGAGTCGATGGCAGTAGCCGCACCAGGGTGTGGAGTACAGGACGAACTGGTTCTCAGCGGACAACGGTGCCCCCTCGGGTCGGATGTGGCGAGCGGTCCTCGCCCTCTCGTCAACGCCATGATGCCCGCCGTCATTCCCCCGCCCCGCGCAGGGGCCGTCGACGTCCGGGACCGGGGGAACGCAGCCGCCGGGCTGTCGGCGGGGCCGTCTAATCTGGCTGTGTCCGCCACCCCGATCCACCGAGGAGCATCGTGCCCGACGCCGAGGAGCTGCTGACCGGACTCGATCCCGAGCAGCGTCAGGTCGCCGAGGCGTTGCGCGGCCCGGTCTGCGTCGTCGCCGGTGCGGGTACGGGCAAGACCCGGGCGATCACCCACCGGATCGCCTATGGCGTCGCGTCGGGGGTCTACAAGCCCACCGAGGTCCTGGCCGTCACCTTCACGACGCGGGCCGCGGGGGAGATGCGCACGAGGCTGGGCCAGCTGGGGGCCTCGGGTGTGCAGGCCCGCACCTTCCACTCGGCTGCCCTGCGGCAGGCCCGCTACTTCTGGCCGCGGGTGTACGGCACCGAGTTCCCCGAGATCATCGCCTCCAAGTTCGGCCTGGTCGCCGAGGCCGCCCGCCGCATCGGGCTGTCGACCGACACGGCCCTGCTGCGCGACCTGTCGGCCGAGGTCGAGTGGGCCAAGGTCAGCACCATCCGCCCCGACGACTACGCCGCCGAGGCGCCCAAGCGCCGTCGCCAGGTGGCCGACCTCGATGCCGCCACCACGGGGCAGGTGCTGCGGGCCTATGAGGACGTCAAGCGCGAACGCGGTCGCATCGACATGGAGGACATCCTCCTGCACACCACGGCGATCCTCGCCGACGACGAACGCGTCGCCGCCGAGGTGAGGCGCCAGTACCGCTGGTTCGTCGTCGACGAGTACCAGGACGTCAATCCCCTGCAGGCCACCCTGCTCGGGCTGTGGCTCGGCGGCCGCGACGAGATCTGCGTCGTCGGCGACCCCCGGCAGACCATCTACTCCTTCGCCGGGGCCTCGCCGCGCATCCTGAGCTCGTTCACGCGCAGCTTTCCGCAGGCGGCCCAGGTCCAGCTGGTGCGCAACTACCGGTCGACCCCGCAGATCGTCGCGGCGGCGAATGCCGTCTTCGGCCTCGATGGTCGCGAGGGAGTCCCGCTGCAGTCCCAGCAGCAGCCGGGCAATCCGGTCGCCTATCAGGGCTATCCCGATGAGCCCGCCGAGGCGGCGGCCGTCGCGAACGAGATCGCCGCCCTGCACCGTCAGGGAACGCCGTACAAGCAGATGGCGGTGCTCTTCCGCATCAATGCCCAGTCCGAGGCCTTCGAGGAGGCCCTCGGCCAGTTGGGCATCCCCTTCGTGCTGCGGGGTGTCGAGGGGTTCTTCCAGCGTGCCGAGGTCCGCCAGGCGGTGACCTTGTTGCGCGGGGCCGCCCGGGCCGGTGAGGGCGCGGGGGAGCTGGTCGCCGATGTGCGCGCGGTGCTCGCGACGATGAACCACACCGACGAGCCGCCGAGCGGCAGCGGCGCGGTCCGCGACCGCTGGGAGTCGCTGCACGCCATCCTCACGATGGCCGGCGACCTCGTCGAGGAGAAGCCCGATGCCGACCTCACGGCACTCGTCGGCGATCTCGACCGGCGTGCCCAGCAGGCGCACGCGCCGACGGCCGATGGTGTCACCCTGGCGACCCTGCACGCCGCCAAGGGGCTGGAGTGGGACGCGGTCTTCCTCGTCGGCATGCACGAGGGGATGATGCCGAGCGTCCACGCCGATACACCCGCGGCGGTCGAGGAGGAGCGTCGGCTGTTCTACGTCGGCGTGACCCGGGCCCGCCACGATCTGCTCATCAGCTGGTCGGCGACCCGCAACCCGGGGGGCCGGGGCAATCGGCAGCCCACCCGCTTCCTGGACGGCCTCCTGCCCGCCTCGCATGAGGCTCGCCAGACGGGGCGCACGCCGCGACGGCGCAAGGTCGCGACCTGCCGGGTGTGCCATCGGCCGCTGGCGGCGGCGGATCGTTCCCGTGGGCGCTGCGCCGACTGCCCCTCCACCTACGATGAGGCCCTCTTCGAGGCGTTGCGGACCTGGCGCAAGGAGGAGTCCACCGAGCAGTCGGTGCCCGCCTATGTCGTCTTCACCGATGCCACCTTGCAGACCATCGCCGAGGTCAAGCCGTCGAGTGTGCAGCAGCTGGCCCAGGTGCGCGGTATCGGCCAGGCCAAGCTCGACCGCTACGGCGATGCCGTGCTCGCGGTCGTCGCCCAGCACGTCTGACCTCCGGGCCCGCTCCCCAGCTCCAGCTTCTGCGTGGTGATGGCCCCGGAGGGCTCAGTCGTCGAAGCCGGGAAGGGACTCGGCGAGGATCTCGCGGAACGGGGCGGTGGCTCCGAGCTGGCACAGCACGCCCACACCGCCCATCCACACCCGATGGATCAGCAGATACTCCCGGGGGATGTTGAGTTGACGGGCGGTGCCGAATCCCTCGGCATCGGGGCGGCTGAGGCGTTGGCCCTGAGCCCGGAGCCAGGATCTGCTGAAGGTGAAGGTGCGCTGGCGGGCGGGCTCGATGAGGGGTGCGAGGTAGCGCTCCATGATGTCCGGGTCGAGATCGGCGCCGCGCAGGAAGCCCTCCTCGCGCAGGCCGGCGACGACCGCGTCGTAGTCGCCGTCGACCGCGGCGCGCAGGAGGCGCCCGATGATGTCCGGAAGGCCATCGGGGAGCCGGGCCACCGCGCCGTAGTCGACGACGCCGAGCCGGCCGTCGGCGCGGATGCGGAAGTTGCCCGGGTGCGGATCGGCGTGCAACAGTCCCACGCGTGCCGGCCCCGCGAACAGGAAGCGCACGAAGGCCTCGCCGTAGGTGTCGCGCTCCTCCTGCGAGCCGCGATCGATGATGTCGGCGAGCGACCCCTCGCTGTCGAGCCAGGTCGAGACCAGGGCGTGTCCGGTGTGGGTGATCGTCCGGGGGACCACGACATACGGGTCCTCGGCGAATCCCTCGGCGAAGGCGTCCTGTGCGGCGGCCTCGAGGCCGTAGTCGAGTTCCTCGGCGACCCGCTCACGCAGCTCGGCCACCAGGGACTTGACGTCCATCCCGGGGGCGAGGACGCCGAAGAGTCGGGCGAGGCGGGCGATCTGCCGCAGATCGGACAGCAGGGCCTCGCCGGCGCCGGGATACTGGAGCTTGACGGCGACCTCCTGACCGTCCAGATAGGTGGCCCGATGCACCTGCCCGATCGAGGCGGCAGCGGCGGGATGGTCGTCGAAGTCCGGGAACCGGTCGCGCCACCGGGGCCCGAACTCCGCGGCCATCACGCGGTGCACCGTCGAGATCGGCATGGGCGGCGCGGCGTCCTGGAGCTTGGTGAGCGCATCGCGGTAGGGACCGGCCAGCTCATCGGGCAGGGCCGCCTCGAAGACGCTCAGCGCCTGACCGAATTTCATGGCCCCGCCCTTGAGCTGGCCGAGGACGCTGAAGATCTGATCGGCGGTGCGGCGCTGGACATCGGTGAGCACGGCCTGCGCGGGAGCACCGACCATGCGTCGGCCCAGTCCCCAGGTCGTCCGGGCGGCGAAGGAGGCGGGCAGGCTCGCCAGTCGCGCGCCGCGAGCGATCGGATTGCCGCTCAGCGGGCGCTCGTCCTCGGACTCGTCGCGGCCGGACACGCTGCCAGGATAGGAGACCGTGGCAACGCCGGAGGGTGTTTCGGCTATCTCATGGGCGCAGCAGATGGCAGGGGCAGGTGAGGGCCCAGCCGACCGGCTCGCTCGATCCCGCTCCCTCGGCCTCCGTCGTGACGACGCGGCCGAGGCCGTCGCGGCGGATCAGCTCGAGGGTAGGGGCGACGGCCGCCAAGAGGAGCGCTAGCGACGGAGGTCCGCTGGGCGCTCGCCCGGCGCCCAGCTGCACGGCGACGGCCGGCCAGGCGGGGTCAGTACGCGCTCGGGCGGCGTCGTAGCAGTCCAGACAGGGGGACTCGCCGGGACGAGTGAGCGGTCCGATGCGCACCCGGTCCTGGATGAAGACCACGGGGAGGTGCGCACGTCCGCGTTCGCAGAGATCACGGATCGTGGGTCGGTACGGTTCGCCGATGACGGCGACGACCGTCACCTCATCGCCGGGACTCGCGGCCGCGGTCTCGAGGACATCGGCGAAGCGGGCGGTCAACGGCTCGCGCAGCACGGTGATGCCCGGCAGCGGCTTCTCCGGCCGGGCAGGAGCCACCAGCACACCGCGGGCGAGGAGCGAGGCGACCAGCTGCGGACCGTCATCGGCGCCGTCGCGTTCGGCGAGTTCAGCGAGGGTACGAGAACTCGCGGATCCATCGGCGTGCCGCAGGATCTGGGCGACTCCGGGGCGATCGGGGATCCGCAAGGGCGGCATGGTGCCTACTTGCAGCTGGCCCGGGCCGCAGCGCACGACGGTCGTCCCGGGCGGGAGTACAGGGTGCATGGGCCCATCGTGGCGGTCCCGTGGCGCGCGTGCCGAGATCGTCCACAGGCAACGAAGAACCCCCGGCGGCGCGCCTTCCCCTGCGGCCACCGGGGGTTCGTCTGCGTCAAAATTAGGGGGTCGGGACAAGGCCGTCAAGCCGAGATCTCGCCGTCGTTGTCCACTCCTGTGGACAACCTTGTGGGCAACCTGTGGGGCACGCCGGGTCATGGTGTGGACGGGGCTGTGGGTCCGTGATCCCTGTGCGGGCTAGAAGGGCTCTGACCTGCGATAACGCTGTCTCGCGCTGTGGAGGTTGAGGGTGGAATCACCGGCATTCCGTGGAGTGTCGGTCGGCTCGTTTACAGTCCACGTTATGGACACACCCGAGCCGGTCATCGAGGTGCGGCGCAGCGCCCGGCGTCGACGCACCGTCCAGGCGCGCCGCGAGGGCCACCGCACCATCGTCATGATCCCGGCGGCGATGAGCGAGGAGGAGGCCGAGCACGCCGTGCGCGATCTCGTCGCCAAGCTCGACGCGCGCGTGGCTCGTCGTGGCGGTCCGCAGGGCGATGTCGAGCTCGAGCGTCGTGCGGTCGAGCTGGCGGACCGGTACCTCGGCGGTGCCGCGTATCCCTCGTCCGTCCGCTGGGTGTCCAATCAGAACAAGCGCTGGGGCTCGTGCAGCACCCAGGACGGCCGGATCCGGCTCTCCGACCGGCTCAAGCCGATGCCGGGCTATGTCATCGACTACGTCCTCGTCCACGAGTTGGCGCACCTTCTGCACGCCGACCATGGACCGGATTTCCAGCTGCTGCTCAACCGCTATGAGAAGAAGGAGCGAGCCGAGGGGTATCTCGAAGCCGTCGAACAGCAGCAGCGCTGAGTGCTCGGACGGTCGCATCGGTATCCGCCGGCAGGGCGCCGAGGGCGAACCAGCGCACATCGGTCGACTCATCGGACACGCTCAGCTCGGCGCCGGGCGGAGCGACCGCCAGGAACTGCACATCGAGGTGATGGGCGGGTCGCAGCGGACCACAGGGCACCTCATGGAGCGAGAGCAGCAGGGGAGTGGGGTCGAGCCGGAAGGTCGTCATCCCGGACTCCTCGCGGGTCTCCCGCTCGGCAGCCCCGGCCACCGTGGCGTCGGCGGGCTCGCAGTGCCCGCCGAACTGCAGCCAGCGGCCGAGCTTGGCGTGCAAGGTGAGCGCCACGGCCGAGGCATCCGCGGCGATGACGATCGCGCTCGCGGTCAGATGGTCCGGGTGGCACGACCGCCACATCGCCTCCGGATGGTCAGCCAGATGCGCGAGGTAGCGGTCGCGCAATGAGCCTTGCTCGGCATCGGGCGGTGTCCAGGCGGTCAGGATCCGCCGGGCGTCCGCATGCAGGCTTCTCATGCCGTCACCGCCTGAAGAAAAGCACGATAGGCGATGGCCGGCATGAGGTGCCCTATGGTTCGCTCGCTGCGCTCGCTCACGACTCGTCGTCGCGGCCGGCCTCGTCATCGAGGAGGCGACCGAGCGCGGCGTCGAAGTCGCCGTCGCCGTGACGCTCGCTGTAGCCCAGCGGGTCGTCCAGATCGGTGGTGTCGGGGAGCAGATCGGGATGGCTCCACACCCGGTCGCGGGCTTCGACCCCGTCGCGGTCGCGCAGGGCGGAGAAGAGCGTGGTCGCATCGCGCAGCCGTCGGGGCCTGAGCTCCAGTCCCACCAGGGCGGCGAAGGTCTGCTCGGCGGGCCCGGCGGTCACCCGGCGACGACGCATGGCCTCGCCGAGGGCGGCGGCGCTCGGCATCGTCTCGGCCGTGGCCTGGGCGACGACCTCGTCCACCCAGCCCTCCGCGAGGGCGAGCAGGAGCTCGAGGCGCTCCTTGGCGTGCTGCTGCTCGGGGGTGGTCTCCGGCTCGAAGAGCCCACCCTCCATGGCCTCGGCGATGGCATCGGGCTGGCTCGGGTCGATCGAGCGCATCTTCTCCTCGATGCCCTGAGCGTCCAGGCGCGATCCGCGCCCGAACTCGGTCACGGCATCGACGATGGCGGTGCGCAGCCACGGAGCGTGGGCGTAGAGGCGCTGGTGGGCGCATTCACGGAGGGCGACGTACAGCAGCGCGTCGGCCTCGGTGTGGTCCAGTCCCTCGGCGAAGGCCGCCACATTGTGGGGGAGGACCGCCGCGACACCGGCCGGACCCATCGGCAGGCCGATATCGGTGGAGGAGAGGACCTCGGTGGCGAGCTCGCCGATGCCCTGCCCGACCTGCTGGCCGAACATCGCCCCGCCGGCCTGGGTCAGCATCGCCATGAAGGGGCCGGCCATCGCCTGAGCCTCCTGCGGAAGCGCCTCGCCCATCGAGCTGACCACATTCGAGGCGATCGGCTCCACGAGGACCTTCCAGCGGTCCATCGTCGACTCGATCCACTCGGCGCGACTCCACGCGGCCGCCGAGGTGACGCCGCTCGGGAGCTCGGTGGCCCGGTCGAGCCACATCTCCGCGAGGCGCACGGCATCATCGACGGCCCCCTGCTTCGCCGTGCCGGGCGAGGGATCGGGACCCGAGGCGGCGAGTTTCTGGCGTGCCGTGTCGGTGGCGAGTCGGTAGTTGACCGAGCCCTCGTGCGGCTCGAACATGCGTTGCATCTGCCCGAAGAGCGCCGACAGGTCGAGCTGCCCACCGCCCATCTGACCGAACAAGTGCTCCAGAGGCGTGCCCTTGAACGGGTTCTCCGGTTCTTCGCGGGGGTCGTCGCCAGCCATATCCCCAGACTAAGGCGTCTCGGCAAAGTTCCGGTGGTCGCACAGGAGTCTTTCGTGGCGCACTAGGCTTCGGGTGATGTTCGTTCCCCGGAGCCCGCGATGAGCCGCCGCGTCGTCACGTTGACGGTGGCGCTGCTGACCTTGGTGGCCGCCACCAGCCTGGCCTTCATCCTGCCGGTGCCGTACTCCACGATGAAGCCCGGCCCGTCCTTCGACACCCTCGGCAATTTCGATGATCAGCCGCTGCTGACCTTCGGCGACGGGGTGGAGACCTTCCCCACCGAGGGCGAGCTGGCCTTCACGACCGTCGCCGTCTCCCGCGCGGAGACCGAGATCAACCTGTTCAGCGCCCTGCAGGCCTGGGTCGACAGCGATGTCAACCTGGTGCCGCACGACTTCCTCTACCGCGACGGTGAGACCGATGACGACGCGAGCGAGGTGAGCGCGGCCCAGCTCAGCAGCTCGCAGGACTCATCCCGCGCGGCGGCCCTGCGCGCGATGGACATCGAGGTGCCCGAGACGGTGCAGATCGCCGACGTGGTCGAGGACTCGCCCGCCGACGGCGTCCTCGAGGCAGGGGATCAGATCGTCAGGGTCGAGGACGTCACGGTCCAGAGCAACCAGGACGTCGCCGAGGTGATCAGTGCCCTGACCCCCGGTGACCAGGTCCATCTCGGCATCCAGCGCGGTGGACAGCCCAGCGATGTCACCGTCGACACCAAGGCGGCCGACGACGACCCCGACCGGGCCATGATCGGCATCACGGTGGGCGCCGGCTTCGACTTCCCGATCGACATCGAGAACCACATCGGCGATCGTGTGGGCGGCCCCAGTGCGGGCATGATGTTCGCCCTGGCCATCTACGACAAGCTCACCCCCGGCCCCCTGACCGGCGGGATGTCGGTGGCCGGAACCGGGACCATCACTCCCGAGGGCGAAGTGGGCGCCATCGGCGGCATCCAGCAGAAGATGGTCGGCGCGGAAGACGGGGGAGCGACGGTCTTCCTCGTCCCGTCGAGCAACTGCGCCGAGGCCGCGCAGAAGGACACCGACATGACCCTCGTCGAGGTGAATACCCTCGATGACGCGATCGATGCGTTGCAGACCCTGGCCGACGACCCCGAAGCGACGGTGCCGACATGCTCGAAGTAGCCCCCGACTCGCCCCTGCGGCAGGCGGCCCTCGATGTCGAGCGTCACGTGGCGCAGGCCGGATGGGACCAGCCCCCGCGGCTGTTCGCCCTCGTCCCGACCGAGCAGCTGCGGGCGTCTCATGCGGAGCTGGCCGATCAGCTCGACGGCGACTACACGCCGATCGAGCAGGAGGAGATGGGCGTCGAGCGCCCGATCGAGGACATCCTGCCGACGATCATGTGGCCCGATGCGGTCGAGGGGTGCGCCGTCGTCGTCGAGCGGGTGATGCTGCCGCCGTCCGCGGAGGCGGAGCTTCCCGAGGACCCCGAACAGCTCGCCGCGCATGTCGCCTCCCACCCGGACCGCCAGGAGGTGCGCATCATCGCCGCGGTGCTGCGCGACGGCAGCGCTCATACGGGGGTGCGGGCTCGCGATGGCGAGGACCCGCCGCTGCTGGAAGGACCGGACCTCGTTCCCGGGCTCGTCGAGCTGCTGAACGCGAGCATGTCGTGATTGGAGTCACTGGGTAGGATGAGGCTGCCATCGGCCATGCCGTGACATGACCCAGGAGAACTGTGAGCGACATCTTCGGTGCCCCCCGTCCACAGCCGGCCCCTGAGCCGCCCGACCGGCGCCGAAAGGTGCTCGTCCCCACCCTCATCACGCTGGCCGCGCTCGTTGTCGCTGCCAGCGTGTTCACGAATGTGTGGACGAACCGCCTCTGGTTCAAGTCACTCGACTTCTCCCATGTCTTCACGACCGTCATCCTGACGCGCTCCGGGCTCTTCGTCGTCTTCGCGCTCGTGATCGGCGCGTTCATCGCGCTCAACCTCTTCATCGCCTATCGCACGCGCGCCGAGCCGCATCTGCTCCGGCGCGACGATCCGGCCGCCCGCTATCGCTTCGCCCTGGCCCCCGTGCGCCGGGGCGCGTTCATCGTCGTCGCGGTGGTCATCGGCATCTTCGCCGGCGTCGTCGGGCAGTCGCGGTGGCAGACCTTCCTGCAGTGGTGGCACGGCACGTCCTTCGGGCAGACCGATCCGCAGTTCGGCCGGGACATCGGCTTCTTCACCTTCGACCTGCCGTGGTGGCAGTTCCTCGCATCCTTCGCGTTCACGATGCTCATCGTCAGCCTCGTGGTCACCGCCTTCGTGCAGTACGTCTACGGAGGTATCCGCTTCGCCGGGCGCGGGCTGAACTTCACCCGCGGCGCGCAGATCCAGATCGCGGTGCTCGCCGGTGTGGCCGTGCTCGTCAAGGCGCTGCAGTACTGGTTCGACCGCTTCGCCTATCTGACCGCCAGCGGCGGTGTGGTCGACGGCGGAACGTATACCGACATCAACGCGCGGATCCCGAGCAAGAACATCCTCATCGTCGTCGCGATCATCTGCGCGCTGCTGTTCTTCTCCTCGATCTTCCTGAAGGGCTGGACGCTCCCGGCGATCGGCCTCGGTGGACTCATCGTCGCCTCGGTGCTCATCGGCGGTCTTTGGCCGGCGTTCATGCAGCAGTTCCAGGTCAGCCCCTCCGAGGCCGACCGCGAGGACCCGTACATCGCCCGCAATATCGAGGCGACACGTGACGCCTATGGGGTGTCCGATGTCGAGGTGCTGCCCTATTCGGCGACCACCGAGCTGTCGGCCGAGGAGCTCAACGCGACCGCCGAGTCGCGGGTCAGCTCGCGACTGATCGACCCCACGCTGGTCTCGCCGGCCTTCCAGCAGCTGCAGCAGGTGCGCGGCTACTACACGGTCAATGAGACGCTCGACGTCGACCGCTATGTGCTCGACGGCGAGGACCAGCCGCGCGACGTCGTCATCGCCGCGCGCGAGGTCAGCCTGGAGGGTCTGCAGGACTCGCAGCGCACGTGGTCCAATGACCACACCGTCTACACCCACGGCTACGGCGTCATCGCGGCCTACGGCAATGAGCGCGGCCCGCAGGGTGAGCCGGTGTGGGTGGCGCGCGACATCCCGCCCACCGGCGAGCTCGACTTCGAGATCCCGCCGCGCATCTACTTCGGCGAGAACTCGCCGGAGTACTCCATCGTCGGTCGGCCGGAGGGCGCCGATCCGATCGAGGTCGACATCCCCCGCGGCTCTGGCGGCAGCGGTGACGACGAGGACGGCGCCGAGAACGCCACCGCCAATACCTACGACGGCGAGGGTGGCGTCCCGGTCGGCAATATCTTCAACAAGGCGCTCTACGCGCTGAAGTTCGCCGAGCCGAATATCATCCTGTCCGATCGCGTCAACGAGAACTCCAAGATCCTCTACGACCGCGATCCGCGCGAGCGCGTCCAGAAGGTCGCCCCGTGGCTGACGGTCGACGGCGATGTCTACCCGGCGGTCGTCGATGGCCGCGTCGTGTGGATCGCCGACGGTTACACCACCAGCAACGACTACCCGTACAGCCAGCACCGCTCGCTGCGCGAGGCGACCTCGGACACGCTGACGCAGACCGCCGCGCAGGCGGCGCTGCCGACCGACCAGGTCAACTACATGCGCAACTCGGTCAAGGCGGTCGTCGATGCCTACGACGGCACGGTCGATCTGTACGCCTGGGATGAGAACGACCCGGTGCTGGAGACCTGGTCCAATGCGTTCCCCGACTCGGTGCAGCCCAAGAGCGAGATCTCCGAGGACCTGATGCGCCACCTGCGCTACCCGGTCGACCTCTTCAAGGTCCAGCGCGATGTGCTGACCCGGTACCACGTCAACGACTCGCAGACCTTCTACGAGGACGGTGAGCGCTGGCGTGTGCCGGAGGACCCGTCGAGCGGCAACGGCACGCTGCAGCCCCCCTACTACCTGACCACCTCGCGTCCGGAGCAGGAGGACCCGCAGTTCTCGCTGACCAGCGTCTATCTGCCCAATAACCGCGAGAACCTGGCGGCATTCATGTCGGTCAACTCCGAGTCGGCGGACGAGGAGAACTTCGGCAAGCTGCAGATCCTGGAGCTGCCGAGCGACACCCGGGTCGGCGGCCCCAACCAGATCGCCGCGGCGATCCAGGCCGACAACCAGGTGACGCAGACGCTGCTGCCCTTCGAGCAGGCCTCGAATGCCCGGATCCTGCGCGGCAATCTGCTGACCCTCCCGGTCGGCGGGGCGATGCTGTACGTCCAGCCGGTGTACATCCAGCGGTCCCAGGCCGAGGGCTCGTATCCCGTGTTGCAGTACATCATCGCCTCCTTCGGCGAGGATGTCGGCATCGGCACGACCCTCGACGAGGCCTTGCGCGCGGCGCTCGGTCTGGAAGAGGGCGCGGCCCCGCCGCCGGAGGACGAGGTGGAGGAGCCCGCCGAGGACGGTGGCGGCGAGACCGAGGAGCCGTCCGGCGATGCCACTCCGGCCGAGCTGCTCGGACAGGCCTCGCAGTACTACGACGAGGCTCAGCAGGCGCTGTCCGATGGCGATCTGGCGCTGTACCAGCAGCGCATCAATCAGATGGCCGATGCGATCGAGCAGGCCGAGCAGGCGCTCGGCAACTGACCGCGGGCGATGTCTGGCCGGTCGCGGCCCGTCTCGAGGTATCGGACGGGGTCGCGACCGGCCATTCTCATGTGTCGAGTCGCTCGGCGGCGTGGCGTAGCGCGGTGGTGCCGCGGACGAGGGCTCGCAGATCCTCCAGGCCGAGGGAGTCGAGCAGATCGCGATTGGCATCGTGGGCGAGGGTGAGCATCTCCTGCAGGAGGCGTTCACCCTCGTCCGTGATGACGACGATGCGCGCGCGACCATCGGCGGGGGAGACGCGCCGCTCGATATAGCCCCGGTCGGAGAGGCGGCTCAGCAGGCCCGATACCGTCGCCGCGCTGACGCCCAGTCGGTCGGCGACCTCATGCGCGGTGGGGGTCTCCAGGGCGCGGATGACGAAGAGGGTGTTGAGCTGCTGGGTCGGCAGGGTGCGGGCGGTCTGGTCCCGGCGGACGAGGAACATCGCGATCGTCAGCTGATCGGAGGCCAGCGTCGCCACCAGATCCTCACGCTCGGTCATTGATCGCTCCTGTCATAGTTAGTCCGACGCTAACTATTCTAGGAGCACCGTGTCTCTTCTCGCTCGGTTCAGCCTGCGCAATCGTGCCTTCGTCGGCCTGTCGACGGTGATCGTCGCCATCTTCGGCTTCGTGTCGCTGACCAGCCTCAAGCTGGAACTGATCCCGTCGCTGCAGTTGCCGGTCATGGCGGTCGTCACGACCGACCCGGGCTCGTCGCCGGAGGTCATCGATCAGCAGATCACCGAGCCGGTCGAGACGGCTGTCCGGGCGGTCGGCGGCGTCGCCGCCACCAATGCGACCTCGAGCAGCGGTGTCTCGACCGTGCTGGTCGAGCTCGACTACGGCACGGATCTCGGGCAGGCGCGTCAGGACCTCACCAATCGGCTCAACGGTCCGACCGCCGGCCTGCCCGATGATGCGGCACCCGAGGTGTTCGCCGGCAGCGTCGACGACTTCCCCGTGATCCAGCTGTCGGTGGCCAGCGATGACGACCTGTCGACGCTCTCGGCGAGCGTCCAGGACGAGGTCGTGCCGGTCCTGTCCGATCTCGACGGGGTGCGCGAGGTGACGGTCTCGGGTGCGCCCACGCAGCAGGTGCGGATCGCGCCGAACCAGGAGGCGCTCGCCGCGGCGGGCCTGGACACGCAGGCGATCGGCACGACCCTGGAGAACAATGGCGCGCTCGTGCCGGCCGGCACGCTCACCGACGGCGACTCGGCGTTGACGGTGCAGGTGGGAACGCAGTTCACCGGCATCGAGGACCTCACGGCGCTGCCGATGGTCGGCGCGCAACAGCCCACCACGTTGGGACAGGTCGCCGATGTCTCGATCGACGACGCCGCGGCCTCCTCGATCTCGCGCACCGACGGCCGCCCGAGCATCTCGATCGGCATCACCAAGACCCCGGACGGCAACACCGTCGACATCTCCCACCAGGTGCAGGACGTCTTCGGCGATATCGAGAGCGCCGTCGGCAACGGCGCGAGCGTGGACGTCGTCTTCGATCAGGCCCCGTTCATCGAGAAGTCCGTCGAGGACCTGACCGTCGAGGGTGCGCTCGGCCTGGTGTTCGCGATCGTCGTCATCTTGATCTTCCTGCTGTCGCTGCGTTCGACGCTGGTCACCGCGATCTCGATCCCGTTGTCGCTGCTGCTGGCCTTCATCGGCCTGTACGTCGGGGGCTACTCGCTCAACATCCTGACGCTCGGGGCGCTCACGGTCGCCATCGGCCGTGTCGTGGACGACTCGATCGTCGTCATCGAGAACATCAAACGACATCTGTCCTATGGCAGGCCGAAATACGAGGCGATCATCACGGGCGTGAAGGAGGTCGCGGGGGCGATCACCTCGGCCACGCTGGCCACCGCGGCCGTCTTCCTGCCGATCGCGGTCGTCGGCGGGCAGGTGGGCGAGCTCTTCCGGCCCTTCGCGCTGACCGTCTCGCTCGCGCTGATCGCCTCGCTCGTGGTGGCGCTGACCATCGTGCCGGTCATCGCGGGCTGGTTCCTCAAGCCGGTCGCGCAGCCGAAGACGATGGAGGAGATCGAGGACGAGGAGCGCGACGGCTTCCTGCAGCGGCTGTACCTGCCGATCCTGCATCGCACGAATGCGCACCCCTTCATCACCCTCGTGGTGGCAGTGGCGATCCTCGTCGGCACCGTCGCGCTGACCCCGTTGCTGAAGACGAACTTCCTCGGCGACACCGGACAGAACACGGTCGCGATCACCCAGGAGCTCGAGCCGGGTGCCTCGCTCGCGCGCCAGGACGAGGCCGCGACGCAGGTCGAGGAGGCGCTGGCCGACGTGGAGGGCGTCGAGACCGTGCAGACGACGGTCGGTGGCGGCGAGGGCATCATGGCGATCGCCGGATCCAGCGACGCCTCGTTCTCGGTCACGACCGACGAGGACGTCGACCAGGAGGCGCTGCACGGACGGATCCGCGAGGCGATCGACGGTCTCGACGATGTCGGGCGCGTGACACTCGATGCGACGGGCGGCTTCGGCTCGAGCCTCGATGTCGTGGTCACCGCGGACGATCCCGAGACCTTGGAGCAGGCCGGCGACCAGGTGCTCGAGGCGGTGCAGGACATCGACGGTGCCGAGGACGTCACGTCCAATGCATCGGGGGAGCAGCCGGTCGTCTCGGTGACCCTCGATCAGGCGGCTGCCGCGCAGGCGGGTCTCGACGAGACGGCGCTGGCGGGCATCGTCGCCAGCGCGCTGCAGCCGGTGCCGCTGGGCAGCGTCGTGCTCGACGGCGAGCGTCGTGACGCCGTCCTCGCGATGGGCGAGGCACCGCAGGGCGTGGAGGCATTGCAGCAGACGCCGCTGGGGCCAGGTGTCACCCTCGGTCAGGTCGCGAATGTCGAGGAGGTGCTGGTGCCGACGACGGTGACGCGCCTGGACGGCGATCGCTCGATCACCGTGTCGACCACGCCGGAGAGCGACGATCTCGGCTCGGTGACCACGTCGTTGCAGTCGGCGATCGACGGGCTCGATCTGCCCGACGGCGCCGAGGCGACCATCGGTGGCGTGGCGGCGGACCAGGACGAGGCCTTCGCGCAGCTGGGTCTGGCGCTCCTGCTCGCGGTGCTGATCGTCTACCTGATCATGGTGGGCACCTTCCGCTCGTTGGTGCAGCCGCTCATCCTGCTGGTGTCGATCCCCTTCGCCGCGACCGGCTCGATCGGCCTGCTGGTCGCGACCGGGATCCCGCTGGGCGTGCCATCGCTGATCGGCATGCTGATGTTGATCGGCATCGTGGTCACCAATGCGATCGTGCTGATCGACCTGGTCAACCAGTATCGCGAGCAGGGTCTCGATGCGCGGGCGGCGGTGGAGGAAGGCGCGCGGCATCGCCTGCGGCCGATCCTCATGACATCGCTCGCGACGATCGGCGCACTGACGCCGATGGCCTTCGGGCTGACCGGCGGCAGCGCATTCATCTCCCAGCCGCTGGCGATCGTGGTCATCGGCGGCCTGGTGACCTCGACGCTGCTGACGCTCGTGCTCGTGCCGGTGCTCTACCTGCTGGTGGAGCGGCTGCGCGACCGTGTCACGCGGCGGCGTCAGAGCGGCTCGGTGACGTCGGCGACCTGAGCGCCGAGCACCTCGATCATCGCGTGGGCGTCCACGGTGGCTGCGATCCCGTGGGCGCCGGCGCCGATCGACACGGTCCCCGTCACCCCGGCATCGGCGATGACGGGCCACGGGTGGGTCGAGCCGAAGGGCGTGATGGTGCCGCGCTCGTAGCCGGTGACCTCGCGGGCGGTGTCCTGATGAGGCATCGACAGGCGGGAGACGCCGAGCAGGGAGCGGAGCTTCGGCCAGCTGATCTGCCGGTCGCCGGGGACGAGGACGAAGAGATAGTCGTCATCGGCGCGGCGGACGACGAGGGTCTTGACGATCGAGCGCGGCTCGACCCCGCGGGCGCGGGCGGCCTCCTCCAGCGAGGAGACGGGCCCGTGCCGGGTGATCGTGTAGGCGATCCCGGCTGCTTCGAGTGCTCCGACGGCACGGTCCTCGCTCATGTGACGACCCTACTGGTAAGACAGATGTCCAGAGCCGGTTCGCAGAGGAGGCGCCATGAGGCTATCGGCGTTCGCACGGGGTGCATGGCAGACAGGCGTGCGCGAATTCCATCGCGGAGATCGCGCGCGGGCTCTGGAGGCGTTCCGGAGTGCCGTGGACCGCGATCCGTCGATGGCGGACGCCTGGCTGGGCGTCTACGCGCTGGACGAGGAGGCGCGCCCGGAGGCGTTGCGGCAGATGGTGGGGCATCACGCTCGCTTCGGCCAGGAGCGCGAGCGCCTCGCGGTCGACTTCGGGGCGCGCTTCGACATCGGGGTCTATGTCTCGTTGGGGCTCAGCGGGCCCGCCGACCTGTGGTGTGCGGTGGCCGCGGACCATCTGATGCGTGAGGAGCTGGATGCGGCGGACTCGGCCCTGCGCTGGGTCGCGCCCGATGTCGTCGCGGGACAGTTCCTCCGTGCGCGCGTCGCCAATTATCGCGGGCAGTGGGACGATGTCGTCGCGCTGTCCCGGGGGGTGATCGGCCGGGACGCCTTCCTCGAGGTCGAGGCGCGGATCATGAGCGCGGCCGCGTTGATCCTGCTCGGTGCTCCCGCTCCCGCCCGGCAGCACCTCGAGGCCGTGTTGACGCAGCAGCATCTGCCGTTGGCGCACGGGGAGGCGCACTACTTCCTCGGCCTGCTGGCGAGACGCGACGGGGACGAGGGGGAGGCGCAGCGGCTCTTCCAGCTCGGGCTGGGGGAGAACCCGAAGCTGGAGATGCTGCGCGCGGAGTTGTCGGCGGATGACGAGCCGGTCGCCGCGGCGGGGGAGCGAGCCGTCGACGGACCCGAGTCGCAGGTCGAGGAGTCCCCGGCCGCCGCCGATCGGGAGCCCTCGGGCTCGGACGTCGTCGACGAGGTGCTCGCCGAGCTCGACAGCCAGGTCGGCCAGGAGCAGGTGAAGAAGCAGGTCCGGTCGCTGCTCGCGCAGGTCCGTGCGAACCTCGCGCGCGAGCGGGCAGGTCTCCGGGCTGGACGGCTGACCGAGCACTATGTCTTCGCCGGTCCACCCGGTACGGGCAAGACGACGATCGCACGGCTGATCGGCCGGCTGTACGCCGCGCTGGGCGTGTTGGAGCAGGGGCATCTCGTGGAGGCCGATCGGTCGTCGATGGTGGGGGAGTACCACGGTCACACCGTCGCCCGCACGAGTGCGCTGATCGACAGTGCGATGGGCGGGGTGCTCTTCATCGACGAGGCCTATGCGCTGCAGACGCGCGGGTTCACCGATGGCGATCCCTTCGGCAAGGAGGCCATCGACACGCTGCTGAAGCGGATGGAGGACGATCGCGATCGGCTGGTGGTGATCGTGGCGGGCTATCCCGAGCCGATGGAGAGCTTCCTGGACTCCAACCCGGGACTGCGGTCGCGGTTCACCACCACGATCGACTTCGCGGTCTACTCGCCCGACGAGCTGGTGGACATCGCGACCCTCATGGCCGATGGCAGCGGCAACCGGCTGCGCGACGACGCCCAGGAGGTCACCCGACGACTGCTGACCGCGATGGAGGAGGCGGGTGAGTTCACGTCCGATACCTTCGGCAATGCGCGTTTCGTGCGCAATCTGGTGGAGCGGGCGGCCCGTGTCCGCGACGGTCGCATCTTCGCCGATGCGCATGCCGAGCCCGACACGACCGAGCTCATCGAGATCGCGGGCGAGGACATCGAGGTGGCGTTCACCGAGCTGCGCCGCTGACTCGTCGGCCGACCGACCCCGGGTGAGGGAGCCTTGCAGCGGTCCCGTATAGTTGCTTTCAGCGACGCGGGGTGGAGCAGTTCGGTAGCTCGCTGGGCTCATAACCCAGAGGTCGCAGGTTCAAATCCTGCCCCCGCTACTGGTAAAAGTCCCGGACAACCCTAGGTTTCCGGGACTTTCGCTATAGAGGGCCGGTAGGTCTAAGCCATCTTTGATCCCAATCGCACTTGCTCTGATGTCACGCTCTGCGGATTGAGAAGGCGGCCGGGGTCTAGCGACGACCTGAGTGCGTGATGTGTGCGCAGGGCTGTCTCGTCGAGTTCGGCTTCCAGCCACGTCCGCTTCAGGCGTCCGACACCGTGCTCGCCCGTGATGGTTCCTCCCAGTTCGAGCGCGCGCTGAGTGATCTGATCGAAGGCTCG
This sequence comes from Actinomycetes bacterium, assembly GCA_023417775.1. Classification (GTDB taxonomy): domain Bacteria; phylum Actinomycetota; class Actinomycetes; order Propionibacteriales; family Nocardioidaceae; genus Aeromicrobium. The sequence goes on along the minus strand of JAEZEJ010000062.1, from coordinate 31,540 downwards.
TTGAGCGGCCGCCCGGCTGTCGGGCAGGTCCTTGTCGTAGATAATCGTGGGATGCATGTTTCCGTCCCCGGCATGTCCAAATACACCGATCAGCACTCCCTCGTGCTCCGCGATCGTCTCGACGTGGGTCATCAGGTCGACAATGCGGGTCCGAGGAACGCAGACGTCGTCGAGCAACCAGCTTCCGAGTCTTTCTAACGCTGGCAGCGCAAGGCGCCGTGCTTGGAGGAGTAATTCCGCTTCCTGCGCATCGTCGCTGACGATCACGTCGTCGGCACCGGCATCGTGACAGATGGTGGCGGCCTCGGCCGTCACGGCGCGGCCGTCGACCTCGTCGCTCTGGATCAACAGGATGGCGGCGGTGTCGGTGTTGATGCCCAACGGTCTCATCGATTCGACCGCCTGCAAGGTGGTGCGGTCCATGATCTCCAGCATGGACAGTCGAGTTCTGGCGCGCGTGAGATGGCGAACTGCCGATCCGGCCGCCGCAAGTGTGTTGAACGTGGCCAGCACGGTCGCCGCGGAGGCAGGCTGGGGCACGAGGCGTACGGTGACTTCGGTGATCACGCCGAGTGTTCCTTCGGAGCCGACCAACAGTCCGGTCAAGTCGTAGCCAGCGACACCTTTTGCTGTTCTACGTCCGGTCCGCATCACCGAGCCATCAGCCAGCACGACTTCGAGCCCGAGTACGAAGTCGCGAGTGACGCCGTACTTGACGCAACACATGCCGCCGGCGTTCGTGGCCACGTTCCCGCCGATCGAGCAACTGTCCACGCTGCCTGGATCCGGCGGATACCAGAGCCCATGCCGCGAGACCTGTGTGCGGAGGTCGCCTGTGATGACACCAGGTTGGACCACCGCGATCCGCTCATCGGGATCGATGTCGACGACCCTGTTCAATCGGTGGGTCGACAGCACGACTGAGCCGGGTTGGGCGTTCGCTCCACCGCTGAGTCCGGTGCCCGCGCCCCGAATTGCGACCGTGAGTCCACGACGAGCCGCCTCGTGCAGGACCGCCGCCACTTCGGCGGTGTTCCGCGGCCCGAGCACGGCCTCGGGCAGCGCATATGCGGTGAACTGTGACTGGTCGCGCGCGTAGCTGAGCATGACATCGGGATCGTCCGAGACGAGCATCTCTGGCCACATGTCAGCAGGGTCGACTGGTTCCACGGCGGATTCTCCTCGAGATTGCGGTAGCGGGCTGAGGTACCCGCTGCATTGACCGCACTCTGTAACGTAGCTAACATTAACGAACGTTCGTAATCTATGTCGGCGTCTGGTGCTGACGACCTGGTGAGGAGTTCGACACGTGGCTACCGCGACAACGAAGAAGAGGATGAAGTTCGGCGTTTTCCTGGGTCCGTACCACTTGGTGGGTATCAACCCGACACTGGCGATCCGGCGCGACATCGAGTTCGTAGATCATCTCGACGCCCTGGGGTTCGACGAGGTCTGGTTCGGCGAACACCACTCCAGCGGCGTCGAGACCGTGGCCTCGCCCGAACTGATGATCGCTGCTGCGGCGGAACGCACCAGCCGCATCCGTTTGGGCACCGGAGTCTCATCGCTGCCGTACCATCATCCGTTCATGCTCGCCGATCGCATCGTGCAATTGGATCACATGACGCGAGGGCGCATGATGTTCGGCGTCGGGCCGGGCCAGCTGCTCCGTGACGCTCAGATGCTGGGCATCGAAGCGCACACGCAGCGTGGCCGGATGGAAGAGGCGCTAGGAGTCATATTGCGACTCTTCGCAGGCGAAACCGTCACTCATGAGTCTGACTGGTTCACCGTACGCGATGCCGCCTTGCAGCTGCGTCCTTATTCTGATTTCGAAGTTGCCGTCACGGCGGCCATCTCTCCGACTGGACCGAAGCTTGCGGGTCGCCTCGGGGTCAGTCTGCTGTCGTTGGCGGCAACCGACCCTGCCGCCATCGATCGGCTGGGGTCGCATTGGGAGGTCCTGGAGCAGGAAGCTTCCGAGCACGGCACCGTACCCGACCGGTCCACCTGGCGTCTGATGGGCCCGATGCACATCGCCGAGACGATGGAGCAGGCGAAGAAGAACATGGAGCACGGTTTCTTGTGGCTCATGAACTACATGAAGAACGTCTCGCCCACTACGTCGGGTGATTTCACCGACGTGAGCGAACTGGTCGACGCGTTGAACGAGAGTGGCAAGGCAGTGATCGGAACGCCGGAGATGGCCGTCGCACAGCTGAAGCGGCTCGAGGAGAAGTCCGGGGGTTACGGCACTTTCTTGATGCAGGGCGCCGACTATGCTTCGTACCCCGCGACGCTTCGCAGTTATGAACTTTTCGCTGAGCAGGTCATGCCGCACTTCACGGGCGCTCTCGAGTCGGTCCGCGGCAGTTACCACCAGCTGGTTGACTCAGCGGGTGCCACGGTCGAGGCCACCAAGAAGGCCCAGGCTGCCGCGACTGAACAGTACCGAGCCGAGCGAGCCCAGGGCACCTCCGTCTGAACGCGCGTCGTGTAGATCTCGTGTAATTCTCTGTGGCTTGGTTAGACTTCCTGTTGAAGTGAACAAACGATCGCTTTTATTGTCACCGGGAGGGCAGGAATGCCACGCGAGGCCAGGACAAGATCGACGAGCCCACGCACGAACTCTGCCGAACGGATCGAGAGGGCGGCGGTTCTGCTGTTCGCCAAGCGCGGATTCGTGGGAACGTCCATCCGCGATCTGGCGGCCGAGGTCGGTGTGAGCAGTGCGAATATCTACAACCACACGCATTCGAAGGAAGACATGCTGTGGAAGATCATCAGTCGAACGATGGACGACCTGATCTCGATCGCCACGAGCTCCACGGCTGTCAGCAACTGTCCGGTGGCGCAGTTGGAGTCGTTCATGCGTTCTCATATCATCTACCACGCCACGCACCGGGGCGAAGCCCGGATCGGCAATACCCAGTGGCGCCATCTGTCCGACGAGCGAGCGCAAATCGTCCACGCCCAGCGCGATGATTACACGAACACGCTGGTGGGGATCATCGCCAGGGGTGTGGAGGAGGGTTTCTTTACGGAGAGGCAGCCCAAGTACCTCGCCTTCAGTCTCGTGGCGATGGGGCTCGGTGTCAGCCAGTGGTTCCGGTCTTCGGGAGAGAAGAGTGCGGATGAGGTCGCGGACATTTACATGTCCTTTGTCCGGAATGCCGTGGGGCTGGACAACGAGAGCCACGAGTCGGGCTGTCCGGATCCGGGGCATCCGCAACTGACCTGAGGCACGTGGACTACCTCCGGGGCCATTCCTCCCAGGCGGCACAGGGCGCCGTAGCGGCACATCGCTGCTACGGCGCTTTCGTGTTGACCGCGGTAGCGACATGTGCCCAGGTGGAGTTGACAGTGGTGGGCGTCACACCTAATGTGGGTGAACGTTCGTTCATACCGAGGAGGCTGTATTCCCGTGCCCAAGGTGTTCTTCGCCCTTTCCGATGGATCGGAACACGTTATCGACGTCGAGGCCGGAACCTCGGTCATGGCCGCCGCGCAGCAGAACGGCATCGACGGGATCGTCGCCGACTGCGGTGGCTCGTGCTCCTGCGCCACGTGTCACGTGTACGTGGAAGAAGCGCACGTGGATCATTTCGGCGACGTGGGGTCGTTCGAGGACGAACTATTGGACACGACCGCATGCGAACGCCGGTGCAACAGCCGTCTGTCCTGCCAGTTGCTGATGTCAGATGCCGTTGATGGCGTGCGGATCGAGATCCCCGAGAGCCAGATGTGAACGGCGTCGTCATCGTCGGAGCCTCCCAGGCCGGTCTCCAGGCTGCCGTGGCCTTGCGTGATTCGGGATACGGCGAGCCGATCACGCTCGTCGGTCAAGAAGACCATCTGCCGTATCAGCGGCCGCCGTTGTCGAAGGGATTCGTCACCCAAAAGGTGAGCTCCGATCAGTTGTCCCTCAGGAACGCGGCATTCTACGAACAGCACGATATCCGGCTGATCCTCGGCCAGACTGTCGATCGCGTCGATCGCAGAGAATGCACGGCAGTGACGAGAACGGGGCACTCGTTCGCGTTCGATTCCTTAGTGCTCACCGTGGGATCGGCTCCCCGGATCGTGCCCATCGCCGGCGGACAACTCGAGGGAGTGCTGTCACTGCGCACGGTCGACGACGCGGAGCAGATCGTCAAGACGCTGGGCGAGTGTGAGCGCCTCGTCGTTCTCGGCGGCGGCTTTATCGGCCTGGAGATTGCCGCGACGGCCAGATCGCTAGGCCTCGACGTAACTCTCGTCGAAGCGGCCCGGTCACTCATGGGACGGGCGGTATCAGCCGGGGTTTCGGAATTCTTCTTCGATGCGCACCGGAGCCGAGGGCTGGACATCAGGCTGGGCGAGACCGCCGCCGAGATCATGGGTGATTCCCGTGGGGCGGTGACGGGAGTGAGGCTCTCGTCCGGAGAGATCCTGTCGGCCACGGCCGTCCTCATGGGTGTCGGCGCCGTGCCGAACACGGCCCTGGCTCGAGGGCTCGGACTCGAGACCGACGCAGGTGTGCTCGCGGATCCTCATGCCCGGACCAGCGACGACGTGGTCCTGGCCGCGGGAGACTGTGCCGAGCACCGCGACCTCTTCGGCGGGCGGATGCTGCTGACGTCCGTTCAGAACGCGATCGATCAGGCGACCGTCGCTGCCAAGACAATTGTGGGTGACTTGAGCCAGCCTTATGCCGCCATTCCCTGGTTCTGGTCGGACCAGTACGAGTTCAAACTCCAGATGGCCGGCCTTCCTCAGCATCATGACCGGGTCGTCACGCGGGGCGTTCCGGCTGACGGAGCCTTCACGCAATTCCACCTCCGGGACGGCCGACTGGTCTGGGCCGAGAGCGTGAGCAAGCCGGGCGAGCACGTTTTTGCCCGACGACTTATCGCCAGCGGTGCGTTGATCGACCCCGGCCGGTTGGCCGATCTGTCGGTCCCCATGCGCGAAGTAGCGCTGGCCTGAGACGCGCCTTTGCGCAAGAGGACCTGCCTTTCGTCGATGTCACGGCTGGAGGTCTGTCGTCGAAGGTAGGAACCGCGAAGCACGGACCCGGGCGGAATGTCCTCGGGTCCATGGGTCTTCGCGGTCGGAGCAGTAGTCATGGTGGTCGCCGCCGTCGCTGTCTGGGCGCCCGGTCCGTGCTCGTCTGACGTCAGTCGAGCACGGGTGCCGGCGTCACCTGCGCTGCCCGGTCGCTGCGCTGGCGCTGGCATTGCTCGGCGTGGGTACGGGACTCGTCTTCGCTTGCGTTCCCCTGTGATCAGCCAGCCGGTCCCACGCCCGCACAAGGCAGTGGCGACGGGGACCGACAACAACCTGAGGACCTCTGGCGGAGCGTGGGGACCTACGCTCCGCGCCACGGGTCTCGACCGCGGGCGGCGTGAGGGGTCGAGTAGATCTGAAGCCCCGGGAGACGTTGACGCAGGCCACTTCACCGGATAGGTTTACGAACGATCGCTCATGTGATGCAACTCTCAATGGAGGAAATGGTGCGCACCGTATTCGAAGCCCCGCCCTATGCCGGTCTGCAGCGATTCGACGACTACGCGGATGTCGACGAGATTCTTCGCTCGACGAGCTTTCGGCAGGGGTCACATGGAGAGAGCCTCGACTTCTTCGGTGACACCGTGCTGCTCTCGAATGGAGAGGATCACCTGAGTCGACGACGCTTGATGTCCACCCTGTTCTCGCGCGCCGCACTGCTGACGTACGAGACGGGGGCTCTGCTGCCCGTCATCTCCACGTTGATGGATGACCTCAAGACGGAGCGCGGTGCCGACGGGCTGGTACGGACGGACTTCGTTCCGCTGGTCCGGGCTATGTTGACGCGAATCACGGCGCTCGTCGTCGGCGTCGATGAGGTCGACACTCGTGAGAACACCGAGGAGTTCCACCGGCTGGTTGCGAAGCTAGGTGAGGCGGCCTCGGTCGAATGGTCCTTGCGTGACCACGGCGAGGTCGTGGCGGAGGGGCGCGAAGCGAAGCGCATCATCATCGAGCGATTCCTGCGGCCCTCCATGGAGCGCCGTCAGGTGATCGCGACGCGGATCCTCGCCGGGGACGCACCCGAGTCGCAGATGTCGACCGATCTGTTGGGCCTCTTGGCATTGCACCCGGGGGTCTACGAGGAGAAGGACTCGGATTACATCTGGCGTGAGGCGATTCTCGGCCTCGTCGCCGCATCGCAGACCACGACCCATGCGTTGCCGCACGTGCTGATGCACATGGAGGAGTGGTTCGCCGAACACCCGCAAGACCGTGAGCGCCTCGCGGACGCCGAGTTCGTCCGCAGCGCCGTCACCGAGAGCCTGCGCCTGCACCAGCCCGCTCCGGCGCTGACCCGAGTCGCGACCGAGGACGTCACGCTGGCTTCTGGGCGCACGATCGCCGAGGGCGAGCAGGTCGCTCTGTTCTTCACCTCCGCGAACCGCGACGACAAGAAGTTCGGCGACGATTCGGAGGAGTACGACCTGAATCGTCAACCCCCGAAGGGCACCCAGCCGTGGGGCCTGAACTTCGGCAGCGGCATCCACATGTGCCTGGGGCGGCCCTTGGTGACTGGGCAGGCGAACCGTGCCGACGAGTCCCTCAGCACCGAGGGGACGATGGTCAAGATCATCCGCGCGATGTATGCCGCCGGAGTCACCTTCGACCCGGACAACCCGCCGGTTCGCCAACGCTCGTCGGTCCACGACACATTCGAGTCCATGCCGATTATCTTGCGCGAGCTCTGAGTAGGAGTCAGTGATGATCCGTTTTGAAGCGCCGCCCTATGCCCATCAGACGCGAATCGAGGCCTTCGACGAAGTGATGGAGGTGCTTCGCTCGCCTCACTTCGTCCAGAACTCGCATAAGGAGAGTGAGCCGGTCTACGGAGATGTTCTGTTGATGACCGATGGCCAGGAGCACCTGGCGCGGCGCGCGACGTTCTCTTCGATGTTCTCGCGGTCGGCTCTGCAGTTCCTCGAGACCGAGGCGCTCATGCCGCCGATCCAGCAGATTCTCCAGGACCTGTCACGAACCGCCGACTCCGAGGGCGTCGCGCGCGCGGATCTCGTGCCACTCGTGCGCTCGATGCTGACGCGCATCACCGCCCTCGTCACCGGTGTCGACGGTGTCGACACCGAGGAGAAGACGAACCGTTTTCGTGAACAAGTGGCATTGCTGGCCGCCGCGTCGGCCGTCGAGTGGTCGATGCGGTCCCATGTCGAGGTGTTGGATGAAGGAGTCCAAGCGCTCAACGAGTGCGTCGAGGAGTTTCTCCGCCCGTCGCTGAATCGTCGACGCAAGCTCGTCGCCGAGCAGGCGGAGCTCTCTGGCGATGAGAACACACTTCCGGTCGACCTGTTGACGCTGATCGCGCTCCATGAGAAGTCCGAAGGTTACGAGGAGGACTACATCTGGCGTGAATGTGTCCTGGCCTTGGTGGCGGCCAGCGCCACGACCACCCAGGCGCTTCCGCTGGCATTCGTGCACCTGGAGGAGTGGCTGAAGGATCATCCCGAAGATCGGGCTCGGCTTGACGACCCGGAGTTCCTGCGTCGCGCCGCGACCGAATCCCTGCGCCTGCACCTGCCGGCGCCGGCCCTGTCGCGCAAGGCGACCGGGGACGTGACCTTGAAGTCGGGTCGGGAGATCACCGAGGGCGAGGAAGTCGCTCTGTTCTTCACGCACTCCAATCTCGATACCTCGAAGTTCGGTGAGGACGCTGCGGAGTACGACCTGGAGCGGGAGCTGCCGAAGGGCACGCAACCGTGGGGCCTGAACTTTGGGAACGGCGTCCACATGTGCATCGGACGTCCACTCGTCACCGGCTTGGCCAATAAGGCCGACCCGTCCCAGGCGACCGAGGGGACGATGGTCAAGATCTTGCGCACGCTCTATCAGCGCGGCATCGAACTCGACCCGGAGAACCCGCCCGTGCGCAACCGTACGACTGTCGAGGACTCGTACGAGTCAGTGCCGATCCTGTTGAGGAAGTTGTGAAAATGAGCGATTACAGCAAGGCCGACATCCTCATCGACACCGATGTGTGCCAGGGCTTGGGGTACTGCGAGCGGGTATCGGGACACATCTTTACGGTCGATGAGGATCTCGGTGTGGCCACCGCGCCCGGGTCGGTCGAAGGCGAGACCGACGCTCTAGCAGCCGTGGCGGCCGAGGAGGTGTGCCCGACGCGGGCGATTTCCCTTCGCTTGTACAGCAGGACCTGAGGAGGGCTCTGCCTCGGACGTGGCCCTGGTCAGCGGGGAGAAGGGACACGTCCGCCCTGGCAAAAACGAACGTTCGTTCAGTCGAGAGGTCGACTGAGGCGTGCTGGACGTCGACCGGTCTCGGCTCGACGCATAGGAATATCGAGGAGAACTGGTGAGTATGAGTTCAGTGAGGATCGGCGCCTACGGGGGTTACTACGGCGACCGCCGTGGCGCGATGGGCGACTTCCGCGACGAGAAAGTCGACTTCCTCATCGCGGACTACTTGGCCGAGTTGACCATGCTGGTGCTCGGCAAGAATATGGAGCGCGGCAAAGTCGGCTATGCCGACGGATTCGTCGAAGAGCTGCGGGCCAGCATCGGCTGGATTGCGCAGCAGGGCGTCACGGTCGTCACGAACGCGGGCGGACTCGATCCCGTCTCCTGTGCCCAGGCCATCCGCCAGGTGTGCCGTGAGGAGGGCGTCGATCTCCCAGTCGCCGCGGTCCACGGGGACAACTTGAAGTCGCACCTGCTGGCCGAGGGTCGCAATCGGCCGCTCCTGCACCTGGATACCGGTGAACCGCTGCCAGTCGATGTCGACGAGATCATCACGGCGAACGCCTACCTGGGTGCGGGAGGTGTCGTCGCGGCGATCGACAGGGGCGCACGAATCGTCGTCACAGGCCGCGTCACGGATGCGGTTCTCGTCTTGGCGCCCGCCATGGCGCACTTTGGCTGGGCCACGGACGACTACGACGCTTTGGCCGGTGGGGTCGCCGTGGGTCATGCGATCGAGTGTGGAGCTCAAGCTACGGGTGGTAGTTACGCATTCTTCGACCGGGAGGGAGACCTGGGGTTGCCCGGCATGCCGATCGCTGAGGTCTTCGAGGACGGTTCGTCCGTCGTCACGAAGGTTTCGGGTACCGGAGGGGTGGTCAACACGGACACGGTGCTCGCCCAGATGGTCTACGAGGTGACATCCGGTTACTACCACAACCCGGATGTCGTCGTGGACTGGAACTCCATCGAGTTGCATGACCTCGGAGACGACCGGGTGAAGATCTCCGGAGTGCGCGGGCTCGTCCCAACCTCGACGACCAAGCTCTCGTTGTCCTACCACGGTGGTTACCGGAACCAGATGACGCTCGGCATGACGGGCCTGAATCAGCAGAAGAAGCTGCGGTGGATTACCGACCAGCTGCACGACTATCTCGGGGACGAGTCGACGTTCGAAGCCTTCGACATTTCGGTCATCGGCGGTGACCAGCCGGACCCGGACTCCTATGGTTCGGCGACGGCCTGGGCAATCGTGGCCGCGCGTGACAGCAACCGCGAACGGGTCGGCAGAGCGGAGTTCTCGGACCGTATCGTGGAACTGGGTATCTCCAGCATTCCCGGGCTGTACTTCACCACCCCGCCCTCGAGCCCGCGCCAGATCGGGGTCCAGTGGCCGTGCCTGGTCCCGAAGGCCGATGTGCCAATCCGGGTGGATCTCGAAGACGAGCATTTCGCGGTGCCGTGGGGACCGTCGAGTGACGAACCGCTCCCTGAACATCAGGCCACGGCGACAGAGCCGGTCTCCAGCATCGACCACGAGCCGTGGCGCACGATGCCCCTCGGGGAACTGATCGGTGCCCGCAGCGGAGACAAGGCCGGAGTCGCGAATCTCGGTGTGTGGGCGCAGACCGATGAAGCGTGGACGTGGCTGCGCAGCTGGTTGACCACCGAGTGCCTCGAGAGCTTGTTGCCCGAGGTGAAGGGTCTGGGCATCCAGCGCTACGAGTTCCCCAAGATGCGGGCGATGAACTTCGTGATCCAGGGCTTCCTCGACCGCGGAGTCTCCCAGACGCTGCGTTTCGATCCGCAGGCCAAGGGTCTGGGCGAGTACCTGCGGGCCAAGGTCGTGCCGATTCCTGAGGCGCTTGCCGATCAGGCAGGTCGCCACGCGAGGAGGGACTGAGCGATGCCAGAACAGTTGGTGGTGGAACGCCGCGCAGCGGTGTACGAGATCACGATCAACCGGCCAGAGCAGCGCAATGCTCTGAATGCCGAGGTTCGTGAGGGCTTGTTCACGGCATTCCGGGCGGCTCAGGCGGATGACGCGTGTCGGGTCGTCATCGTCACCGGAGCGGGTGAGCGATCCTTCTCGGCTGGAGCGGACCTCAAGGAGATGGCTCGACTCAACCTCAAGGTCCCTCCGCGTGATTTCACACCGCGCCTGGGTCGCAACGTCCACCTCGACAAGCCGGTGATCGCTGCGGTCAACGGGGCCGCCTACGCGGGAGGATTCCTGCTCGCCCAGATGGCAGATCTGTGTGTGGCATCGACCACCGCCAGCTTCTGCATCGCCGAGGCGAAATGGGGTCGCGGGGCCCCGTGGTCGACACCCCTCGCCAGCATGCTGCCGCGTCGGGTCTACACCGAGCTCTTAGTCCTGGCAGAGCCGATTTCTGCCCGGCGTGCGTACGAACTGGGGCTGGTGAACAGGCTCGTCGAGCCCACTGACCTGATGACCGAGGCGCGAGCGATGGCCGACCGTATCTGTGCCAATGCGCCGCTGACGATCCGCGGTCATCTGGACGTCGTGAAGCTTGCCTATGAGACGGGGGAGCGGGCCGCGGAGGAAGCGGCAGATGCCATTTTCGCGCCGATCTACAACAGCTTGGACGCAGCAGAGGGGCCAGCCGCCTTCCGGGAGGGAAGGAAGCCCCGCTGGCAGGGAAAGTAGCCAGAACACTCCGTCGAGGCGACATCGAAGCCTTGACGCTGTGTGGTGCAGATCACTAATGTGGGCGAACGTTCGTTCACATGAATGGAAGAAGGAAAAAGAATGTCGAAGTCGATTATCGGCGTGGCCGCTGCGCTAGCGCTCAGTGCCGGAGCGTTGTCCGCGTGTGGCAGCGATGACGGTGGCGCGGGTGGCGACACCGTCATCGTCGGTGCTTTTTCTCCGTTGAGTGGACCCGCCGTCTCCGCGTCATCAGGAATCAAAGCCACCGAGGCCGCGATCAAGAAGGTCAACGATGCCGGCGGGATCGATGGCGTCAAGATCGAGTACATCGTCAAGGATGACCAGTTCAACCCCGCGAACACGCCCGGCGTGGCGCGGCAACTGGTGGAGACCGACCAGGCCGTGTTCCTGTGCGGACCGCAGGGGTCGGTGCCGTTCGGTGCCGTCAAGGACTACCTCGCGCAGAAGAAGATCCCGACCATCGTCAATGCTGGCGCACCCGCTCTCGCGGGCGAGTACGCGTATCTGGCGAGCTCACCCTTTGACGGGATGGGTGCCCTGCTGGCGCAGTTCTCCCTCGAGGACCTGGACGCCAAGAGCGTCGCCGTCGTCTACAGCGACGACATTCTGGGCGTGTCCTCGCTCGAGGGGGCCGAAGCGATCATGGAGGAGAACGGCAAGGAACTGGCCGCGAAGGTCAAGTTCGACCTGACCGGCACGGACTTCAGCGCGCAGGCCATTCAGCTCAAGGCCTCCGGTGCCGACGTGGTGCTGATGCCCTCGGCCCAGGCGAACACGGCGGGCCCGATTATCAACGCCGCGGAGAAGCTGGGATACAAGCCCATCTGGGGCCTGTCCTACTCCAGTCAGAACAAGACCCTGGTCGAGCTGACCAAGGGAGCCATCGACGGCCGCGCTTACTTCGTCACCCCCTACATCACGACTGAGTCCGAGATCGGTGCCGAGTACAGCGAGACACTGCAGAAGTACGCTCCGGAGGTCGAAGCCAATTCCGGTGCGACGATCGCCGGCTACACGATCGGTGAGATGTGTGTCGAAGTCCTGAAGCAGGCCGTCGAGGAAGCCGGCGGAGCGCCCTCGGCGGCAGACATCCAGAAGGTGATGGACACGATGCAGATCGACAGCGACTACATCAAGGGCATCGACTGGACACCGGACGAGCATGGTGGAGCCAAGGCTGCCCAGGTGCTCAAGCTCGAAGGCGGCAAGTACATCGAGTTCAAGCCATCCCAGCCCCTTCCGGACGTGAGCTGACCGCACCCCGACGGTCGCCCTGGATTCGAAGTTGAAGGAGTAGTTCCATGGAACTGTTGATTCCGAGCCTGGTGCTCGGTGTGGTGGTCGGGGTGGTGTATTCCCTCTCCGGAGCCGCGTTGGTCGTGATCTTCCGAACCTCGGGCTACATCAGTTTCGCCCAGGGCGACATCGCGGCCGTCGGCCTATATGTCGGGTTGCTGGCGTACTCCGCGGGTCGCGGTTACTTGCTGACCGCACTGATAGTCGTGGTGCTCGCCTCCGTGCTGGGAGGACTGGTAGGTGCCTTCGTGGCCATCCCGTTGGAGAAACACGGTCACCTACCGGCCGCCTTGTCGACCATCGGAGTGTCGCTCGTTATCGGAGGCATTCTCAATGTCACGGTCGGCGGTGATCCGCACGCTTACCCAGAGGTGAACGGTTCGACCGCGTTGACCGTAGGCGTGGTGCACCTCACGTGGTCCGATATCATCGGATTCCTCGCCAGCGCAGCCATCTTCATCGGGCTGGGTCTGTTTTTCCGGCGCTCCCACATGGGAGTCGCGATGAGGGCGGTCAACGACAACAGGTTCGCTGGTCAGATCATGGGCATCCCGGACCGCCGGCTCAAGGTGGTCAGCTGGATCGTCGCGGGGACTCTGGCCGGGATCCTGGGGCTGTTCGTCGCCCCGATCCTATCGCTGTCGCCGGTGAGCGTGAACCAGCTACTGGTCTACGGATTCTGTGCGCTCGTGATCGGCGGGTTCTCCAGCATCTTCGGGGCGCTCGTCGCCGGTATCGGGATCGGCGTCATTGCCAATCTCGCCGGTGCCTACACCGATCCCAACCTGGTCCCGGCCGTGCTGTGGGTGACCATGTTGACAGTCCTGATTTTCCGTCCCAACGGCCTGTTCGGCCGACGTGAGCTGGTGAGGGTCTGATGACGACTCAAGAAGTTGAAGTACCGGTCCAGAAGCCCTCCACGCCGCGGCAGCGGCTGAGCAGCCGCGCAGCTGCCATTACCGGCCGCGGCCGTATCGGTCTCAGATTGGCGACCCTGGCCGCGGCCTGCGCGATCGTCTTCGTCGTCGGCGCCAACGCCAACCCGGGAATCCGTTACGGCGTCGTCCTGAGCGTCGTCTACGCGATTGCGATCCTGGGGAACAACGCGGTACTCGGTCTCCTCGGAGAGATGAATCTCAGCGGCGCGGCCTTCATGGCCCTGGGCGCCTACGTGTTCTGTTACGCCACCACCAAAGGTATGGACACGACGATCGCGGTCGCCTTCGCCGTGGTGGTTACCACCATCGCCGCGGCGGTGATCGCCGTTCCCACGACACGACTCCAGGGAATCTTCACGGCGCTCGCCACGTTCACGATGGCATTCGCCGTTCCCACATTCGTGATCTACCTCAAGGACTTCACCGGTGGCGACGAAGGCATCGCCGCGCCGTACGACTGGGCGCCGTTCGGTCTGGCCCTTTCCGGAGGGACGTGGCAGATGCTGCTCGTCTCCCTCGTGGTCTTCGGGCTCCTCGGCGCCGCAAGTCTCTACATGTTGAACAGCCGCTCCGGCAGGGCCGCGCTGATCATCGGCGAGGCGGAACTGGCTGGCAAGGTCAACGGCTTCAGCCCCAGAATCACGAAGGTCGCTATCTGGACCTGGGCCGGAGGGCTGCAAGGCATCGCCGGTGTGCTCTTCGCCCTGACCCTCGGCTACATCGGCCCCACCGGTTTCCACTTCATGCTCGGCATCTGGATCCTGGTCGGCAGTGTGATCGCCGGTCCGCGCAGCGCCTGGGGTGCGCTGCTCGGAGGGCTGTTCGTCGGCGTCCTGCCGGTGCAGTTGCAGACGATCATGCCTGCAGCGGGCACGGGCATCCTGTTCGGTGCGCTGCTGCTCCTGGGCCTCTTCGCCGGTGGCAAGGGTCTGGCCGAGTGGATCGAGCGCGCGGGACTACAGCTGATGGATCGCAAGAGCACCCGGAAGGCCGCATGATGACCGCGAACGCCACGATGACCACGACGTCGACCGCCCTGGAGGTGCGTGGCATTTACATGACCTTCTACGGTGTCGACGCGCTGGCCGACATCAATCTGGTCCTGGACCGGGGCGAATGGCTCGGTTTGATCGGCCCGAACGGGTCGGGCAAGAGCACCATGCTGAACGTCCTGTCGGGGCTGTACACCCCTCGCGCGGGATCGGTGATGTTGGCCGGCAACGACCTGGGCAAGACGAAGGCCCGAAATCGCATTAAACGCGGATTGAGCCGGACGTTCCAGCACCCTCAGTTGGCCCAGAGCCTGACGATCCTTGAGAACGCGCAGATCGGTGCGACCTTCGCCGAGACCAAGGTCGACGATGTCGAGAAAGAAGCGCACAAGTGGCTGGAGGAACTGGGATGCGGTGAGTACGCCGAGCACCTCCCGGCCGAGGTTCCCTACGGCGTCCAGAAGCTGTGCGAGGTCGCCAGGGCGCTCGTGGCATCGCCGCGGGTCCTGTTGCTCGACGAGCCTGCTGCCGGTCTGAGCGCGAAGGAGCGCGTCGAACTGGTGTCGGCGCTCAAGGCCGTTCGACAGAGCCTGCCCGACCTGACCCTGTGCCTGGTCGAACACGACGTCGGTCTGGTGGCGTCGGTGTGCGAGCAGCTCGCCGTCCTGAGCGCCGGCAAGCTCATCGCACAGGGCGTGACCCAATCCGTCCTCGCCGACGAAGCCGTCAAGACCGCCTACCTGGGTACGAGGAGTTCCATATGAGTGCCACAGCAGCAGACACCCTCACGATCAGTTCCGTGAGTGCCGGCTACTTGCCCGGAATCGCCGTGTTGGAGGGCATCGACTTCCGAGTCGCGTCAGGCGAGGCGATCGGCATGATCGGCCGGAACGGCGCGGGTAAGAGCTGCCTGGCGCTCACGATCGCCGGTCTTCTCGATGCGCATGGTGGTTCGGTCAGTCTCGGCGGCGCCGACTTGACGAAGGACCATGCGCGTGACCGGGTTCGTCGTGGAGTCTCGCTGGTGCCGGAGGGCCGCGAGATGTTCGCGCAGTTGTCCGTTCGCGAGAACCTCGTCGCGGCGGCCTACGGTGTTGGCAAGTCCTTGACCGCGACGATGCTCTCCCGCGTGGTCGAGCACTTTCCGGTTCTCGGCCGCAAACGCGATCACGTGGCGGCGAGTCTCAGCGGCGGCGAGCAGCAGATGCTGGCCATCGCCCGTGCCCTGGTCCAGGAACCGAAGATCATCGTGTTCGACGAGCCCTCGTTGGGGTTGGCGCCAGTGGCCATCGATTCGTTGGCGGGTGTCCTGGCGGACATTCGCGACAGTGGCGTCGGGCTGCTGTTGATGGAGCAGAACCGGGGACTGCTGGAAGACCTGTGCTCGTCGGTCATGCTTCTCGACGGCGGCGGCATCAAGATGACCGTCGAGCCCCATGAGCTCGGTCGCCCCGAGGTCATGGCTGCCTACCTGGGACATGCGGGGACAGCAGATGCCCTCTGAGAGCGAGCTGCGTGGCGCGGTCGTCGTCACCGGAGGCAGCCAGGGAATTGGTGCAGCGATCGTCGAGTCGCTCGTGAACCACGGGCGGCACGTCGTGTCGCTCGACCGAAGTGAACCGTCGGCGCCGATCGACGACGTCGAGTACCTCATCGGTGACGTGACGGTGCGCGATGACATCGATCGGGCCGTCACAGCAGCAACCGCAGGTGGCCGCCGGCTCGTCGGATGCGTTCCGAATGCGGGGATGAACATCCCCGGGCCTTTGGCTTCGCTCCCGCGTGAGGACTGGGACACTGTCCTGGGCGTCAACCTCACCGGCGTGATGGAGACGGCGCGGGCGGCTCACGCACAGCGCAACGGCCCCCTGAGCATCGTGGTGATCTCCTCGTACTCGGGGAGTATGGCCTTAGAGAATCGGACAGCCTACGGTGCGGCCAAGGGGGCGCTCAACTCGTTGGTGCGTCATCTCGCGGTCGAGTGGGCCGCGGACGCGGTTCGCGTGAATGCCGTCGCACCCGGGTTCATCGACACCGAATTGAGCCGCCGGGCCAGAGACCTGGGCCTGCAGTCCGAAGACATCGTGCGGGCGCGAGTCCCGATGGCCAGGTATGGCCAGCCGGGCGAGATCGGTGAGGTCGTCGAGCAGGTCGTGGGCGACGGTTTCTCGTATGTGACAGGAGCGGTCATCCCGGTAGACGGAGGCGCGAGCATTCTCGGGCTGCCGCTGGACAAGGAGTGATGGGGATGCAGGTCAAGGTTCAGGTGGTCCCGGAGGCGTCGGTCGAGTTGGTCGATGCAGCCGATTGCAGCCGACTCGAAGTCCTGGTGGACAAGGATGCGACGGACGAAGCGGTCGAGCAGGTATTGACCGCGAATGGCGTCGGTGCCCTGCACGGTGATGATGTGCGGCTTGATGGTGCGTGGTTGTGCCGGGAAGCGCTATCCGGGCGACCGCCGGCCGATCCGAACGAGTTCGGCACGATGATGACGTATGCCTCGTCCCAGGGCTGGGTGGATATGGCCGCCGGCTGGATCCAGGCCCACGTCGTCCGCGTCTGAGGAGCCGAGGACCGATGACTCACGACACCCATGAGAATCTCTGGCGGGACAGCATCGACCATCCTGAGCAGTTCTGGCTGCGGGCGGCCGAGCTCATCGACTGGAGTCAGCCGCCGACCCGCGCACTCAGCGACGCGGAGCCACCCTTCCAGCGGTGGTTTCCCGACGGTCGTCTCAACACCTGCTTCAACGCCGTCGATCGTCATGTCGCGGCCGGCCACGGCGATCGCCTCGCGATCGTCCACGAGAGTCCGGTCTCGTCGGCGACGACATCGATCACATACGCAGAACTCCTGGAATCGGTGACCGCGTGCGCCGGTGCCATGGCGGAACAGGGGGTCGGTTATGGCGACCGCGTCCTGATCTACATGCCGATGATCCCCGAGGCCGCCGTAACGATGCTGGCGTGTGCTCGCTTGGGCGCAATTCATTCGGTCGTGTTCGGTGGCTTCGCTGCGCGGGAGTTGGCAGCGCGTATCGAGGACGCACACCCGTCCTTGATCGTCTCCGCTTCGTGCGGCCTCGAACCGGACCGGACCATCGACTACAAGCCGCTGCTCGACGAAGCGCTCGAGTTGGCCGGGGCGCCGGAGGTTCCATGCGTCGTGGTGCAACGCCCGATATCGCCGGCACCGTTGCGTGCGGGACGGGACATCGCCTGGGACGACTTCCTCGAATCGGGAAAGCTCGTGCCGGCGGCCTGCGTCGACGTCGCTTCGACCGATGCGCTGTACATCCTCTACACGTCGGGAACGACCGCGAAACCCAAGGGTGTGGTCCGCGACAACGGCGGCCACGCGGTGGCGATGATGTGGTCGATCAACAACATCTTCGACATCCGGGCCGGGGACGTCATGTGGGCCGCGTCGGACATCGGCTGGGTCGTCGGCCACTCGTACATCGTCTACGCGCCGCTCATCGCGGGGGCGACCACGATTCTCTACGAGGGCAAGCCGGTCGGCACTCCCGATGCGGGCCAGTTCTGGCGTCTCGTCGAACGTCATGGCGTTAACGCGTTCTTCACGGCTCCTACGGCGATGCGTGCTGTCCGACGTGTCGATCCGGAGGGGCGGTTCGTGGGCGACCACGATCTGAGTTCGTTGCGGAACGTGTTCCTCGCGGGGGAGCGGCTCGACCCGGCCACCCAGGAGTGGCTGACGTCGCTGCTGGGCCTGCCGGTGGTCGACAACTGGTGGCAGACCGAGACCGGCTGGCCGATCGCGGCTAATCTGCGCGGGCTGGCGCCATCACCGATTAAAGTCGGCTCGCCGTCGTTGCGCGTCCCCGGATTCGACGTCCGCATCCTCGGTCCTTCCGGTGTGGAGCTGCCGGCGGGGGAAGAAGGCGACATCTGCCTGAAGTTGCCGCTTCCTCCGGGATCACTGCTGACCGTGTGGGGGGACGATGATCGCTTCCTCTCGTCGTACATGAGCGCCCACGAGGGGTTCTACGCGACCGGTGATGGAGGACGTCTCGACGACGACGGCTATCTGTACGTCATGGGCCGGACCGACGATGTCATCAACGTCGCGGGGCATCGTCTGTCGACCGGAGCGATCGAGGGGGTGCTCTCGCGTCATCCCTGGGTGACGGAGACGGCCGTGGTGGGAGTCGAGGATTCCCTCAAAGGGCAGTTGCCACGGGGGTTCGTGATCGTCAAGGACGCGCCTGACGTGGATCTGGACATCCTGCGTGACGAGCTCGTGCAGCTCGTCCGTGAACAGATCGGCGCCGTCGTCTCGTTCCGGGATGTCGAGTTCGTCCGTGCCCTCCCGAAGACGCGGTCGGGCAAGATCCTGCGCGGCGTATTGCGTGACCTGGTCGACCGACGCGAGGTTCGTCCGCCGTCGACCATTGAGGATCCTGCGGTGATCGATCAGATCAGATCGGAGTTGAGCAATGCCAGGTGATCGAGACCAGGCCGGAGCGCCGCAGGTGCGCTTCGAGGACCGGCTTCGTGGTTCGCGCGCGCTCGTCACCGGTGCTGCCCGCGGCCTGGGCGCGGCAACGGTTCGGCGCTTGGCAGCAGAAGGAGCGCAGGTTGCCGCCGTCGATCTGCACGCGGACTCGTGTCGTCCGGTCGTGCAGGCGGTCCGAGAAGCCGGGGGATCGGCCGTGGCATTCGGATGTGACGTGGCCGACCCGGCAGCCGTGGAAGCGCTTCGCGACGAGGTCGCCGAGCAGTTCGGCACCGTGACGGTCTTGGTGAACAATGCTGGAATCACTCGGGACGCGCGGCTCATCGAAGCGACCGACGAACAATGGCGTCAGCTGATCGATGTCAATCTCGGTTCGATGTTCCACACCTCTCGCGTCTTTGCGCCGGGAATGATCTCGGCCGGTGGGGGAGCCATCGTCAATCTCAGCAGTCGTGCCGCCCTGGGCAGCCCGGGCCAAGCGGCCTACTCCGCCTCCAAGGCGGGAGTGATGGGTTTGACGGCCTCGCTGGCCATGGAGCTGGGGCCGGACGGCATCCGGGTCAACGCAGTGGGTCCGGGATTCTTCGCCACCGAGATGACCGATGACATCGCCCAGGCCAACGGGCGTGCTCCGCACGAGCAACGCAGGGTCGTGGCGGCGCGAACGCCGCTGCGACGGGTCGGTCGACCGCACGAGATCGCTTCCGTGGTGGCTTTCCTGGCCAGTCCCGATGCGTCGTACGTCTCAGGCCAGACTTTGTTCGTCAACGGTGGGGCGCTCGTCCCGAGCCCGATCAACAGCGACGACGAGCATTGATCCATCCGGCGTTCGGCCTGCAGGATGGAGGGGAGCCGACCATCACGTGGGTGATGATCGGCTCCTGCGCTGTGATCGAGGTCAGATCACGCCGTCCTGGCCCAGGGCAGCCAGCTTCTCCGGCGTGATTCCCAGCAGGTCCGAGTAGACGGCTTCGTTGTGCTCGCCCAGCGATGGTGGTGGAACGGTGCCGGGGAGGTCGTAGTCGGAGTACAACAGCGGTGTCCGCACCGTCGGTACCGAACCGATCGCCGGGTCTTCGATGGTGAAGATGATCTGGCGTGCCGCGGTCTGGTCGTCCCGGTAGACCTCGCTGATGGTGCGTACGGCGCCTACGGGCAGCCCGATGGCTGCAAAGTGTTCGACAACCTCATCGCGCGTGTGCTGCAGCGTCCATTTCTCGGCCTCGGGCTTGATCACGTGATGGAACTGCTCGGCGCGTTGGAGCGTGGTCGCGACTCGGGGATCGGAGAGGAGGTCTTCACGGCCGAGTGCGGTGCAGAATCGCTTCCACATCTCGTCGGTCGGGACGACCATCGTGACCGCGCCGTCCTTCGCCTCGATGATGCCCAGGGGGGAGTAGAGGTCGATTCCCGGCTTCGGTTCGTATCCGGTGAGCGAGTGCAACAGCATGGGGCGTTCGACGAGCGACACCATGGTGTCGTACATGGCTTGATCGATGAACGTGCCATGGCCGGTCGTCTGGCGTCCGATGAGCGCGAAACCTATGGCGAGCGCACCGAACACGCCCGTGTAGATATCTGCCATCGCCGCCGAACCCAGGGTCGGGCCGCCGCCGGGGTGGCCGACGACCGAGGCGAATCCGGACATGGCCTGAACAGTCGCGTCGAAGGCGCGCTGGCCGGTCAGCGGTCCCTCGTGGCCCTCCATGCGACCGAAGCCGCTGATGGCGCAATAGACGAGGCCGGGATTGGTCTTCTTCAGGTCCTCGTAATCGATGCCGTACTTGGACATGGCTCCGGGACGCAGATTCTCGACGATGACGTCCGCGGTGTC
This sequence comes from Actinomycetes bacterium, assembly GCA_023417775.1. Lineage (GTDB taxonomy): Bacteria > Actinomycetota > Actinomycetes > Propionibacteriales > Nocardioidaceae > Aeromicrobium. The sequence continues at coordinate 11,045 of JAEZEJ010000062.1, read as the reverse complement.
CGCCAGCTCGCGAAACAGTTCGACCCCTTCGGGGGTGGAGAGATTGATCGACACACTCTTCTTGTTGCGGTTGTAGCCGATGAAACCGCCGCTCATGGAGCGGCCGTCCTTCTCGTACAGAGGATCGTAGTGACGACGAGGGTCCCCAACGCCTGCACGTTCGACCTTGATCACTTCAGCGCCTTGGTCCGCCAGCAGCATCCCGCAGTAGGGAGCGGCGATGTACTGGCCTACTTCGAGCACGCGGATACCGGTCAACGGTCGTGACATTCGACTCTCCTAAACGATCGATCGTAAACGTCAGAGTAGGGGGGTGCCCGGATCGGGTCAAGGGTGCCGTCGAGTTGACGGGACGGAAGCGAGGGGCTGTTGACAAAGGGGCCTGTGATGTATTTCATGAGGTGAACGATCATTCGTAAATGTGACCGACGGAGTGAGATCATGACGACTGGACACGGCGGGAGCACCCCCTTGGACGAGGCGACCGCGAACCAGTTCACGGTGCGCAAGGTCGACACGTGGAAGGAAGCTTCGGAACTGCTCCAGCAACCCAGCCTGAGGCAGGCGCTGTACGACGGATCGCATCTCATGGACGGGTCTTTGGTGACGTTGCACGGTGAGGAACACCGCATGCGCCGCGAGCTCGAGGCGCCGGTCTTTACGCTCAAGGCAGTCTCCACGTTCGAGAACGAGGTCTTCCCGACGACGGTCCCCCTCATCCTGGACGCGGCGGTAGCACGTGGCGAGACCGATCTGGCGGAGACTGGCGTCGAGTGGATGATCACCACCGCAGCGATGGCGGCGGGGATCGACCTCCGCGGTGTTGACGACATCCGAGCCCTGGCGCGGCTGATTCGTCGCTTCGCCGAAGCCCTCATGATCGCCCACACGACCCAGGACCCCGACCATGTGCGCCGTGATGCCGCCGAAGCACTCACGATCTTCGACCACGAGTTCCTGCGGCCCTCGATCGCTCGCCGACGCGAGCTCCTGGCGGGTCTTGACGGGCCCGATGATCCGCGATCCAACCAGGATGTCCTCATGGCCGTGCTCGCCCGTGGTGATCGTGCTGGGCTGAGTCAGGAGACCGTGATGCACGAGATCGCCGTGTACGTGATGGCCGGCAGCAACAGCTCGACCTCGACCCTGTTGCGGACCGTGCACCTCACATTCGACTGGCTCCGCTCACACCCCGAGGACCGTGAGAAACTCGCGCGGGACAAGGGACTGGCGCAGCGATTCGTCATGGAGTCGCTCCGTCTGCATCCGCCGTCGCCGGACATGCTGCGCGAAGCGACCGAGACGTTCACGACGCAAAGCGGTGTGACGATCCATTCTGGCGAGAAGGTACATATCGACACCTCGAAGGTGAATCACGACCAGGAAATCTTCGGTGAGGACGCGGACCAGTTCAACCCCTACCGCGAAGCACCGAAGGGTGCTCGGCCCGTAGGGATGAGCTTCGGCCTCGGCATGCACCAGTGCATGGGCCAACGGGTGGCCGGCGGGATCATGGCGAGCCCCGAGAACCGCCGAGGACGCCCGTACGGACTGGTTCCCGCGATGTTCCACGCACTGATGGAACGTCAGGTGCAGCCGCATCCGAGCCGCGACCCCGTGGCTGCGACGACCCATACGCGACCGTTGCACTGGAGTTCATATCCGGTGGCCTTCGGTGACGGTCTCCGGGCCTGAGCACGTCATCACGACATCCCACATCACCGCGCACGAAGGAATGGTATGACTTCATCAGTTGAACCTCGTTGGAACACCAAGATCACGGATGCGTCCGCCGCCGGCGTGCGCATCAGGGGCTACGGCTTGTCGGATCTGGCCAAGGAGGCCGATTTCGCATCGGTCTTCTATCTGCTGGTCGTGGGCGAACTCCCCACCCAGGCACAGGGCCGTGCTCTGAACGCCGTCATGATCTCGGCGTGCGACCGGGGCATCACGCCTTCGTCCGCGATCTCACGGACTGTCGCCTCGTGTGGTTCGCCGTTGCAGGCCGCGGTGGCAGCCGGAGTTCTGACATTCGGCGACGTCCAGGGAGGAGTTGGCATTGAGATGGGCAACGGCCTGCTGCGTGTCATCTCCGACCTTTCGGGTGAGGTGGACCAGAAGTCCGACGAAGCAATCGCGGCCGCAACGGCCTTCGTGACGCACTACGAGGACCGAGGTGAGCGCATTCCGGGCTACGGCCAGCCGCTGCATCCCGATGGAGACCCGCGGGCCAAGGAGCTCATCGACTACGCCTTCGAACTCGGCGTCGACGGGAACGCGCTGGCGGTGGGCCTCGCCGCGGAGACCGTGATCGAAGAACGCAAGGGCCGTCCCATCCCGATGAATGTCGACGGCGCCATCGCGTGTATCGCCATCGACATCGGCATGCCGGCCGAGATCATCCGCGCCATCAACTTCGTCGCCCGCGCCGCAGGCTTGTCCGCCCATGTGCTCGAAGAGATGGAGACGGCGCGTGGCTTCCGCCTGCTGGCGACCGACGACGAGGTCAACTACGAGGGCGTAGCTGCACGCGCGGTGCCCACCGGCGAAGATCGGGAATGAGGGTGGAGATGGGTGCACGACGGTTGGCCTTCGACTCCACTGATTTCCGCAAGACACTCGGACGATTCCCCACCGGCGTCGTGGTCGTGACCGCGATCGGAGACGAGGGCGAGCCCGTCGGAATGACCGTGGGATCGTTCACCTCGGTCTCGATGGACCCACCGCTGGTCGGCTTCCTGCCGGACAGGTCATCGACATCGTTCCCGAAGATCCGTTCCGCCGGGAAGTTCTGTGTGAACATCCTCAGTGCAGACCAAGCATCGGTATGTCGGCAGTTCGCGTCCCGAGGCCAGGACAAGTTCGCAGGGCTGAGATGGCATCCGGGCGAGTACACCGGTGCTCCCGTGCTCGAGGGAGCAGTGGCATGGATCGAGTGCCGGCTGGGAGATGTCTCCGAAGCGGGCGATCACTATTTCGTACTCGGAGAGGTGCTGGACTTCCGGGGTGGATCCGACCAGCTCCCCCTGCTCTTCTTCCGTGGCGGATATGGTCGCTTCTCGTCGCTCTCGATGGCGGCCTGGGACGAGGCGGGTCTCCTGGAACCCTTGCAAATGACATCCGTGGCGCGACCCGTCATGGAGGAGTTGTCGACCACCCTCGATCTCGAGGTCCTGGCGATGGTGCGCCGTGGCGGGGAGATGGTGGTCGTTTCGTCAGTCGGCAACAGTTTCCGCGAGCACGGAGTGCCCTCGCGTGTCGGCGCGCGCGTTCCCTTCGCGCCGCCCATCGGCTCATACCTGGTCGCTTGGGACGAATCAGCTTCGACCCAATGGCTGGCGCAGGCGAACAAGACCTTCGAGGACCCTGAGGAAGCCGCCGCGATCCTTCAGCGGGTACGTGAGCGCGGCTGGTCGTTGGGACTCATGAGCGACCGGCAGGTGGCATTCGACATCGCGGTGTCGAATGCCTCGGTCGCCAACCCCACCCCAGATCAATTGCAGGCGCTCGAGGATGCCGTCGCGGGACTCCGCCCGGAGGACACCGAACCCGAAACGATTCGATCCGACCGGATGTACGCGATCCGTCATATCGGCGCACCGGTCTTCGGGCCCGATGGGAAGGTCGTCTTCGCCCTGACGGTGTTCGGCTACCGCAGCTTGTACGGCAGTGACATCACGAGTCACGCCCAGCAAGTCGTTGCTGCCGCCGGACGAATCTCGAGATTGCTCCGTCAGGCGATGCCTTTCGTCGAGAGCGAGTTCGAGCCCATCACGAGGTGACGGCGCGATCAAAGACTTACCACTGCTGTTGTCTCTGTGAGGACTGCTATGTCATCGACCCGGAAGCGCTCTTTCCCGCGCCCTCGCGACCTGCTGCCCCTGCTCAGGTTCAAGCGCCCGATCTTGAAACCGACTGAGAGAAGGCTCGCGACTGCGCTGACGATCCATGACCTGCGGGCTATCGCTCAGCGGCGCACTCCTCAAGCGGCTTTCGACTACACGGACGGTTCGGCGGATGCCGAGATCTCGCTCACGCGTGCCCGGCAGGCATTCCTCGACATCACCTTCCACCCAGCGATTCTGCGTGATGTCTCGTCGGTCGACACCGGGGTAACCGTGCTTGGTGAGCGAGCAGCACTCCCTTTCGGTATCGCCCCGACCGGGTTCACTCGCATGATGCAGACGGAGGGCGAGCTCGCCGGCGCCGCGGCTGCCGGTGCGGCAGGCATCCCCTTCACTCTGTCCACCATGGGGACCAGCTCCATCGAGGACGTTGCCGAGCATGCGCCGGGCACGAGGAAGTGGTTTCAGCTCTATATGTGGAAGGATCGACCGCGGTCGATGGCGCTGGTCGAGCGAGCTGCCGCCGCTGGCTATGACACGCTCCTTGTCACGGTTGATGTCCCTGTGGCCGGTGCTCGGCTGCGCGATATCCGGAACGGGATGACCATCCCGCCGGCTCTCACTCCCCGCACGGTGTTGGACGCGATTCCTCGGCCGGCCTGGTGGATCAACCTGCTCACGAACGAACCGCTCGCGTTCGCTTCGCTCGACCGCTGGTCCGGGACTGTCGCGGAGCTGCTGGACACGATGTTCGACCCGACAGTTGACTTTGCCGACCTGGCGTGGATCAAGGACCAATGGCCGGGCAAGATCGTCGTCAAGGGCATCCAGTCGGTCGATGACGCTCGCCGCTGCGCTGACCTCGGCGTGGACGCGGTGCTTCTTTCCAATCATGGTGGGCGTCAGCTTGATCGGGCACCCATCCCGTTTCACCTTCTCCCTGCTGTCAAGAAGGCAGTGGGAAGCGACATCGAGATCCATCTCGACACCGGCATCATGAGCGGGCAGGACATCGTCGCGGCTCTCGCGTTGGGGGCCGACTTCACGCTGGTGGGACGGGCTTACCTCTACGGGCTCATGGCCGGTGGCCGTCGCGGCGTCGACCGGGCTATCCAGATCCTCGGCTGCGATGTCGAACGCACCATGAAGCTGCTTGGTGTTCGTACCGTCGCGGACCTCAATCCGGACCACGTCACCCAGCTTCATCGTCTAGTCCCGCAGTAATGGGATCTCGCCACGAGTGAACGCATGCGTGAGCCGCTGATGACGGTGTACCGCATGGTGGGGGTCCTGCTCGTTCGTCCGATGTCAGGTCTGACAGCGCCGAGCGGGATGGGTGCGCGGGACTGCTGCACGCACTCGAACCTCTCCAATGCGCAAGTCCGATCAGAGCGACGCAAGTGCTGTACGTCAACGGTGGCGTCGCTTGAGCAGATGCGTCGGTCCCTCCTCCCACCCGTGTCTGCCGGCTCTTTGGTGTGAAAACTCGGCGTTTTGTGCCGTGGCCCCGGTGGTACGACCGCATACGAGGCACCCTCATGAACAGTGAGGGTGCCTCGTATCGTACTAACACCGTCATGAGCCATCCCATGACCGCGGCGCTGCCGCAAGCCGCCGCCCGCCTCGCCACGCAGACCTCCGTCGTGTCCACCCTCCCGGCCGGACTGACCGAGGAGGACGTGGCACGGATCTCGGCGGCCATCGCCGCCGCCCGCACGGAGTCGACCAGGCACGTCTACGCACTGAACTGGGGACACTGGGAACGCTGGTGTGCCACGCGCGACACCACGGCGCTACCCGCCGACCCCCTCGCTCTCTGCGCGTACCTGACCGAACGCGCCGAAGCCGGCCGGACGATGTCCACCCTCGACATGTCCTGCAGCGTGATCCGGCAGGTCCACCGTGCGCTCGAACTCGACGACCCCGTCTCCTCCGAGGTCGTCGGACAACGACACCTCCGGAGTCGGCTTTTCTGACGGCACCATCGTCAGGCAGTCGGGTGTCAGTGACCTCGTCTACTCTCGCTGACGTGAGATCTCGCATGCCGCCCGCCATGTTGGAGCAGTACGCCCCTGCGCGTGGGCGGTTGGAGACGGCGGAACAAGCGCGCACCGCCCTCATCGCGGCGTGGAATGCGATCAATCCTGACGAGGCATTCGAGGCTTGGGTGCTCACAGAGGCGGATGGCATTGGCGAGCTGCGTGCAGCTAGCCATGTGATGGAGGTGGCCGGTGAGCAGTTGGAGGAGCACGCGGCTGTTTTCCTGAGATCAGTGAAATCCGCGATGGACCTTGCCGTTCACGCGACAGCGACCACTGGGTGTACTTCGTTCGGCCCTGTCGACCCGACCCTCCACACGATGCCACTGGCCACGACTGTCGCCGAGTTCACCGCTCTCATACCCGACGGCCAGTTATTGGCGCTGCGGCCCGACCAGTTGCGCCTGCTGGAGAAGTTCCAGCCGTGCGCGCACGGCAACGAATCGGCCGACCTCATCGGGACTCAGATGCAACACTTCGCGAGCGCTCTGGATCGGCTCGATCGAGGAGAATCCCTGATCTGTGGCTGGGCCACCCATACAGGTCCCGAGGTCCAGACGCCAGAGGGCGCCTGCCTGTTGTCGTTCGACACCGAACCGGACGGACCGCTCGCGGAGCCGCGGCCGTTGATCACATTTCGCGTTGATCCACCTGAGGCCGCGCCCAGCGTGCAGATTCGGCCGAACGTGGCGCTCGACCCGATTATCGCGACGCCGCCCTGGCCAACCGAGCTCGATGACAACCTCCAGGCCCGTACCGCACGCATTCTCGTTATTGCCAGGCACCTCATCGAGGCGCTCGAACGATCGGTGAGCACCCCGACGTTCATCCAGCGGTTCGGGCGTATCGATGATGTCGCACCGGTCGCGCCCGCGGCTATCTGGAAACCAGTCGAGTTCGACTCGGAGGAGCAGGAGGCGGAGGTCGTTCAGACTCTCGCCGAATCCGATCTGAACCTGGGAAGTATCCGTACAGACGACGGAACCTATACGTTGCTACGCTTCGAGGACGGACGTGTCGTCGGACGCGAGATTTCGGAGGCGACACCACCCGATCCGTCGATGCCGCTGGGCGCCGGCACCGAGCTTGCAGCCCTTGAGGCCGCAGCACATTGGGGTCTCCCGGACTTCGTGTTCCACCCGCTCACTGTTCCCAAGGGGTCGGGATTCCGTGAGATCGGCGACGGCACCCTCATTAGCGGCCGCCGCGGCATCACCCTTCAGGTGAAGGCTCGTGATGGAGCGACTCAGAATGCTGACCGGGAAGCGAGCTGGCTCCAGAAGAAGGCTGGCGAAGCGCTACGACAGGCCCACGGCACGATCCGGACGTTTAATCAGTGCGATCTTACGCTGACGAACTTCCGTAACCGTGATGTCCCTCTCTCGGGAGAGATCGAGTGGGCGCCGGTCGTCATTCTCGACCACCCCAACCCTCCGTCCGGCGTGATCCCTGACCGCGAGCCAGAGCTCAAAGGACTCATCGTCACTCGTCGCGACTGGGACTTCCTGTGGGATCAGCTCCGTTCCGTCACAGCGGTGATCGAGTACGCGCACCGCGTCGCGGATGATGACCGGATCGAACTTGGTACCGAAGTGGCCCGCTACTTCGACCTCGCCGACAGAGACGAACGTGCTACCCCGACCCCGATAGAGCCGTGGATGCTGGACGTGGGCGCCAGCCAGGTCAGCGGCCCCACATTGCTTCGCGACCCAGCGAACGCGGCCGATATGGTCGGGCACTCGGTGTTCCGCCGCATCCTGATGGACCTTGCGGCCACCGACTTCGTCGGCGAGGAGCTCACCCGACTCGACGTCCTGTCGTTGATCGACCAGACCTGGGTCGGCCAGCGCGCCGAACTCGGCCGGATCTTGCTCCGCCGCATCGACTACTGCTCCCTCGCGCCCGTCGATATGTCGCGTGCCCAGCACCGCGTCACGTTTATCGACGGCGGGAAGTTGCAACTCTCGTTCAGCGTGTACTCACATCTCACTGGGTATCACCGTCAAGTCTTCGAGGCGTGGGTTCTCCACCGTCGCCAGACCTTTCTCAAACAGTCGCGTGCCACGGGTCCCATCTACCCGTGGACAGTCGCCGTGCTTCTGACGCCGCGTCCTGATGGCGGCCGACTTTGGGACACCACGGTGATGGCCACTGATGGTCCGCCAGCGTATGACGACGCGGCCTACGCGGAAATCGGCGCCGCCTTCGACCGTACTGCCGGCCAGGAGAATTCCATCAGTTGAATCAGCGCACGCTTCACTGCCGATCCGGCATGCCAAGCCACGCATCTCGAGAATGATGTCGAAACGGCGCGGCATGATGATCTTGGTCGAGCGTCGAGACACTTGACGGTGAGCCGTCAAAGACTGGTTTGGGCGAGTAGGAGGCGGATCGGCGGCTACCGACACGCTCAGACGTAAGGAATCAGGTCGATAGCTAGCTCGACCGGTTCGAGATTGCTACACGCCACCCGGGGCGTAAGGTCAGCGCCGGTCTAACGGTACGGCTTCTAGCCTGTGTCGGCGTGTCGTGGCATCGTAATGCGTGTCTCCCAACCGCCTGAGCCAGAGGTCGTGGCCTTCAGCTCAGCCCCGCCGTAGTCAGGCACGCGCCTGTGCCGCAGGGTTCGACTGCGTCCCGGTCACAGGCCACTCACTGCGCGCCGGCCACGCCACCACCGCCGCTGTGAACGGCGCGTTGATCGACCGGATCGCCGCGCAGACGAGACACCGCGACCTTGGCGCGCTGCTTAACCACTACATCCGGCCCGCTGAGGCACTCGCGACCAGCACCAGCCGTGACCTCGGCCTGTAAACAGAAGCTGCTCACTTCTGGTGATATCATGAAGTCGATATCGGAGGTGATCAGTATGGAGCAAATCCTGATTCGCAACCTTCCTGCGGGAACCAAGGCCGCTCTCAAGACGCGTGCCAAGCAGCACCGTCGCTCCGTCGAGGCCGAAGCGCGGGAGATCCTCGCTGACGCTCTCGAACGTGACCCGGTCACTCTCGTGGACCTACTCGGCACCGACGAAGGGGCGGACATCGAGTTCGAGCCGGAGCGCCTCGGCCTGACGGCTCGTACGCCTGATCTGTGACTCGGCTGATGCAGTACGTATTGGACACCAATGTGGTCTCTGCCCTGCGGGTCCGGGGGCGCAACCCACGCGTAGAAGCTTGGGTGGCATCGGTGCCTGTCATGGATCAGTTCGTGACGGCACCGACGATCGCCGAGATCGAACGCGGGGTGGGCGCGAAGGAACGGTCTGACCCACTCCAAGGTGAGGTCCTGCGCCGGTGGTTCGAAGACTACGTTCTGCCGGCGTTCGCCGACCGGGTGCTGCCATTCGACCTCCCGGCTGCTCGGATCCTGGCTACCTACCGAGTCCCCGAACACGCTCCACTCGACGACGCACTCATCGCTGCTGTCGCCCAAGCCTCCGAGATGACCGTCGTCACCCGTAACACCCGGCACTTCGAACCGCTCGGGGTCGCCTGTCTCAACCCGTGGGGTCAGATCTCGTAACGATGGGTTGCGACTCGCGGCGAGTCAGTCATGGAGGTGACCCAGAGCCGGCGGAATGACGCGCCGTGACGTTCGTTCCAGAACACGCCTGTTCAGCGAGCCCGAGGTGACATCACGAGTAGGGCCAGGTCGGCAAAAAGGCGGGCCTCACTCGCCGGATCCTCGGACGCCTTGTAGAGACTGTAAGCGTCAAGAAACGGACTCGAGCGTCTCGTAATTCTCTCCACGCCGGCGCGGCTCTCCACCCGACCGGCCGACACCACTTGCGGCTTCGCGCTTCGTAGGCAAGCAGCCAATCTTCAGTCATCAGGGCTGTCGAGGCCTCCGCCCGCTTCACGACCTCGTTCACATCGACGGATCTGCGCAGGTGCTTAGAGTTTGACCATGCATCTAGAAGCAGCAAAAGAGAGAAATTATCTGACATGCTCACCACTCGCTTTCCGGAGGAAGAGTCCACGGGCAGCGCCAGCTCGCGAAGGATCGATAGCGCCCAGGCCACTTCAAAACCGTGATTCTGCGAGGCGTGTGATGCGCATACTTGATTCATGGACTCAGCAATGCCACTGCGGTCTAGCGGAAGTCCCACTTCATCGGCGAAGAGCAAGACGTCGCGCACGTGCGGTAGACAGCTTGGTTCGAGCGTGGCCGAGGTAAGTAGGAGCTGTTGATACGTCCGCCAAGCAGAGCCCCCCGGGAAAGGGTTACAGCGCTTGATCGCATAACTGATGGCACCTATGCTCGCATCTTGCGATGCGGTCTCAAATGCCATTGTGAACAGGTCGATAACGTCCCCAGCAAGGTGGGTTGGGCTGTCATCACGGTAGCGGGCCTGGCGCATTTGGATCAGCCACGAATTGTCATGGAGCCGGATTCCGTGGGAGATCGCGGTCTTCGCCGGATTTAGAGACAGCTCATAGTCTATGAGCAAGCGCTCGTAGGTCGCCAACGCTTGCTCTGCCTCACCGTGTGAACTCGCGTAGAAGGTGAGGTCGTCGTACCAGCGGTGAGTATGGCGGACAGCGCGGGGAAGTGTCTCGCACAGCGCGGCATCGATCTTCGCTAACAGCACTTCGCCGACAAGCCAGGATGTATCCGGGCCGATGCATATGCCCGTAGTTTGCCCTTCGCTCTGATCGCGGAGAGCCTTGTCGATCTTTGCGCCCGCGGAGCGCAACGACCTGTCGCGCTTAGCGGCAGGCTTTCCTCTGATCGCCCAGTCGACGGCGTGGGTATAGATGCTGGGATAGAAATTGCTGATGTCTGTCTGCAGGGTGTACGTGGCGCCACGCGTCAGGCGAACGCGATCGAACCGATCGTTGCCCCCGGCGAACCGTAGGGATCGCAGATCTTGCCGGCGTCCCTTGTACGGTCGACTAGCAGAAATCGGGCTCATGGCCGTGAGCGATCTCAACTTGGTCCAGTTTGAGGCGCAGAGGTCGACTAGGTCTAGGTGCGCGAAGGGATTCGGGACCGCCGCGGGGCGTCGCAACCCACCCGCACGAGCCAAACTGAACCGCCCCGGCGAGTCCGGAGACTCCGTTCCTTGGGAAGGATGGAGTCATGTCAGGGAGTACGTCGAAGAGGTACCCGGCCGAGCTGCGTGAGCGGGCGGTCCGGATGGTCGCTGAGATCCGGC
>JAEZEJ010000054.1 GCA_023417775.1 Actinomycetes bacterium | reverse complement strand
GATAGCGCTCCTTGATCGCAGCGGTCGTACCGGCACCAAGTTCCGAAGGCATGACATCGTTGAACCTCTCGAAGCGCCCGGGAGCGTAGGGGAAGCCGAAGCTCTCCACCTCGACAGCTTCGGCCTTTGCCGCGCTTTGAAAGAGGAGGAGGCAAGCGGCCAGAATGAATTCCGCGCGGGTTTTCCCCATTTGCAGTCCCAGTTAAGCGCACATCAGTCTACCGATAACTCACCCACAAAAAGAAAGTCACCGCAGGCCATCTGCTATCGGGGAAAAATGAACGACTTGCTGCTTAACCGATCGCCTCGCCTATGGTAGAATAAGGATGTCACGATAATCATGACGAACGTACTCGCCTGGATGTCTAATCCGTCACGGGTTTTGGGACAGGCCGTCACGGTTTTCATGACACAGCCTCCAACTTCGTCATGTTTTCCGTGACAGGGACGTCACGAAAAGCGTGACGGGTTTTCAATCTTGCCCCGTTCTTGCCTTTGGGGTTGTTGGCATTTGCCGAGATAACCGGGAACTCCTCCTCGGGTGTCCAGTTGCGGTAGATCTTCCGACCGTCTCGCTCGGCTCCCGGCATCTTAAGCTCCGTCAGTTCATAGGCCGGCGATTTGGCCTCGCCGTCCACACCTAGGCTCGCCGCCTCCGTCTGGAAGATAAACCCCTTGCGCTGTAGATCCCGGAAGGCCTCTGCGGCGGTATCCGGACGAACCCCCAGCCTCGCTGCGGCCTGCCTGACGCTCAACCTGATCTTGCCGTTGTTGTTGGCATCAGGCCCGCGCCATTCAAGCTTGAGCCACGGATACAGAGCCTGCGCAGTCGTTGAAAGCGCCCGCCATGCAGGCTCCTCCATCGTATGGCGTAGAAGTTTCGTGAAATGCTCCCCAGGGGGCGAGCGCCTGATAGTCCTGTTACTCAACAGATGCCCTCCCGCGGAACGAGTTCGCCACCGTGCAAGCCTTAGCGGCCTGCACAGCGGTGATGTCGAACTTCTCGCGAAGTGTGTGAATGACGTGCGGTTGAGCCACCGTCTGCGAAGCCAGCCAGAGAGCGGCGCGGTTGATCTTCTCGTCCGCATCCGTCACGCTGCAGCCCTCACGTCTTCGAGGACGACCAGCCTGGAGCGCAGCACGTACCGTGCATGATGCCCCGGAAAGCGCCCACCGTGTTTCTCGTGGACCGTTTCCACATCGACGCCCGCCTGGCGGAGCTTCCAAACGTAATGTCCCCAACGGGGGGCGGGGTTGCTGATCGGCGTGCAGCCTCGTTCACCGGCCCTGATAAGCTCCTGCAGAGCCCACCAGTCGCGACCGACTACGGTGATAGGCAATCCCTTGGGATCGCCGTCCTCTAAAAGCTGGATTCGTCCGGAAATTTGTGCTCTAGCTGTCCTGTGCATCGGCAGTGATCCTTTTGCTGTTGATGTAGAGGGGAGGACGCAGGGAAACCGCGTCTTCAGATCGGGCAGCGTGGGTGTCGATGCTTGCCGGCTTGCACCCATGCTGCCTTCTGTTTTTTGAGGCCCTGTTCATGCGGCCTCCTTGCCGGAGCGCTTGCGCTCCCACTCTTCAACCGCCGCCTCGTCGTACAGCTTGCGCCGCTTGACCACGAAGGGCTTTGGGAAGCCCAGGCTTGGGTCGCGCTCGTACCTCCAAAGGGAGGTTGCCGAGATTTTGTATCGGTCGCAGATATGCGCCGCAGTTAGATAAGTCATTCCTAATATCCTCTTGACAACGTTGCGGTTCAATGCCGTTCAGACCTGTTCAGTTTACTGATTGCGGGATGGTTTCGCAAACGTTAATCCCGCCATGCACTCTATCCACAGCCCCCGCGGATAGATTTTTTTCCTAAATAATTTCCGCAGCTTACAGCCGTACCCTGTGGAAAAGCTGGAGCAGAGCGCAGGAGAACATCACCAGAACACTCATTCCCCGCCCCGCTGATTCGCTTCCCGCAGCCGGACGCCAGCCCCGCCGCCATTTTCCGGGATGAATAGGACACCGGCACTTTCCAACGCCCGCTTGACCGCCTCCACGTTCGCCAGGGAACTCCGTCCCGGGCCTACGTTCTCCATTCGCTTGATGGTCGTCAGGGAAACCTTGCTCTCCCGTTCGAGATCCTGCTGTGACCACCCGACCAGGGCTCTTGCTGCTCTTATCTGCGCCGCCGAAATCATTACGCTCTCCGTTACAGTGACACTTTATAGCTCATATATGGGCCATAATGTGTTGACCACTCGTTAAACAGACTATATGAGATTTCATACGGCCTGAAAAGTGCCAAATAAGAGCCGGAGCGGATCAATCAGACCCCGCCCCAAGCACCGAGGAGAGTAAACGATGACAAACACAAAGGAGAATCAGCCGCAGAAGTTTGCATACCTTGAGAACGACATCTGCAACCTGACGAACATGGTGCAGATTCTCAACGACATGCTGGAGGGCAACATCAAGGATTATGAGACAGGAAGCGTCTGCGGGCCCGTCCTTACGGTGCGGCTGGGCAGCGGCGAGATGCGGAAGCTCTCGTTCGCGTGGAACGATGTGACCCACCGCGCTGAGGAGCTGCAGGACCGCTTCTACAAGATACTTGGATAACACCCGCCGAGGAGAGCGGATCGGAAAGAGCGCCAACCCTTCCCGATCCCAACCACAACGAGCACCCCTTAGGAAGGAACACGAAAATGGCCCGCAATAATATGACCGCAACCGCAACCGCTGACAATGCCCTCTCCCGCCGCGCCCTGCTGATTGGCCTTGGCTCCGCATCCGCGGCCGCCGCCGTCGCTCCGGAGGCCCACGCCCTCCCGGCAATCACCGCAGCCCCCGGCTCGATCGAGAACCCGCAAATATTCGTGGCCTATGACCGGCTGCGTCAGGCTCACGCCGAGCTTGTGGACGCGAAGACCGCGCTTGAATGGCTGGCCGATGAATGGAAGCACCGCTGGCCGTTGGCCCCGGAAGAAATTCTTGGCATTCCCCGTGCAGACGGACGCTTGGGCCGGCTTGAAGGCAAGGCCGAGTCTGACATCATCGGGCGCCCGATCATGCGCGACACGGCTGATGTTTCCGAATGGCGGGCACTCGCCCGGGCGCTTCCGGTCACCTGCTTTTCGGTCGAGACATCCAAGGATCTGGAGGCGCAACTTGCACGGTTGAACAGCCGCCCTCCAAAGGGGCGAACGGAAGCCTCACTCGCCCGCAACACCCAGCGGCATGAAGCGCAACTTGCCGAGGTCCAGCGCGCCATTCCGATGGCGAAGCATTACGAGGCGGAAACCGCACGCCTTCGCACCGAGGCAGGCGTCCCGCAGGCAGAGCGGCGCATCGAGGCAGCGAAGGAACGCATCCATGCAATTGCGGACGATATCGCCGCGGCGGAAGTCTTCACCCTGCAGGGGATCAAGATCAAGGCGCAGGCCTTGTCTCTCATCCACCCCGCGCTGTTCGATCTGTTCGGGCCCGAGGTCGGCGGCTCGCTTGGCCTCATGACGCGGATCATGCGCGACACCCTCACGGTAGCGGAGGAACTGGCATGAACCCCTCGCTCGTAGATATCGCCTATGCCCTCCGGGAGTCGGAAACCTCCTCGATGTGGCGGATAGCATCCTCAACGAAATGCAACGACCGGCAGAGTTCGCGAAGGATCTGGAGAAGCTGCACGCCATTTCCCGGATCGCGCATCGCGAACTTGACAGGCTTTCGGAGGATCTGGAAAAGTCGGCGTGATCCAACCGCCTACCAAGCATCAGGAACCCGCCCGCCGTGGCGGGTTTTCTGCTTTTGTTACCCCAGGCGTTACCCCTGAGACAAAATGAAAAGTAGAAAATCAGGCTAACTTCTTGAAAATACTGGTGCCCCCGGCAAGGTTCGAACTCGCGACCCCCTGATTACAAATCAGGTGCTCTACCAACTGAGCTACAAGGGCAATCCGTAGAGCGGGAGTTAGCATATTCTCCACGCGTGTAAAGCGCTAAAAACCGCAGCGGCGGACGCTCAGTCTT
>JAEZEJ010000003.1 GCA_023417775.1 Actinomycetes bacterium | reverse complement strand
GTGTATTATGTCTATGAAGGAAATTCAAATCTTCCCGTGAGAGACACCGTTGTTTCACTGTATTCAAGCTGGGTGGAAGACCTTGAGTATGACGAGCAGGGACGGCTGGTTAATATGACGCAGAGAGATTTTCAGTTTGTAATTCCGGAAGAAAATCCCGGCCCCTACCCGGATGTAATATACAGGTACTACTATGATATCCGCGGAAACAGGCAGGAGCATCCATCAAACCCGGGTTATGGAGGTTTGATTCAATACAGCGACAATCCGAGCTTATACAGTCTGCACCCGGCGTGGCAGATTGTGTATAAAAATCATAGCAGGAACAGCATTACCGGCGCTCAAATAAATGAAGATGGACTTCCGGCGAAAATAGGAGGGATGACAGCGCGCTATGAATGCAACTAAGGAATAGCATCCCGAATTCCTTAACTTCCGCACCAAATGCTCAACGATTGTCTTATGGTTGTTAATGTGCGATTCCCGGTAATGTTTCTTCTTGCAGCAATTATTTTTTTTATTCCACTTTCATCTTCCGCCCAGGAGCGTCCGAATGTGATCCTCATCGTGGCCGACGACATGGGTTGGGGAGACATGGGCCTTCACAAGAATCCCCTTGTAGAGACACCACACCTCGACCGACTCGCGAAAAACGGTAAAGAATTCTCGCATTATTATGTGAGTCCTTTATGCGCACCGTCGCGCGCCAGCATCTTAACAGGAAGGTACCATCTGAGCACTGGTGTGGTGTCGGTTTCAAGAGGACTGGAAATAATGGATTCGGAAGAAACAACGCTCGCAGAATTATTCAAAGCTAACGGGTATACAACAGGAATATTTGGTAAATGGCACAACGGCGAACACTATCCGCACCGCCCGAACGACCAGGGTTTCGACGAGTTCCTTGGATTTTGTGCGGGTCATTTATCCAATTATTTCGATGCTACGCTCGACCGGAACAATGACCAGGTAAAAACGAAAGGATACATCACAGATGTGTTAACCGACGCGGCACTACAGTTTATCAACACGAACAGGAATAAACCCTTTTTCTGCTACATCCCCTTCAACGCACCACATTCACCGCACCAGGTAGCCGACAAGTATTTTGACAAGTATAAAAGAAAAGGATTGAACAATGAACTGGCAGCGATTTATGGCATGGTAGATAATATGGACGGGAATATTGGCAGACTGCTGCAATTCCTGGAGAAATCCGGATTGGACGAGAACACGATCGTCATTTTTTTATCAGACAATGGTCCGAACGGAAACCGGTTTAATGGAAATATGAGAGGTGTAAAGGGAAGTGTGCATGAAGGCGGCGTACGGGTTCCTTTTTTCATCCGCTGGAAAAATCAGGTTGTTCCGGGGTTGGAAGAAACCCCGGTGGCACACATCGACCTGTATCCAACATTGGCAGACATGTGTAAACTCAAGGCTATACCAGGCCGCCCGATAGCAGGCCTCAGCATGGCACCATTAATCTTCAACCGTCGCGATAGTTTTGATCGCAACCGAAATCTCTATACCCATGTAAATTTTATGGAGGTTCCTGCGGGTCTGAATTCGGGAAGCTTCAGGAACAACCGCTACCGGTTTGTGTACGAAAACGGTAAGCCCCAGTTGTACGATTTGAATGAGGATCCGGCGGAAACATCCGACCTGTCAACGGTAAAAAGTGAGCTGACCCAGCAATACGTTGATGATTACAAGAGATGGTTCAACGATGCGGCTGCACAATTAAATTATCAGAGGCCGGTTATTCTTTCAGCGAAAGGAGTTATTCTGCCTGCATATGAGGCAACGCTGACGCCGGGAATAAAATTTAAAGAGGGACATGGATGGGCGCACGACTGGATTGCTGAGTGGAACACCACCGATGACAGTGTTTATTGGGAAATAGATTGTAAGAACACGGGTAAATATAACGTGGAGATCGATTACCAGTGCGCGAAAGGTGACGTTGGCTCCCGCATTGTGTGCAGCATTGGAAGTGAGAAGAAGGAAACTGTAATCGACAAAGGATTCGAGGGAAAACAAATTGCGAGTCCCGACCGGGTGCCGAGGAAAGAAGCGTATGAATTAGACAAATGGGGGCGTATGCAGGTGGGAACGTTTCATGTTAAGGGTGGAAAACAACGCGTAACGATCCGGGCACTTAACGTTCAAAAAAACAACGTTGCTGAAGTCCGTGCCATAAGGTTGATCGCTGTTCAGTGAGGCAGGTGCTGCCGCAGACAGAATTCTATACCCAGGAACATACCTCCCGTGAGTATGCTTTTGAAAAGTTCTTCAATATCCAGGAGTGAAGTCGCTTCCTGGTCGGCGAAATCAATTGTTTCCTCAAAGATCATGGCCACAGTTGGAAGTGCTGATCCCATGTTAAGCTGCATATGTTCCGGCAAGTTATTTCCCCGTTCGTCGTCAATGTCATCCGGGTTAAATTCCACAGGCTCGTCGGAATCACTACGGATTTTATAAACTATCTCAAATCCTTTATCGAAAGCATACTCAAAAGGGCGAAGAAGCTGTTCTTTCATGAATTTGGCTGAAATGCTTCCGCCGGCTTCATCGGCCATCATTGCAGCAAGATCATCCATCGAGTCCGTAAGAATTTGTGTGAGGTGATCCGCTTCTTCAGGTGTCAACTGGTATAACCGCTGTGGATGGTTGAGCCAAAATTCATTCGAAGACGGTGCATGACTCGGAAAGGCGATTAATTGTTGTATAACGATTTCACTCATGGTTTTTCAATATTACGGCTCATTTACGACAGCGGGAAAGTTTCTGAGGGGGTCGAAGGTGAGGTGAAAGGTGAGAGGTGATAAAATGGGGGAATAGTCGTGTGAAATAACGGAATAAGTTGCATCTAAATTAAATCTATTTGTAATATCAATTCAGCGAGGTAATTGTCGCAACAAACTTATTTTGGAGAAAGGTGTTCAACCCCTACTTTTGCGCCGGAGAGATGGCAGAGCGGTCGAATGCGGCGGTCTTGAAAACCGTTGAGGTGAAAG
>JAEZEJ010000128.1 GCA_023417775.1 Actinomycetes bacterium | reverse complement strand
TGCGGCGCTTCTTGATGACAGAACCCACGATTCACCTTTGGTCGGTTGGGAAAAGAACGATCGCTTCAGGATACGACGCACCGGCAAGCTCCCCTCATCCGGCCTGATAGAAGGACTTCTCCAGATAGTCGCGCAGCGCCTGCTCGGTCACTCGGAAGGAGCGTCCGACACGTACCGCGGCGAGCTCGCCGGAGTGGACGAGGCGGTAGACCGTCATCTTGGAGACACGCATCTGCTCGGCGACCTCGGCCACCGTCAGGAACTTCGGCTCTTGTGCCATCGGACACCATCCTCGTGAGGGGGTGGGTCGAGCCTAGTGGAGAAAGTGCCCGGCGTTAAACCGAACGTCTCATCTGGGACGCCGTTCAGTACGAAGGATCGAGGCCCAGCAGCGGGAAGACCTCGGTGCGAGTCGCGTTGATGGAACGATCCAGCCAGCTGGCGGGGTCATAGCCGTCCTCCCAGGGACGGAACGCCGCACGTCGTCCGTCGGTCATCCGGGCCGGCGCCGGCTGACCGCGCAGACCCTCGACCTCGGACCGCCAGTGCTCCGGGGTGGCCGTGGAGGGGTCGATCTCGTGTCCCGCGACGATCGACAGCAGGTGGGCCCAGGCGCGCGGCACGACATCGATGACGGCGTAGCCGCCGCCGCCCGTCGCGATCCACTTGCCGCCGGTGACCTCGTCGGCGAGATCCCGCACGGCGAGATAGGAGGCGCGCTGCCCGTCGACGCTGAGCATCAGATTCGTCAGGGGGTCGTCCATGTGCGAGTCGCAGCCGTGCTGGCTGACGATGATCTCCGGCCCGAACTCTCGGACGATCGCCGGGACGACCGCGTGGAAGGCGCGCAGCCAGCCGGCATCGGAGGTGCCCGGCGGCAGCGGGACGTTGACGGCCGACCCCTCGGCGCCCTTGGCGCCGATCTCGGTCGAGTAGCCGGTCCCGGGGAAGAGCGTCTGCGGTGACTCGTGCAGCGAGATCGTCAGCACCCGGGGATCGTGGTAGAACATGGCCTGCACGCCGTCGCCGTGGTGGGCGTCGACGTCGATGTAGACGATCTTGGTGGCACCGTGGTCGAGCAGCCAGCGGATGCCGACCGCCACGTCGTTGTAGATGCAGAAGCCGCTCGCCCGCCCCGGCATCGCATGGTGCAGGCCGCCGCTGACATTGATGGCACGACGGCGTTCACCGGTCCACACCAGCCGCGCCGCCTCGGCGCTGGCTCCGGCGATGAGCGAGCTGGCCTCGTGCATGCCGGCGAACAGCGGATTGTCCTCGGTGCCGAGGCCGATCGACGGGTCGGCATGGGTGGGATGCTTGCTGAGCTTGAGGACCTTCTCGATGTACTGCGGCGTGTGCACCTCCGCGAGCTGGTCCTCGGTGCAGGCGCTCGCCCCGACGATGTCGAGGTGGTCCAGCACTCCGAGCTCCTCGGCCAGCCGCATGGTGAGCTTCACCCGCACGGGCGCCATCGGGTGGGAGGGGCCGAAGTCGTAGTCGGTCAGCCGCTCATCGAAGACGACGGCGGCCCGATCCGACTCCTCGCTCATGCCGCCACCGCCTGAAAACCCACGATAGGCCGGCGACGGCATGAGATGCCGCCCGACGGTCGCTCGCTGCGCTCGCTCATGATCCGTCCTGGGACAGCTCGTGCGCGCGAGCGGCGCAGGCGGCGACACCGGCACGCAGCGCGTCGCCAGCCCCCTGCTCGTCGAAGGTCGTGATGGCGGCGTGGGTGGTGCCGTTCGGCGAGGTGACCCGTCGGCGTAGCTCGGCCGGCGACTCCTCGCTGTCCGCCAGCAGCGCCGATGCGCCGACGAGGGTCTGCTGGGCGAGCTGCCGGGCGGTCGCCTCATCGAGTCCGGCTGCGACGCCTCCGTCGATCATCGCCTCGGCGAGGTAGAAGACATACGCCGGCCCGGAGCCGGAGACGGCCGTGACGGCGTCCTGCTGGCTCTCATCGACGACCGCGACCTCGCCGGCCCCCTGCAGCAGTTCGACGACGATGTCGAGCTGCTCGGAGCTCACACTGGATCCTGGCGAGACGCCGAACATGCCCTGACCGATCACCGCCGGGGTATTGGGCATCGCGCGGACCACGGCGATCCCGTCCGGCAGGCGGCCCTCCATCGTGGCGGTGGTGACACCGGCGGCCACGGAGACCACGACGGCATCGGAGCGGACCGAGCCGGCGATCTGCTCGGCCACGTCGGTGATGTGATGCGGCTTGACCGCCAGCACGACCACATTCGCCCCGGTCACCGCGGTCTCGGCGTCGGCACTGGTGATGTCGTAGCGCTCAGCGAGTTCCCCGGCGCGCTCGGCCCGCGGCTCGCTGACGGTGATCTGGTCGATCCCGGCAGCGCGCCAGGCGGCGATGAGGGTCTCGCCCATCACGCCTCCGCCGATCACGGAGATGCGTAGTCCAGACGTGCGCTCGCTCATGGTGGACTCCAACGGTCGCTCGCTGCGCTCGCTCATGCTCTGAGACTAGTATCACGTCCCGCACGACCGGTCAGGAGGGCAAGGCGGCGGCGTGCAGACGGGCGAAGGCGAGGGCCTCCAGGAGGTCGTTATCGCGGGCTTCGGCATCGGCGGCCTTGCGGGTATTGATCTCCACCACGACCTGCCCGTCGAAGCCGCTGGTGGCCAGTTCCTCCAGCAGCTGCGCGCAGGGCTGGCCGCCGCGTCCGGGCACCAGGTGCTCGTCCTTGCCCGAGCCGCTGCCGTCGGCGAGGTGGATGTGCCGGAGCCGAGGTCCCAGCTCGCGAGCCATCGCCAGGGGGTCGGCGTGCGCGGTCGCGCTGTGCGACAGATCGAGGGTGACGTGGGCGTAGTCGTGCAGCCGGGGGTCCCATCCGGGCGCGTAGGCCTGGAACTCGCGCTTGCCGCTGCGCCACGGGTACATGTTCTCCACGGCGAAGACGAGCTCGTACTTCTCCTCGAGCTCGCGGATGCCGTCGACGAATCCGCGGGCATAGTCGCGCTGCCAGCGGAACGGCGGATGCACCACGACGACCTCGGCGCCGACCTCGAGGGCCATCTCCGCGCTGCGGTGGAGTTTGCCCCACGGATCGAGTCCCCAGACCCGCTGAGTCAGCAGCAGACAGGGGGCGTGGATGGAGGCGATGGGGATGTCGTGCTCGACGCTGAGTGCCTGGACGGTGGGGATGTCGGTGCTGATCTCGTCGATCCCGACCATGACCTCCACGGCGTCGTATCCCAGCCGCTTGGCAGCGTCGAACCCCGCGGCGGTGGAGTCGGGATAGACCGACGATGTCGACAGCGACACCAGGATCGGCTCATGGTCACTCACCTCACCAGGCTAGTCGCTCACCGGTCATGGCACAGGTGACGCCCGCCCGGACAGCGCGAAGGCCGTGCGCCCCGGAGGACGCACGGCCTTCGTGCTCAATCGGCTACCGGATCAGGCGATATCGCCCAGACCGCGGCGGCGACGGATCTCCATCGCGGCTCCACCGGCGGCCAGCAACGCTGCGCCACCGAGGATGTACGGCAGCATCGCTGCGATACCGGTCCGCGGGAGGTCATCGCCCGGGCCGGGGGCGGCTGCGTCCTCGAGGAGGGCGAAGCTGACACCGGCCTCATTGGACTGCTCGTTGACGGTCTGCACAGCGCGCAGCGTGTAGTCGCCCGCCTTCAGGCCGTCCTCGAAGGCGACACTCCACTCGCCGTTCTCGACGGTGGTCTCACCGATCTCCTCGTCGTTCAGGAAGACCGTGAGGGTCGCGCCGTCGATACCGGTGCCCTCGGCGCCCTCGGGAGCCGTGGCGGCGCGGTAGCTGACGCCGTCCTCCGGGGTGGTGATGACCGGGGCGTCCGGGATCACCGTGAAGCTGCTGGAGGTGACAGCGGACTCGTCACCGTCGACCACCTGGGTGGCGCTGACGCGGTACTCGCCGGGGCCGAGGTTGACCTCGACCGACCAGTTGCCCTCGCCGTTGACGGTGGCGGTGCCCTCGGCATCGCCGGCGACCGTGACCTCAGCGCCCGGCTCGCCGGTGCCCGAGATCGCGTTCACGCTGCCCACGACGGTCGAGCCGTTCTCCGGGGCGGTGATGGCCGGACCGGTCGCAGCAACCTCGACGCTGAAGTCGACCGTGTCGGAGCTGTCGAAACCGCGGGTGGCGGTCAGGCTGAACTCGTAGGTGCCGAGCTCCTCGACCGCGTTGAAGGTCCAGTTGCCCTCGCCGTTGATGTCGACGGTCTGGTCCTCGCGACCCTCCGAGCTGATGGTGAGCTCGGCGTTCGCGGGGCCGGTGCCGGTGATGGCGCCGCCGCGACCGACCGTGCCGCCGTCCTCGGGGGCCGTCAGAGCGGGCTCCGCGAGATCGAGAGCGACGGTGTAGTTGCCCTCGAGCTGGTCGAGAGCGTTCTGCAGGTCAGCACCCCACACGAAGCCGGTGTCCGGGTTACCACCCGAGATGAGGCCCACGGCCGTACCGCCCTGGATCATCGATCCGCCCGAGTCGCCGGGCGCGGCGAACGCGCCGGCGCCGGTCGGGCCGTCGATCGCGAAGCCGCTGACGACGCGGCCGTCGATGACGGCGAAGCCCTCGGAGGCCACGACGGTGTCGGTGGTGTAGCCGGTGGTACGACCGGACTTCGAGATCTCGCCGCCGACCTGAGCGCGGCCGACACTCGTCACGGGGACGGTCGACTGCGAGAGATCGTCGGTGTTCTGCCAGTTGGTGACCTCGGGACGGAGGTCGAGTCCCTCGGCGACATTCCAGGTGGAGATGTCGACATAGGTCGGGAGGTTGGCGATCGCGTCGGGATCGATGTCACAGGTCGTCGGACCGCACACCGCGCCGGGATCGTTGCCGGGGCCGCCGAACTGCGACTGGTCGAGGGAGAAGTCAGGCGCCGCGGGACGGATGAGCTCGACGCCCGCGTCGCTGCCACCTGCGGGCTCTGAGCTCGGGACGGTGGCACCGGCGAGGTTGTTGGCACCGTCGCCAGTGCAGTGGCCGGCAGAGATCATGGTCTGGTCACCCGACGGGGTCCAGCCGGCGAAGCCGACGGAGCACGAGCCAACGCCCTCGTCCGTGGGGATCGCGTAACCGGAGCCACCGACGACGTCGGTGTCCGCGTAGCTCTCCAGACCGCCGGGAACGGCGATCGGGGCGGCGACATTCGACGGCTTGGTGTACTGCTCAGCAGCCGCGTCCGCGGTCTCCTTCTCGGTGTCCAAGAAGAAGACGACCTCGCCGTTGGCGTTGAGTCCGCCACCGACGATCGCGCCGTCGGTCTCAGCAGAGGCGTCCGCGATGAAGCTGGCCAGACCCTGCTGGTCCGTGGGCACCGGCGCGTTCTCGTTGGCGTTGGCCATCGGCGCACTCAGCACCCCGAGGCCGAGCGTCAGCGTCGCGGCACCAACCGCTGCGACACCGCGTCTCACGTGAATGGACATTCGTTCCTCTCCTTGCCTGACACCCCAGATCTCCCCGTCTCCGGTCCCGAGCGCAAGCGATTGTCAGCACAAACCGCGCTTAATCTACCTGTAGTCTTTCGATACGTCACGCCCGACCTATCTCCGGCGTCTCGGGAGGAAACCATGAGTCTGACCATCACCACTCGTATCGCAGTACTAATTGCAGGACTTCTACTGATCTCAGCATGCGGATTGAACTCTGCTGGGGATGGCGCCAGCGACGTCCCTGATGCTCAAGGCACCTGGGGCGAGAAGGCCAAGCGGTCGCCCCATCTGGAGCTGACGGATGAAGGCGTCACGGGCAGCGACGGCTGTAACAACCTGCGTGGATCGTACGAGATCGAGGACGGCACGCTGGTGTTCTCGATGCAGGCGCAGACGTTGATGGCGTGCTCCGGAGTGGACACCTGGCTCTCGAGGCTCTCGACCGCTTCCATCGACGGCGACACGCTGACCGCCTACGACAACAATGGTGATGAGATCGGCACGCTCGAGCGCACCGCCTGAGGCCAGTCGCTCAGGAGGGTGTCGCCGATGCGCAAGTACTGCCCGTCATAGGTCGGTACTGCGGGTACGGGTATCCGGTGGTCGATCTCGCACCTGGATGCCCGTGCCTGGCAGCCGGGGTAGCGGCAGGTGCCGTCTCGAAACCGGATCGCGTTGCGTAGATGGTCGGGTGGATACCGGCCGTTGTACACGGTTTCAAGCCGATTGACGTCAGCGGTCGCGCTCTCCCGACGCAGACCCACCAGTGCGGTGAGGCCGGCGTCAGCAGTAGGCGTCAACCTGGATTCAATCTATTCGCCACCACTGACACTTTCGGCGCGCTCAAAGGACAAGGGACTATACTGTCTTGACGGTCCAGTTCCACCTCTCACCCCTTCTCTCTGGAGACCATCGCGACGACACCGAATATCACTCCGGTCAACGAAATGACGAGTGTTGTCCAGCCGGATCTGCCCCATAGGGCGAATGCCAGCGCCACGGCGAATAGCCCAAACGCCAGCAGCATCATCCTCCACTTCTTAGCCACGGTTTCCTCCATGCCGCAGCCCGCCTCTACCGGGACGCCGACGATGTGGAGGTAGGGGCTCTACTCCTCTCCCGCCGGGTGACATCTCGCCTCGAGATTGAGGTTCTCCGAGTCCAGCGTGAGCTCCAGCGAAGCCTGAGGGAGTAGTCGGAGCCGGGCTGGCACGTCGGCTACGGTCCGGATCGCATGCGTGAACTCCGACCGCGCCGCCAGCGGCGTCCAGCTTCGCGGAAGTGAAGTGCGGATGATCCGCCACCAGATACTGAGTATCTGAATCGCGAGAAATCGAGACGCCTCGACCATCGACTAGACTCGACTCAGTTGAATGCAATGCCCGACCTCCGAAGGATTCGGCTTCGAAATCGACCTCTTCGACCCTCTGACTCAATTCGAGTAGCGCGCCCCGTCCGTGACGAGGGATGTCTTGCTGGTGAGAAAGCTGGTCTGCGCTGTTGTAGATCATTCTTCCTATTCCGATCCCCCACCACATGCCTCGTGCCTCTCAAGCAACCGGGCGCCGAATGACGCTGCTGCTGGGCTGAACAACGCCAATAGCTCCACCCGATCACATCGGAATGGCCCGCCACAGGAAAATGGACTAAAAACTCAGGAAACTCGTCCGACTCGCTCAGCGGTGGGTCGGGGTGCCGCTCACATGAAGCCCGGAGGGCCCGGCTGTTGGGCGTCCTTCAAGAGCAAGCCCGGGTCAGTCCCCTGGACATGGCCGAGCACGACCCGCAACAGGTCCCCCTCGACCACCGTCTCGGCCACAGTGAGGAAGTCGGCCCACGGCTGCGAGCTGTATCCCTCCCGGTCCCCGTTCTTCACGGCGTCGACGACCGCGCCCTCGAGCGCCGGCGCGTCGTCCGATATCGCACAGACGACACTCTGCGTGCCCTCGTCGGTGAGTACCCCGACCGCGAACGCGCCGTTCGCGGACTCCGTTCCTTGGAACCCAGGACCGATGTAGGCCGCATCGACGATCCGCACCGCCACCGCGTCCCCGACGCATTCGGCCAGCTGAGCGAGGTGCGGGTCGTCGGCCAGGGTCTCCCCGCCCGCGTCCAACCGCTCCATGTCCGCCGTCCGAGCACCCACCAGCACGGAGTCCTCGAGCGGACGCAGCTGGTTCGCATGGGATCTCAGGTTGTCCGCATATACATCGTCGCTATCGAGCGTGAGGGTCCCGGTCCCGGACCACCCGTTCTCGGACGCGGTCTCCACGATGAGGTCCTCGTCCTGGCCGCCCTGCATGAGCAGAAGGCTGCTGGGCATACCGCCCACCGAGAAGAGCGCCTCGGCGCCGAGCAGATCGATCCCGAGCGTATCCCGGGCATCCGGTCCGATCTGCTCCCATATCCCGGCGGCCCCGAAGGTGATGAGCTCCTCCCAGGCCGGGTCCTCGGCGGCCAACTCCGCGATACGCAGCTCATCGCTGAACTCGATCTGCATCGTCTCGCCGTCCTCCGGGCCGAACCGGTCCATCATGTCGGCGAAGGTGATGGCCTCGGGTTCCGAGGACGGGGTCTCGCTCGTGTCACCCTCACCGCTCCCACCGCCACACGCGGCGAGCAGACAGGCGGCCCCGAGGGCCGCGATGATCGTTCCTTTACGCACGTGCGATGCTCCCTGCTCTCGTGTCGTCGTGTCCACACCTCACATAGCGGTGGAAGCGGCGATATACCTGGCTTTTTCTACGTATATCGCCGTGCATCAGACCTTCGCGACGTCGCGCGCCACGCCGCACCGTACGGCTTCGTTCGGGATTCCGGTCAGACCGGATGAAGGCCGCCCATCGCGACCACCTCGGACTGAGCTGGGACCCGCCGCGGCTCCAGGAGCCCGATGGCCTGGGCACAGCGCTCCACCATGCAGGAGGGCATGGCCAGATGAGGAGATGACATGGCGCGACCGGCCTCCCGACCCATTCCGCGTGCTCGCAGATTGAGGATCTCGGGCGCATTGGGCAGGTGGTACGAGTATCGGCTCGGATCAGAGGTGATCGAGATGCTCGATGAGCACGCCCTCACGCAGCGCCCACGGGCAGATCTCCAGCTCCTCGACCCCGAACAGATCCATCGCGGCCTCGGCCACCACCGCCCCGGCCCGCATCTGATGGGCGCGGTCCACCGTCGCTCCCGGCAGTGCGGCGACCTCGTCGGGGGACATCGTGGCCAACTGGTCGACCAGTTTGCTCAGACGCTGCACGCTCAGCACCCGGCGGACATAGGGGCCCTCAGCCGAAGGCGCCGCCCCGCACATCCGGGCGAGGGAACGGAAGGTCTTGCTCGTCGCGACCGCGCGGTCGAAGCCTCCCCCGCGCAGCAGCGGCCCGGCGAGCTGGCCGATCTCCTTGCGGACCTCCAGCCGCAGCTCGGGCAAGGACACTCCCCGCTCGAGACGCTCCCGGGTGAGACGGCCCGCGCCCAGCGGGAGGGATGACACGACATCGGGCTCCTCATCGGCTCCGACCGCCAGCTCCAAGGACCCGCCGCCGATGTCGAACACGCCGAGCCGGCCCGAGGACCAACCGAACCAGCGACGCACCGCGAGGAAGGTCAGCCGCGCCTCGTCCTCGCCGGGAAGCACCTGCAGGTCCAATCCCGTCGCCTCGTTGACCGCCCCGATCACCTCGTCGGCGTTGACCGCATCGCGCACGGCCGAGGTGGCGAAGGCGAGCACGGTGTCGCAGCCCTTCTCGGCGGCCTCGTGCGTGGCCTCGACGGCGTACTTCACGAGTCGCGCGATGCCCTCGTCCGTCACCCGCTGCGCCTCGTCGAGGTGCTCAGCCAGCCGCAACGGCTCCTTGAACGAGTGCGCCGGAACGGGCGGCCCACCCCGATAGGCGTCCACGATGAGCAGATGGCCGGTGTTGGAACCGATGTCGAGCACACCCATGCGCATGACCTCCAGTGTGACAGCCGGCACCCTCGGTCGCTGTCACCGCGGTCGGCCGTTCCGCCGCGGCGGCAGGCCGGACCTCCTACAGTGGAGTGATGCCGGAGATCGACCTGGGCTTCCCTCGCGCCTTCGTGGAGTTCATGAACCCCGACGACCTCACCGAACGCTTCCGCGTCGACCTCACCTGGCTCACGTCCCGCTGGACCTGCATCTTCGGACAGGGCTGCCCGGGCGTCTACGCCTCACTCCCCGATGTCGGCTGCTGCGCCCACGGCGCGCACTTCAGCGATGACGACGATATCGCCCGCGTCTCCGGCTTCGTCGAGGTCCTCGACCCGACCGAGTGGGAGCTGCACGACGAAGGCCACGCTCGCGGCTGGACCGAGCTCGACGACGAGGGTGAGGTGAAGACCCGGGTGGTCGACGGCGCCTGCATCTTCCACAACTCACGCGACTTCCCCGGCGGCTACGGCTGCGCGCTGCATGCCCACGCACTCGCCGAAGGACTCGAACCGCTAGAGACCAAACCCGATGTCTGCTGGCAGCTGCCGTTGCGGCGCCAGTTCCGCGAGGTCGATCCCGGCGACGGCGACACCTACACCGAGGTGACCATCGGCGAGTACATCCGCGCGGGATGGGGCCCCGGCGGCCACGAGTTCGACTGGTACTGCTCCTCGAACACCGACGCCCATGTCGGCGCCGATCCCGTCTACGTCTCCTACCGGCCTGAACTCATCGCCTTGATGGGCCAGACGGCCTACGACGAGCTCGCCGCCCGCTGCGACCGCTTCGTCGCCGACGGGCGCCCCGAGCCCCATCCGGCCGACCCTGCCTGAGCCTTCCGTCGACCGCCGCTCGGGCAGCGGTACCCGGTCAACCCCATCGGCAGCCGATGACGTTGCTGGCCTACCTCTCGCCGCCGGGAAGGGTCGACGGTCTACCGCCGCCGCGCCAGGCCGGGAGATGTACGCGACTGAGCCGACCCTAAGTGCGATCCGCGCGGCAGGCGCCCGTAACAATGCCGTATGCATCTCGACCACGTGACCTTCGCCGCCGGGCCACAGGGCCTCGCCGAGACCACCGCCGAGCTGAGCGAGCGTCTCGGGACCCCCTTCCTTGACGGCGGGATCCATCCGCGCTTCGGGACGCGCAATATGATCCTGCCGCTGGCCAATCGCCAGTACATGGAGATCGTCGAGGTGCTGGAGCATCCGGCCGCCGAGAAGGCCGCCTTCGGCAAGGCCGTACGCGCCCGGTCCGAGCTGGGCGGCGGCTGGCTCTGCTGGAGCATCGCGGTCGACGACATCACCCCGGTCGAGCGGATGATCGGCCGGCACTCCGTCCCCGGCAACCGGCACCGGCCCGACGGCTTCAACCTGGAGTGGCGCCAGATCGGCACCAGCTCGATGGCCGCCGATCCGCAGCTGCCCCAGGTCATGCAGTGGCTGATCGACCCGGCCGAGCATCCCTCGCAGATGGCACCCACCGATATCGAGCTGGTGGCGCTGGAGATCGCCGGCAGCCCACAGCGCGTGTCCGACTGGCTGGACGAGGAGGCGATCAGCGCCCTCGAGCAGATCGAGGTCCGCTGGGTCGCACCGAACGCCCTGCCCGGCATCACCGTCGCCGAGTTCTCGACCCCCGGCGGCGTGATCCGCATCTGATCGCCGCTGCCGGGCGTACCGTGGCTCTATGACGACGGTCACCTCACCCGACGGCACCCGTATCGCCTACGACGACCTCGGCGACGGTCCGCCGTTGATCGTCATCGGCGGCGCCCTGAACACCAGAGCCGATACTCGCGGACTCGCCGAGGACCTCGCGGACCGCGGTCTGCGGACGCTCAACCCGGACCGTCGCGGTCGCGGCGATTCCGACGACGCCTCGTCGCCGCCACCATGGGACCCGATGCGGGAGGTCGAGGACATCGCCGCTCTCATCGAGACGGCCGGCGGCCGCGCGAGCCTCTACGGACACTCCTCCGGCGCCGCCGTCGCGCTGCGAGCCGCCGCGGAGCTGGACACCGTCGACCACCTGATCCTCAACGAGCCTCCCTATGCCCTCGACGACACCGACACCCCGCGACGCTGGTCGGCCGAGGTCCGCGGGCTCGTCGGCGAGGGCCGGGGAGGTGATGCCGTGGTCGCCTTCGTCACGATGCTGGGCATGCCCGCCGAGATGGCCGAGCAGCAGATGCGCGGCCCGCACTGGGACGCCATCGGGATGAGCCTGCCCTACGACTCGGCGGCCATGGGCGACGAGAACGGCTCGCTGCTGCCGGTCCCCCTCGCCGAACGTGTCACCGCGCCCGCCCTCGTGCTGGCCGGCGGCGCGGACTTCCCGTTCATGGTCGATGTGGCGCGCACCCTCACCCCGCTGTTCACCGATGGCATCTTCCTGCACCTCGAGGGCCACGGGCACGATGCGGGACCCGATGTCGTGGGGCCGCCGGTCGCCGACTTCGTGCTCGGCCGCCCGATGGAGCGATAACCCGGCTGTCGGTACCGGCCTCTACGCTGAGACCCATGGCCAAGACCAAGACCGCCTACGTCTGCGCCGAATGCGGATGGACCACGAGCAAGTGGGTCGGCCGCTGCGGCGAGTGCCAGGCCTGGGGCACGGTCGACGTGGCCGGAGCCTCCAACCGCGGAGCCCGCACCACCGCGGCACCCGTCTCCTCCCCCGCGGTGCCGATCTCCGAGGTCGGCGTCGAGACCGCCTCGGCCGCCGGCTCGGGTATCCCCGAGCTCGACCGCGTCCTCGGCGGCGGCGTGGTGCCCGGGGCCGTCATGCTGCTGGCCGGTGAGCCCGGTGTCGGCAAGTCCACGCTGCTGCTCGAGGTCGCCGCCCGCTGGGCACAGGCCGGCCGGCGCACCCTCTACGTCTCCGGCGAGGAGTCGGCCGCCCAGGTGCGCCTCCGGGCCGAACGCACCGGCGCGGTCCACGACGAGCTCTTCCTCGCCGCCGAGACCGATCTCGGGGGCCTGCTCACGCATATCGAGCAGGTCAAGCCGAGTCTGCTCATCGTCGACTCGGTGCAGACCATCGGATCCTCGGATATCGAGGGCGTCCCCGGCGGTGTCACCCAGGTCCGCGAGGTCGCCTCCACCGTCATCGGCCGTGCCAAGTCCGACAGCATCGCCACCCTGCTGGTGGGCCATGTGACCAAGGACGGATCGGTCGCCGGGCCGCGCGTGCTGGAACACCTCGTCGATGTCGTGTTGCAGTTCGAGGGCGATCGCACGTCCAGACTGCGATTGCTGCGCGCCGTCAAGAACCGCTTCGGCCCCGTCGACGAGATCGGCTGCTTCGACCTCGTCGACCACGGCATCGTCGAGGTGCCCGACCCCACGGGATTGTTCGTGTCCCGTCACGAGCGTCCCGTCCCGGGCACGTGCGTCACGGTCACGATGGAGGGCCGCCGGCCCTTGCTGGCGGAGGTCCAGGCGCTGACGGTCGCGGCGACCACCCCGTCGCCGCGCCGCACCTCCAGCGGGCTGGACTCCTCCCGGATCGCGATGGTGCTGGCCGTGCTCACCAAGCACGCCCAGCTGAAGCTCGGGGACGTCGACGTCTACACCGCCTCGGTCGGCGGTGCGCGCCTGCACGAGCCCGCTGTGGACCTCGCCGCCGCACTCGCCACCTTCTCCGCGATCGCCGACACGCCGCTCCCGGCACAGCTCGTGGCGATCGGCGAGGTCGGGCTGGCCGGCGAAGTACGCGCGGTCAACAACACCATCGCGCGCCTGCGCGAGGCGGCCCGCATCGGTTTCACCCATGCGATCGTCCCGGAGGGCACCGAGGGGCTCGAGGCGATCGCGGGACAGCTGGCGATCGCCCGGGTCTCCCATATCTCCGCGGCCATCGCCGCGGCCCGCACCGGCAGCTGAGCTCATCGCCCACCGTGGGCGGTGAGCCATCAACCACCCGACACCACTCGATGGTTGACCACGCACCGCCACCGTGCACGGCCGTCGGGCGGTGAGCCATCAACCATTGCTGCGGCTCACCCGGCGAACAGCGATGCCACACGATGGTTGATAGCTCACCGCCCGCGCCGAGGTGCCGGTCGCGCCGAATCGCGATCGCACCCTAGGCTGTCGCTGTGGCCCTGTCGAATGAACTGCGCAGCGCCCTCGGCTCCGTCGCCCCCGGCACCGAGCTGAGGGAAGGACTCGAACGCATCCTGCGCGGACGCACCGGCGCACTCATCGTCGTCGGGATGGACCGGCAGGTGGAGTCGATCTCGACCGGCGGCTTCGTGCTCGACGTCCCCTTCACCGCCACGGCCCTGCGCGAGCTGGCCAAGATGGACGGCGCAATCATCCTCGACGGCACCGCCACCCGCATCCTGCGTGCCGGAGTCCATCTGATGCCCGACGCCACCATCGTCACCGAGGAGACCGGAACCCGGCACCGCACCGCCGACCGGGTCGCCCGCCAGACCGGACTGCCGGTCATCTCGGTCTCGGCGTCGATGCACATCATCGCCCTCTATCTCGGCGACACCCGCTACGTGCTGGAGGACACCGCGGCGGTCATCGGCCGGGCGAACCAGGCCTTGCAGACCCTCGAGCGGTACCGCACCCGACTCGACGAGGTCGCCGATGCGCTGTCGGCCCTCGAGATCGAGGACCTCGTGACGGTACGCGATGTCGCGGCCGTCGCGCAGCGGATGGAGATGGTCACCCGGATCGCCGCGGAGATCGACGGATTCGTCCTCGAGCTCGGCACCGATGGCCGGCTCCTCGCCTTGCAGCTCGACGAGCTGGTCGGCGGGGTGGAGGCCGAGCGGGAGCTCGTGGTGCGCGACTACCTGCCGCAGGGCCGCCGCAAGGTCGCGGTGCCCGATGTGCTGGCAGAGCTGCGGGATCTCTCCGCCGGCGATCTCGTCGATCTGGGCAGCGTGGCCGAGGCCCTGCGCATCGGCCACGGGGACAACCTCGATGCGGCGCTGTCACCGCGCGGCTACCGGCTGCTCGCTCGTGTCCCCCGCCTTCCGGGCACGGTGGTGGAACGCCTGATCGTGCACTTCGGCTCCCTGCAGCGGTTGCTGGCCGCGAGCCTCGACGATCTGCAGGCGGTCGAGGGGGTCGGCGATCTGCGGGCCCGTGGAGTGCGTGAGGGGCTGTCCCGGCTCGCCGAGTCGAGCATCCTCGAACGCTACGTCTGACGCGAGACGCTGGACGCGCCGGTGGAGCATGCTCCGGCCGGTCACTCGTCGGCCGGGGCCTCCTCAGGCGGGGCCTCCTCGGACGGCTGATCCTCGGGCGTCGCCTCTCCCTCGGGACCTTCCTCCTGCGCCTCGTCGCTCGGATCCGGCTCCGGCTCCGGCTCCGGCTCGGGCTCGGGCTCGGCGAGCCGGAATGTCGTCTCCCCCGGTTCGCCCCCGAGAGTGCCGATCTGCACCGAGTACTCCCCCTGGCCGAGCGGCGGCTCGTCGTCACCGCACGAGCCACCGGAGTTGCGGCCGTTCCACACGAGGGGCGCCTGTACCGCCCACCCCTCGGGGACCGCGATCGGATCGCTCAGCAGCGACTCACGGCAGACGGTCGAGTCGAAGACCGGCGACCCGTTCGCGGCGATGATGACGAGCAACTCGGCATCGGCCGGATTGAGGATGCATCCGGTGCCGTCGACGGTGGAGACCAGCAGCTTCATCTCCACCTCGGCCCCACCGGGCTGTCCGTCGGCGACCGAGGGCACGATGCGGACATTCTCCGGCGTGCAGGAGTCCTGAGGGGCCTGCATCGACACGGGCACGAGATCGGTCGGCTCCGGTTCGGGCTCCGGGCTCGGATCGGCGTCCGTCGGAGTCGCGGAGGGACTCGGTGTCGCTGCCGGACGTTCGTCGCCGCGATCCTGAGACCAGGTCCAGACCTGGATCGAGCCCCATACGAGGGCGATGAGCACCGTCACGAAGAGCAGACGGCGGCGCCAATAGATCGCGGCTGGCAGGGGTCCTCGTGGCACGGTCCAACGCTACCGATTCGACCTGCCGTGAAAGGATCGACGCGCCATGACGACATCGCTCCCGTCCCTCCACGACCGTGTCCTGAGCTGGTTCGCCACCCATCACCGGGACCTCCCCTGGCGGGGCAGGGACGGACAGCGCCCCGATCCCTGGGCCGTGATGGTCTCGGAGTTCATGCTGCAGCAGACTCCCGTGAGCCGAGTGCTGCCGGTCTTCGAGGCCTGGATGGAGCGCTGGCCGACACCCGCCGATCTCGCGGCCGCCAGCTCCGGCGACGCGATCCGCGCCTGGGGCCGCCTCGGCTATCCGCGCCGCGCGCAGCGCCTGCACGCGGCAGCCGTCGCGATCACGACCGAGCACGACGGCCGGGTGCCCGATGACTACGCCGCACTCCGCGAGCTCCCCGGCATCGGCGACTACACCGCTGCGGCGATCGCCTCCTTCGCCTACGGCCGCCGCCATCTCGTGCTCGACACCAATGTCCGCCGGGTGTTCACCCGCATCGTGGCCGGGGAGCAGTATCCGGCCAAAGCGGTGACCGCGGCCGAGCGCACCCTGGCCGATGACCTCCTCCCGGAGACCGATGCCGATCTGTGGGCCGCCGCGACGATGGAGCTCGGAGCCCTCGTCTGCACCGCGCGCGCCCCGCGCTGCGAGGCCTGTCCGGTCACTGATCTCTGCGCCTGGCGCGACGCCGGCTACCCGCAGGGCGAGCAGCCGACCGGCCAGACATGGGCCGGCACCGACCGGCAGGTCCGAGGACGACTGATGGCGGTGCTGCGCGATGCCCCCGGCCCCGTCCACAAGACCTCGCTCGATCTCGTCTGGGACGATGCCGGACAGCGCGACCGGTGCCTCGCCTCACTGCTCGACGACGGTCTCGCGGTGCTCGTCGATGACGATCTCTTCGCCCTCCCCACCAGCTGAGCACCTCACCTCGCGCCTCCAGCGCCGCCGAGTGGTGCACATATTGGCAGAGTCGCCCCCGGATCGCGCCGTCCGCGGGCGAACCTGCACCACTCGCGCTCCCGGGACGCCCGGGGACGAGCTCGCCGGTGAGCGAGTGAGGACAGTGCGACAGACGACGAGGCGGGCCCGGATGACTCCGGACCCGCCTCGTTCAGCGACTGCTGAGCGTTACTCCTCACTGCCGCCCGTGCCGGCCTCCACGGCCGGACGGACGCCCTCGAGCTCGAGATCGGCCTTGTCGGTGCCGGTGAAGGTGAAGTGCACATCGGCACCCTCCCCCTCGACATCGACCAGGACGATCTGGCCCGCGCGCAGCTCTCCGTAGAGCAGCTTCTCGGCCAACGCGTCCTCGATCTCGCGCTGCACCGTGCGGCGCAGCGGACGAGCACCCAGCACCGGGTCGAAACCGCGCTCGGCGAGCTTCTCCTTGGCCGCGGTGGTGAGCTCGACGCTCATGTCCTTCTCGGCCAGACGGGCCTCGAGCAGGCCGACCATCATGTCGACCATCTGCAGGATCTCCTCCTGCGTCAGCGGCGGGAACACCACGACCTCGTCGACACGGTTGAGGAACTCGGGACGGAAGTGCTGCTTGAGCTCCGTCGCCACGCGCTCCTTCATCCGCTCGTAGGTGCCGACGGCGTCACCGGCCTGAGCGAAGCCCAGGTTGACGCCCTTGGCGATCTCACGAGCACCGAGGTTGGTGGTCATGATGATCACGGCGTTCTTGAAGTTGACGACGCGGCCCTGACCGTCGGTGAGGTGGCCCTCCTCGAGGATCTGCAACAGCGAGTTGAAGATATCCGGGTGAGCCTTCTCGATCTCGTCGAATAGGACGACGCTGAACGGCTTGCGACGCACCTTCTCGGTGAGCTGACCGCCCTCGTCGTAGCCGACATAGCCGGGAGGCGAGCCGAAGAGCCGAGAGACGGTGTGCTTCTCGCTGAACTCGCTCATGTCGAGCTGGATCAGCGCATCGTCGTCGCCGAACAGGAAGTTGGCCAGCGCCTTGGACAGCCACGTCTTGCCGACACCGGAGGGGCCGGCGAAGATGAACGACCCGCCCGGACGCTTGGGATCCTTCAGACCCGCACGGGTGCGGCGGATCGCCCGGGAGAGCGCCTTGATGGCCTCGTCCTGACCGATGACCCGCTTGTGCAGCTCCTCCTCCATGTGGAGCAGACGCGTGGACTCCTCCTCGCTGAGCTGTCCGACCGGGATGCCCGTCGCCTTGGCGAGGACCTCGGCGATGAGGTGCTCGTCGACGATCGCGACCGAGTCGAGGTCGCCCGCCTTCCAGGCACGCTCGCGCTCGTTCTTGGCCGTGATGAGCTTCTTCTCCTCATCGCGCAGGCTGGCCGCGAGTTCGAAGTCCTGGGCGTCGATCGCGCCCTCCTTGCGGCGGCGGACATCGGCGATGTTCTCGTCGAACTCCTTGAACTCCGGCGGCGTAGCCGAGCGACGGATGCGCAGCCGCGCACCGGCCTCGTCGATGAGGTCGATCGCCTTGTCCGGCAGGAACCGGTCGGAGATATAGCGATCGGCCATCGTCGCGGCGGCCGACAGCGCGTCATCGGTGATCGAGACGCGGTGGTGCGCCTCGTACCGGTCGCGCAGCCCCTTGAGGATCTCGACGCTGTCGGCGACGGTCGGCTCATCGACGATCACCGGCTGGAAGCGACGGTTGAGGGCCGCGTCCTTCTCGAAGTGCTTGCGGTACTCGTCGAGGGTGGTAGCGCCGATGGTCTGCAGCTCACCACGGGCCAGCATCGGCTTGAGGATGCTCGCCGCGTCGATCGCGCCCTCGGCGGCACCCGCACCCACCAGGGTGTGGATCTCGTCGATGAACAAGATGATGTCGCCGCGCGTGCGGATCTCCTTGAGCACCTTCTTGAGGCGCTCCTCGAAGTCACCGCGGTAGCGCGAGCCGGCCACGAGCGCGCCAAGGTCGAGCGTGTAGAGCTGCTTGTCCTTGAGCGTCTCGGGCACCTCGCCCTTGATGATCTTCTGCGCCAGCCCCTCGACGACGGCGGTCTTGCCGACACCGGGCTCACCGATCAGGACCGGGTTGTTCTTGGTACGGCGGGAGAGGACCTGCATGACCCGCTCGATTTCCTTCTCCCGGCCGATCACCGGGTCGAGCTTGCCCTCGCGGGCGGCCTGGGTCAGGTTGCGCCCGAACTGGTCCAGCACGAGGCTCGTCGACGGAGCGGCCTCACCGGCGGCGGCACCGGCAGCCGTGGGCTCCTTGCCGCCCTGGTAACCGGAGAGCAGCTGGATCACCTGCTGACGGACCCGGTTGAGGTCGGCACCGAGCTTGACCAGGACCTGCGCGGCGACGCCCTCGCCCTCGCGGATCAGGCCCAGCAGGATGTGCTCCGTGCCGATGTAGTTGTGGCCGAGCTGCAGCGCCTCACGCAGCGACAGCTCCAGCACCTTCTTGGCCCGCGGGGTGAACGGGATGTGCCCGCTCGGCGCCTGCTGGCCCTGGCCGATGATCTCCTCGACCTGCTGGCGGACGCCCTCGAGGGAGATGCCGAGGCTCTCCAGGGCCTTTGCCGCGACACCCTCACCCTCGTGGATCAGGCCCAGCAGGATGTGCTCCGTACCGATGTAGTTGTGGTTGAGCATCCGGGCTTCTTCTTGAGCCAGGACGACAACCCGTCGCGCTCGGTCGGTGAACCGCTCGAACATGCCCTCGTGCTCCTCACGTGCCGTGCGCACTCGATCTTGTTGGTCAAGAATCTTGGCGGGGCCGGTGCCCGGACGTCCAGGGGCGGACGTCCGCGCTTCCTTACTCTATCGCCGCGGACCGACTCAGCTGAGGTCGTGTGCTGTCGGCATGAGCCTGGAACGGGCTGTTTTTTCCAACCTCCCACGCTCAGGAGGTGTTCCCGTACCCCTGGCTGTACGCGGATAGCGAAATCTTCCCCGGCCGCCGGCGCCCCCGACGGGCCCCGGGCGGTCTCCACAGGCTGTGGAAAACTTATCCACCAGCTGTGGAAAACACCTCCGCGCCGCCCGTCATTCCCGCCGGTCGGGCCGGGGCCGCAACGACCGCGGGCCGCGGGCCCCGCAGACGGGCCCCGCACGCCGCCCCCCGGG
>JAEZEJ010000126.1 GCA_023417775.1 Actinomycetes bacterium | reverse complement strand
CCTCTCGGCGATGTCGAGAGGTGCGCAACCCACCACCCCGGAACCGGAGCGGTGCGCGAGTCCCCGCTCCGGAGTGGGCCGGTCAGTCGCGGACCGGGGCGACGCTCAGCTCGTCGGCATCCTCGTCGCGATCGACGGCCACCGCGTCACCGTCGCGGACCTCGCCGGAGAGCAGCTCGCGGGCCAATCGGTCGCCGATCGCCTGCTGCACCAGCCGGCGCAGCGGACGCGCCCCGTACGCCGGATCCCAGCCGGTGAGCGCCAGCCACTCCTTGGCCGCATCGGACACCCGCAGGGTGATCCGGCGCGACTCCAGCCGCCGGGCCAGCGAGTCCAGCTGCAGGTCGACGATGCGGGTCAGCTCCTCGGTGCCGAGGGCCTCGAACATCACCACCTCGTCGAGACGGTTGAGGAACTCGGGCTTGAAGGATGCGCGCACGATGTTCATGACCGCATCGTGCTTGGCCTGATCGTCCAGCGCGGGGTCGACGAGGAACTGCGATCCCAGATTCGATGTGAGGATCAAGATGACATTGCGGAAGTCGACCGTGCGACCCTGGCCGTCGGTCAGGCGACCGTCGTCGAGCACCTGGAGGAGGATGTCGAAGACCTCCGGGTGCGCCTTCTCGACGTCGTCGAGCAGCACGACCGAGTACGGGCGCCTCCGCACCGCCTCGGTCAGCTGACCGCCCTCGTCATAACCGACATAGCCCGGAGGGGCGCCGACGAGACGCGACACGCTGTGCTTCTCGCCGTACTCGCTCATGTCGATGCGGATGATCGCGCGCTCGTCGTCGAAGAGGAAGTCGGCGAGGCTCTTGGCGAGCTCGGTCTTGCCGACACCCGTCGGGCCGAGGAAGAGGAAGGATCCGGTCGGACGGTCGGGGTCGGAGATCCCGGCGCGGGCACGGCGCACGGCATCGGACACCGCGCGGACCGCATCCTTCTGCCCGATGAGGCGCCTGCCGAGCTCCTCCTCCATGTGCAGGAGCTTCTCGGTCTCGCCCTCCAGCAGACGACCGGTGGGGATACCCGTCCAGGACGCCACCACCTCGGCGATGTCGTCAGGACCGACCTCCTCGTGCACCATGCGGTCGGCGGAGGCGGACTCCTCGGCCTGCTGCGCCGCGACGAGCTGCTCCTCCATCTTGGGGAGCTCGCCGTAGGTCAGCCGGGCGGCCGTCTCGAAGTCACCGTCGCGCTGCGCGCGCTCGGCGGCCGTGCGGACCTCGTCGATGCGCTCCTTGATCTCGCCGACGGCGTTGAGGCTCTGCTTCTCGGACTCCCACCGCTGCTCCAGCGCCCGGAGCTGCTCGGACTTGTCCGCCTTCTCGGCGCGGAGCCGTTCCAGTCGTTCGATGCTGGCCTCATCGGTCTCGTGCTCGAGGTGCAGCTCCTCCATCGTGAGACGGTCGACGGCGCGGCGCAGCTCGTCGATCTCGACGGGACTGGAGTCGATCTCCATGCGCAGCCGGCTCGATGCCTCGTCGATGAGGTCGATGGCCTTGTCGGGCAGCTGCCGGCCCGGGATGTAGCGATGCGAGAGGGTCGCGGCGGCGACCAGCGCGGCATCGGCGATCTCGACCTTGTGGTGCGCCTCGTACTTCTCCTTGAGGCCGCGCAGGATCGCGATCGTGTCCGCGACGCTCGGCTCCCCGACGAAGACCTGCTGGAAGCGACGCTCCAGCGCCGGGTCCTTCTCGATCGACTCGCGGTACTCGTCGAGCGTGGTCGCGCCGATCATGCGCAGCTCACCGCGCGCCAGCATGGGCTTGAGCATATTGCCGGCGTCCATCGCGCTCTCGCCGGAGGCGCCGGCGCCGACGACGGTGTGCAGTTCGTCGATGAAGGTGACGATCTGCCCGTTGGACTCCTTGATCTCGTTCAGCACAGCCTTCAGCCGCTCCTCGAACTCGCCACGGTACTTCGCTCCGGCGACCATCGCGCCGAGGTCGAGGCTCACGAGCGTGCGACCGCGCAGGGACTCGGGCACGTCGCCGTCGATGATGCGCTGGGCGAGGCCCTCGACGACGGCGGTCTTGCCGACACCAGGCTCGCCGATGAGCACCGGGTTGTTCTTGGTACGGCGGCTGAGCACCTGCACGACGCGGCGGATCTCGGCATCGCGGCCGATGACCGGGTCGAGCTTGCCGTCGCGGGCGAGGGCGGTCAGGTCGATGCCGTACTTCTCCAACGCCTGGTAGGCATCCTCGGCGTCCTGGCTGGTGACCTTCGCGCTGCCGCGGACCGCCGAGAAGGCCTCCTTCAGCCCCTCCGGCGTGACGCCGTGGCGGGCGAGAACGGCCTGCGCCGGGGACTGCACGGTGGCGATGCCGACGACGATCGGCTCGGTCGAGATGAACTCGTCCCCGAGCGCATCGGCCTCGTCGATGGCGCGCTGCAGCACCTCATGGGTGGCGCGCGCGAGATTCGGGTTCTGCACACTCGAACCGCTGGCCGACGGCAGCAGCTCGATGCTCTGCTTCGTCTCAGCGAGCACGGTGCGCGGATCGGCGCCCGCGGCCGCGACGAGCGGGCCGGCCGTGCCGCCTTCCTGCTCCAGCAGCGCGGCGAGCAGGTGTG
This sequence comes from Actinomycetes bacterium, assembly GCA_023417775.1. Classification (GTDB taxonomy): domain Bacteria; phylum Actinomycetota; class Actinomycetes; order Propionibacteriales; family Nocardioidaceae; genus Aeromicrobium. The sequence goes on along the minus strand of JAEZEJ010000126.1, from coordinate 16,767 downwards.
CCGGTTCCACCGCGGGATTGCCCGCAGCGGCTGCCGACGAGATGGCCGCAGCGAGCGCCTGCTGGCTGCGGGTCGTGAGTTTCGAAAGGTCCATCAAACGACTCCCCTGGTGATAACGACGTCTACACCTAGAACAACTCTGCCAAAGTTGAGTCCATTCCGCTCAACTTTATACCGGGGCATGGGCTCCGTCACATCGTCACATCGTGTGACTTGACGCAAACAGCTTTGCATTGCAAACTGACTTTGCACGACAAACTAGTTGGCGATTTCGGAGGCAGTCATGGGCGACGACGAGAAGTCCCCGAGCCCGGCGGAGAGCTGGGCCATCATCGACGCGCAACGGCGCCAGGTGCGCGAGAGCCTCACGGCCGATGACCGGATGCTCTACGGCATCTGGGGTCTCGCCTGGGGTATCGGCTACCTCGCGATGTTCTTCACGGTCGGGCCGGAGGGACAGCCAGGCCTCCTCGGCGGCAGCGTCTTCGGCGGTCTGATCGTCGCCGCGCTGGTCTTCACCGTGGTGCACTCCGAGCGCCGAGCCAGCGGACTCGGCGGGGCCGGCGGCCGGATGAACGCCCGACTCGGCACCGCCTGGGGCGCCTCCTTCGGAGCCTCCTTCTTCATCTACGGCGGGATGTTCTCCGCCGGCCTCGAGGGCGAGGGCGTCGGCATCGTCGCCAACGGCCTGCCCTGCCTCGTCGTCGCCTGCCTCTTCATGGCCAGCGGTGCCGCCTGGAACGATGCACGCCAGTACCGCCTCGGCATCTGGATCGCGGTGGTCGTGGCGATCGCCTCGGTGACCGGCGTCCCCTACCTGTATCTGGTGATGGCAGCGCTGGGCGGCGGAGGATTCCTCGTCGCGGCCTTCGCCGACTATCGCGACCGGCGGCGGGCATGAGCGCCTCGACCTGGACCGAGATGTGCTCCCCATTCGTCAACCAGGAGACCGTCCGGTTGACGAGTACCCAGCAAATCTTGGTCCAGGGCGGGGGGCGGCATGAGTGAGCTGGACCCCGTCATCCACGCCCAGGCTCGGCTGCGGGTGGTCGCCTCCCTCGCGGCGATGCCCAATAACGCGAGCATCACCTTCCCGCGGCTGCAGAAGCTGCTCGAGATGACCGCGGGCAATCTCTCGACCCACCTGCGCAAGCTCGAGGACGCCGGCTACGTGCGGCAGTCCAAGACCATCGAGGGACGCACCCCGGTGACCTATGTCGAGATCACCCCGGCCGGCCTCGCCGCCTTCGAGCGCTACACCGCGCAGATCCGATCCCTCATCGACCCGACAGGAGCACCATGACCAGCGCCCCACTCGTCGACCTCCAGCGGGCGACCCGCACCTTCGGCGACCAGGTCGCCCTCGACGAGGTCTCCCTGCAGATCGGCACCGGCGAGCTCGTCGGCCTCCTCGGCCCGAACGGTGCGGGCAAGTCGACGCTCATCTCCCTGCTCAACGGGCTCCGCAAGCCGACCTCGGGCACCGTGCGGGTGGCCGGCCGGGATCCCCGCGTCCCGGCCAACCGGGTCGTCATCGGGAGCACACCGCAGGACACCGGGCTGCCGCCGACGATCAAGGTCCGCGAGGTGGTCGAGTTCGTCGCGCGACACTATCCGGAGCCCGACGACACCGGAGCGCTGCTCGACCGCTTCGGGCTGACCGAGCTCGCCGGTCGCCAGTGCGGATCGCTGTCCGGCGGCCAGCAACGCCGCCTGGCGGTCGCCCTCGCGATGGTCGGCCGACCGGCGCTCGTGCTGCTCGACGAGCCGACCACCGGCCTGGACGTCGATGCCCGGCACAGCCTCTGGAATGCCATCGAGGACTACCAGGCCGACGGCGGGACCGTGCTTATCACGAGCCACTATCTCGAGGAGATCCAGCGACTCGCGGAGCGCGTCGTCGTCATCGACCACGGTGCGATCCTCGTCGACGACACCACCCAGGCCGTCATCGACCGCGTCGATGTCGATCGAGTGGAGCTCACCTCCTCGGATCCCCGCCTGGACGCGCTCCCCGGCGTCACCAGCATCGAGCGCGACGGTGACCGGGCGACACTGCTGACCGCGGATGCCGATGCCCTCGTGCGCGCCCTCGTCACCGACCAGATCGACTTCTCGCGGCTCCGGGTCGCCGGCGCATCGCTGGAGGACGCCTTCGCCCACCTGACCCGCACCGCCGCCTGAGAGGAGCCCCCATGTCCACCTCGACGCCCTCCGTGCTGCGCATCGCCGGCGCGCACGCCAAGCTCAATCTGCTGGAGAACTTCCGCGAGCCGATCGCGATCATCGGCACGACCGTCTTCCCGACCCTCGCCCTGCTGTTCTTCGTCGTGCCCCAGAGCGCGATCGCCGATGACCGGGTCGCCGCCACCGGCGCCGCCGCGCAGCTCGGCTCGTTCGCGGTGATGTCGGTGTGCATCTTCACCTTCGGCATCGGCATCGCCGAGGACCGCGCACGCCCCTTCGACGGCTATGTCAGGAGCCTGCCCGCGGGACCGCTCCCCCAGTTCCTCGGACGGCTGCGCACCGGCGTGCTGCTCATGCTGATGGGCCTGGCCGCGGTGACGATCGTCGCCTTCGCGCTGACCGAGGCGCGGCTGTCCCCGGATCGACTCCTGCTGACCCTCGGCGCATTGCTGCTCGGGGCGCTGCCGCTACTGCTCATCGGCTTCGCCGTGGGCTACACGCTGACGCAGAAGTCGGCGATCGCGGTCGCGCAGCTGCTGTTCTTCGGCTTCGCCTTCGGCGGCGGCATGTTCGTGCCGCCGGACGGCTTCCCGAGCTGGCTCGATGCCATCTCGCAGTGGCTGCCGAGCCGTTCGTCGCGGGACCTGGTCGTGTGGGCGGTCGGCAGCGGCGACGTGGCCGCGCAGACCTTCATCACCCTCGCCCTGTGGACGGCGCTCGGAGCCGCTCTCACCGTGTGGGGCTTCCGCCGCGACGAGGGCCGCCGCTTCCACTGACCCCTCTCCCGATCCTCGCTCGGGTGGAAAGGGGTCGACGCGACCGTCCGCCACCGTTACCCTTCATTAGGTAAGGCAAACCTTAATGAACGGAGTGGACGGTGTCGGTCGTCGAGGTCGCGGGGCTGCGCAAGAGCTTCGGCGAGGTCGAGGCCCTCCGCGGGCTGAGCCTGGCCGCGCACGAGGGCGAGATCCTGGGCGTGCTCGGCCCCAACGGGGCGGGCAAGACCACGATGATCAATATCGTCACCACCCTCGTGCGCGCCGACGAGGGGACCGTCCGCGTCGACGGCATCGACGCGCGCGCTGACCCCGCCGCGGTACGGACGCGCATCGGTCTCACCGGACAGTTCGCCGCACTGGACGACAACCTGACCGCACGCGAGAACCTCGTCCTGTTCGGCCGGCTGCTGAAGCTGGGGCGGGCCGGTGCTCGCCGGCGAGCCGCCGAGCTCCTGGCCGAATTCGATCTCGTCGAGGCGGCCGACCGCCGGGCCGGCACGTTCTCCGGCGGCATGCGCCGCCGCCTGGACCTCGCGGCCTCCCTCATCGGACGTCCGCGAGTGCTCTTCCTGGACGAGCCGACCACCGGCCTCGATCCACGCAGCCGCAACTCGCTGTGGGCGATCGTGCGGCGCCTGCGGGCCGAGGGAACCACGATCGTGCTCACCACCCAGTACCTCGCCGAGGCCGAGGAACTCGCCGATCGCATCGTCGTCATCGACCACGGCGAGGTCATCGCCGAGGGGACCGCGGACGACCTCAAACGCCGGGTCACCGGCGCGGTCTGCCACGTCCGCGTGGACGAGGAGCTGATGCAACGGGTCGAGGAACTGCTGTCATCGCGATGGCAGGTCTCACGGAGCGCCGAGGGACTGGTGGTCCCCGCCGACGGCTCCGGCACGCTCGTCGAGGTGGTCCGGCTGCTGGACGCGCACGACATCGTCGTCGAGGATCTCGGACTGCGCCGACCCACCCTCGACGACGCCTTCCTGGCGCTGACCGGCGAGACCACCGGCCCATGACCTCCACCGCCGAGACGGGGCGGGCGCGGGCGTCCTTCGTCACCGATGCGCTGAGCCTGACCGGGCGCCACGTCCGACTGATGTCACGCCGACCGTCGTCGATGATCTCCGCGCTCGTGCTCCCGCTGGTCTTCGCCGGCCTCTTCCTCGCCGTGCTCGGGCGGCCGATGGAGCGCACCGGCGTCGACTACGTCCAGTACCTCGTTCCCGCCGTCGTGATCCAGGCGATGTTCTTCACCGCCATCTCCGCGTCGATCTGGGCGGCCGAGGACGCCTCGGGCGGCATGATCGACCGGCTGCGCTCGATGCCGATCTCGCGAATGTCGCCCGTCTTCGGGCTGCTCGGCGGGGAGCTCACGCGGGCCCTGGCGAGCATCGCGGTGCTGATCGGCGCCGGCTACGTCGTCGGCTTCCGGTTCGAGCGCGGTCCGCTGTGGGCCGCCGTCTTCGTGCTGGTCGCACTGGGATGGGCGGCCGCCGGATGCCTGGCCTATCTCGTGCTCGGCTTCGCGATCGCCAAGGTCGAGACGGTGCAGATCGTCGGGGGCCTCATCTACTACCCGCTGCTGCTGGTCTCGAATCTGTTCGTCCCCGCCCGCGCCTTTCCCGAGTGGCTCCGGCCGATCGTCGAGCATCAGCCGTTCTCCCGGATCGCCGACGCCCTGCGCGCGGTCTCGACGGATGCGGCCACCGACCCGGCCCAGACCACCGTCGTGGCGGTCGGCTGGACCCTGGCGGTGATCGCCCTTTTCGCTGTCCTCGCGCCGCGGGCCTTCGGAAGGACGCCATGAGCACCGCACCGGCGACACCGCGCGCATCGATCTTGACCGACACGGCGATCCTCACCGGGCGCGGCCTGCTGCTGATGGCCCGGTCGCCCGCGACCGTGGCCATGACGGCGGCCTTCCCGGTGATCCTGCTCCTGCTGCTGTCGGTCTCCTTCGCCGAGATCGTCATGCCAGGCCAGGCCTATGCCGACTATGTGAACTACTCGGTGCCGCTCTTCGCGGCGATGGGCATCACCTTCGCCACGCTGTCGACCGCGAACGCGGTCCACGCCGATCGCATCGCGGGCTTCGACGACCGCCTGCACACGCTGCCGATGTCCCCGGTCGCTCCACTGGCAGGACGGATCATCGCCGACACCGCCCGCAATCTGGCCACGGTCGCGATCGTGACCGGCGTGGGAATGGCGCTGGGCTTCCGCTTCGAGAACGGAGTCCTCGGCCTCGTCGGGTACTTCATCGTGCCGCTCCTCTACGGGTTCGGATTGGCCTGGCTGATGGTCGCCGTCGCCCTGCACGCCTCCTCGGCCGAGTCAGCCAATGCCGCCCTCAACGCGCTCCTGCTCGTGCTCTCCTTCCTGTCCACGGGCTTCGTGCGGCTGGAGGACCTGCCGGGCTGGGCCCAGCCGATCGCGAGCGCCAACCCGATCTCGCATGTGGTGGACGCGATGCGCTCCTTCGCCCACGGCGGTGCCGGCGGCGACCAGCTGCTGGCAGTGGCGGCGTGGACGATCGGGCTGACTGCGGCCTTCGGCACCCTCGCCGTCCGGAAGTACGCGCGCCGTGGCTGACGATCCGAGCGGGGACGCGGAGTGCTGATGGACTGGTGGAGCCATCTGCTGAGTGTCGGCGGTCTCTCGCTCCTGGTGCCGACGGCGATCCTGCTGCTCTGCCTGCGGTGGGGCTGGACGGGACTCGCCGAGGACTACCCGGCCGACGTGCGGGCTCTGCTGCCCGATCCCACTCCCGGCGAGGTCTGGGCGGGCCGGGTGCTCGGGCCCGCCTTCCTCCTCACACTGGTCGGGGCGGTGCTGGTCACCGTGGCGTCCTGGCCGCCCGCGCAGGAGCGCTTCGTCTCGGCCTGGCTCATGGCATTCGGCGTCACGGTGCTGTTCTGCCTGATCGACCTGGTCGTCGTGGACTGGCTGGTGATCTGCGCGTGGCGTCCGCGGTGGGTGGTCGTACGCGGCACCGAGAACGCCGCGGGCTGGGGCGACTACGCCTTCCATCTGCGGGCACAGCTGGCGCCCAAAGGCCTGGCCGTGCTCGTGGTGCTGCCCCTGCTGTTCGCCACCATCGTCTACGCCCTGCTCTGACCCCACCCCTTCGGCCTCCGGCCCGACTTCTGCCGGGTTCTGGCCCCTGTCGCCAGCGTGTCGAGGGCCAGAACCCGGCGAAAGTCGCGCGGGACAGCGTCACTCAGGTGGCGGCGGCGGTGCGGGCGCGCCGGCCGGCGGGGCGATCTTGGGATACGCCCCGGCCGTCCCCGTCGGCGCCGCGGCAGCCGCCGGCTCATCTCCCCCACCCGGACGCTCACGGCCCGCGGCCGGGTCCCATCCGGTCTCGACCAGCTTCTTCTGCATGAGGATCGCGCCGGCGAGGATGAGCAGACCGATCACCGCGATCACGATGATGCCGGCGACCGAGCCGAGCTTGGCGCCGTAGCCGATGAGGATGCCGAACCAGCCGAAGTCGGTATCGCCGAAGGTCGTGTTCGCCGAGCCGAAGGCGCCGAGCACCTGCAGCAGCAGCGCGGGCAGGAAGGTGATCAGGAGACCGTTGACGAAGCCGCCCGCCACCGCGCCCCGGCGACCGCCCGTCGCATTGCCGTAGACGCCCGCCGCCCCGCCGGTGAAGAAGTGCGGCACGAGGCCCGGCAGGATGAGCGCCAGCCCGAAGGCCGGATTGAGCCACAGCGAGAGCACCGCGAGGCCGAGCAGACCGCCGACGAAGCTCGACACGAAGCCGACCAGCACGGCGTTCTGCGCGTAGGGGAAGACGATCGGGGCGTCGAGCGCGGGGATCGCCCCGGGCACCACCTTGGCGGCGATGCCCTGGAAGGCCGGCACCAGCTCGCCGAGGATCGTGCGGACACCGAAGAGGATGACCGCCACGGCCACGCCGAACTGCAGGCCCTGCGTGACACCCAGCATGAGGAAGTTGCCGATATCGCTCGCTCCGCCGAAGGCATCGAAGGCCTCCTCCTGACCCACCCGGGCCAGCGCGAGGAGGGAGACGACGACGTACATGAGCACCATCGACAGGGCCGTCGCGACCATCGAGTCGCGCAGGAAGCGCAGCGACTCGGGGAGCTTCATGTCCTCGGTGCTCTTGCTGCTCTTGCCGACCAGCCGCCCCGTCGCGCCCGCCGCGATATAGCCGGCGGTGCCGAAGTGCCCGATCGCGATGCTGTCGTCGCCGGTGATGCGCCGGGTCCACGGATGCGCGAAGGCCGGCAACGAGACCATCAGGATGCCCAGCAGCGCACCGCCGAGGATCACCACGAGCGGTCCGGCGTAGTCGGCCGAGGCCAGCACGATGGTGATGAGGGTGGCCATGAAGAGGATGTGATGGCCGGTGAGGAAGACGTAGCTCAGCGGGGTGAAGCGTGCCAGCAGCAGGCTCACGGCGAAGCCGAGGATCATCAGCCACGCGACCTGAGCGCCGTACTCGGCCTGCGCGATGCCGGCGATCGCCTCATTGGTGGGAATGACGCCCTGGGCCCCCGCGGCGCTCTGGATGAGCGCGCCGAGCGGATCGAGGGACGCCACCACGAGGGTGGCGCCGGCTCCGATCAGCAGGAAGCCGAGTGTCGCCTTCATCGCGCCACCGACCACCTGGCCGGTGGACTTGCGCAGCGCGATCAGGCCGACGGCGGTGATGATGCCGATGAGGAATGCGGGAACGCTGAGGATCTCGTTGACGAGGAACTCCGCGATGGCGACCAGCCAGTCCATGGGTCTCTCCTGATCAGACGTCGTAGAGCTCGCGCATCGCCGCGTCGAGCTCGGTGGTGCTGGTGAAGTTCTCGATGACCTTGACCGGGATGCCGACATCGCCGAGGGTCCGGGCGATCTCCCCGGAGGTGAGGATCAGGTCGGCGTCCTTGGCCTTGCCGCGCGCGGAGATGGTGTCAGTCGCCTCGACCGTCAGGTACGGCGACCAGCCCCAGCGGTCGAGCACCTGCTCCAGCGTGTTCTTGAGGAACAGACTCGTGCCGAGCCCGTTGCCGCAGACCGTCAGGATGAGGTTGCGCGATGACGCCGAGCCGGTGGACTCGGCGGGCGCCTGCTCGGACTCGCCGCCCAGTGCCGCCTTCACCTCGGCAGGCGTGGTCGCCGCGTCGAGGGCGGCCTTGGAGGCGGGGTCGCCGATGACCTTCGCGAGCTGCGCCATCGCCTGGGTGTGGGCGTCGTCATCCTTGGCCGCGAGTGCCACGACCAGGGTGACCGGGTCGTTGCCCGGGTGCCCGAACTCGACGGGCTCGGCGAGCCGCACCCATGACAGGCCTGTCCGGTGCACGGCCTCGGACGGACGCGCATGGGCGAAGGCGAAGCCGGGGGCGATGACGATATACGGCCCGTTCTCCGTGACATTGTCGATCATCGACCGGGTATAGGGGGCGTCGGCGACCCCGGTCTCCTCCAGCAGCCGGCCGGCGGCCGTGACGGCCTCCTGCCAGTCGGCGGCCCGGACATCGAGGCCGATCGCCTCGTCACTCAGCAGTTCCACGAGAGCGGACATGACACGACGGTACCCCGCCATGAAGCGGAGCGTCCCGCCGCCGGAGGCCGGCGATGGGAGCCTACTGACGCACGAGGACGCGCAGGCTGCCGGTGACGGAGGACTCGACGAAGCCGTCCTCCAGCGCCCGGAGGTAGATCCGGTACGGGGCCTGGCCGCCGTCGGCGGGATCGGGGAACACGTCGTGGATCACGAGCGCACCGCCCGGGCGTACCCACGGCGTCCAGCCCGCGTAGTCGGCCTGGGCGGCCTCATCGGTGTGGCCGCCGTCGATGAACACCAGGTCCACCGGGGTCCGCCAGATCGCGCTGACCGTGGCGGAGCGACCCACGATCGGCACCACGACCTCCTCCAGCCCCGCCTCGAACAACGCCCGGCGCAGACTCGGCAGGGTGTCGAAGGCGCCGGTGGCGGGGTCGACGAGGTCGGCATCGTGGTACTCCCAGCCGACCTGATGCTCCTCGGAGCCACGGTGGTGGTCGACGGTGACGAGAGTGGCCCCCGCCTCACGTGCCACCTGACCGAGGTGGATCGTGGACTTGCCGCAGTAGGTGCCGATCTCGACGAGCACGCCACCGGGAGCCGCGTGCTCGGCGGCGGCCCGTCGCAGCGCCGCAGCCTCGTCATCGGGCAGGAACCCCTTGACGTCGGCGGCGATCCGGGCCAGCTCGGCGGGGAGCTCACGCAGGTCGGGATCGGTCATCGGACGGACTCCTGACAGGAACACGAGACCAGCCAGTCGGTGCGCACATGACGCATCGGATGGAATAGGTCGTGGGCGGGGGTGACGGCCGACAGCGCATCGGCGGCCAGGATGACGGTGCCGCTCGTCCAGGTGGTGCGCTCGACGGGCCAGCGCACGCCATCGGAGTAGACCAGGCCCGTCCAGTACGAGCCGTCGTCGTCGCGCAGATGCTGCATCTCGCTGAAGACGCGCAGCGCGGCATCGCGCCGCCCCATCGACTCCAGTGCGAGGACGAGCTCGCAGGACTCGCCGCCCGTCACCCACGGGTTGACGGTGACGCAGCGGGCACCGAGGCCCGGCACCACGAACTCGTCCCATCGCTCGTCGATCCGCTCCTCGGCGGCCTCGTTCATGAGCGAGCCTCCGAGCACCGGGTAGTACCAGTCCATCGAGTGCCGGGGCTTGGGCGTGAACCAGTCGGGATGGACGCGCAGCGCGTGGTCGATGCGGGCGACCGCGAGCTCCCAGTCCGGCCGCTGATGACCCCAGACCCGCGCGAGATCGAGGGCGCACCGCAGGCTGAAGGCGATCGAGGCGTTGCCCGTCACCAGGGCTTCGTCGGACAGGTCGCCGTCTTCACCCCGCGACCACGCCACCAGACCCGAGGGCAGGCGCATCGACAGGACACACTCGACGGCCTGGTCGATGACCGGCCAGAAGCGTTCCAGATCCCCGGTGGGATCCATCGCCCACAGGTGACGCACCCCTGCCGCGACATAGGCACAGAAGTTGGCATCGGTGGCGGGATCCTCGACCGTGTCGCCGACATAGCGGGTGGCCCATGAGCCGTCGGCACGCTGCGCGGCGGCGAGCCACTCGAAGGCGGCGACCGCCTCGATGCGCCGGCCCGCCGCGGACAGGCCCATCGCGGCCTGCACGTGATCCCACGGGTCGGTATGCCCGCCGACATACCAGGCGATCTGACCGGACGGGTGCTGCGCCTCGATGATGGAGTCGGCGGTCTGCTCGACCTGCTCGGCCGAGAGCACGCCGTCGACGTGCGGAACCGTCACAGCGGCTTGGTGAAGTAGAGGGCGACACTCTTGCCGATCAGCGGGTTGAGCGCCTTCTCGGCGACGCGGGTGGCGGCCGGGGCCTTCATCATGTCCCACACCAGCAGCTGGTGATAGCCGCGGACCAGCGGATGCTGATCGCGTTCGACACCGACCGCGCACTTGATCCACCAGAACGGCGAGTGCAGCGCGTGGGCGTGGTGCTGGTGGGTGAAGAGGAGCCCCGCATCCTCGAGCTTGGAGCGCAGCTCGTCGGCCTTGTAGATGCGGATGTGACCGCCCTCGTTGGCGTGGTACTCGTCGGACAACGCCCAGCAGACCCGCTCGGGCAGCCATCGCGGGACGGTGACCGCCAGCGTCCCTCCGGGAGCGAGGATGCGGACCAGCTCGCTGATCGCCTGGACGTCCTCGGGCACGTGCTCGAGGATCTCCGAGGCGAGCACGGTGTCGAAGGAGGCGTCCTCATAGGGCAGATCGAGGATCGAGGCCACGATGGTCTCCCCCGTGCCCCCGGCGGGCACCTCGCCCTCGGCCTCCATCGCCTCGAACATGTCCTGAACACCCTTGAGCTCGACCTCGTCGAGATCGAGGGCCGTCACCTGGGCGCCGCGACGCAGAGCCTCGAAGGAGTGCCGGCCGGCGCCCGCGCCGGCGTCGATGAAGCGGGTGCCGCGGCCGACGCGCAGGCGGTCGAAGTCAACGGTCAGCATTGGTCTCACCTCGTGAATCGGACGGTTTCCCCACCCGCGCGATCTCGCGCTCGTAGGCCTCTACGGTGGCACGGGCCACCGACACCCAGCTGAAGCGTTCCACAGCCCGTTGCCGTCCGGCGCGCGAGAAGTGCTCGCGGCGCTCGGGCGATTCGAGCAGGGCACCGATCTCGTCGACCAGCGCCTCGACATCACCGGGCTCGACGAGCACCCCCGCGTCGCCGACCACCTCGGGCAGTGCGCCCGCGCGGCTCGCGACCACCGGAGTGCCGCAGGACATCGCCTCGACCGTCGGCAGCGAGAATCCCTCGTAGAGCGAGGGGACCGCCATGACCTCGGCGGACGCCATCAGCTCGGCGAGCTGGTCATCGGAGATGCCGCTGTGGAGGGTGACGGCGTGCTCGATCCCGAGCTCGCGGAGCCGGTCGACCGTCGAGCGTTCCACGGGCGAGACGAGGTGCAGCGTGACGTGCTCGTGCTCGACCCGCAGCTTGGCGATCGCATCGAGGAGATGGGGCACGCCCTTGAGCGGCTTGTCCGCGCTCGCGACGGCGACGATCCGGCCGGGGATGCGCGCACCGCGCGGGGCGAAGAGATCGGTGTCGACGCCGAGCGGGATCACGGTCATCCGCTCCGGGTCGATCCCGAAGTCGTGGGCGGTGTCGGCCGCCGAGATGGAGGAGACGCCGAGGATCGACGGCAGCCGGCGGGCCACGCGCGCCTGCATCCGCACGAAGCGATACCAGCGGCGGGTGGTGAGCTGCTTGCGCAGGGGCGCGGCGGCGATGTCCAGCCGCCGGTCCTTGCTGATCGGATGGTGGATGGTGGTCACCAGCGGGATGCCCCGACGGAGCAGGGACAGGAGACCGTAGCCGAGGCTCTGGTTGTCGTGCACGACATCGAAGTCGGCCGCTCGCGGTCCGAAGATCCGGCGGATCCGCAGGCTGAAGGTGAGCGGCTCGGGGAACGCGGCCGTGATCATCTGCGCATATTCCAGCCCGTCGATCCAGTCGCGGAACTCCCGCGGATGGGGCGTGCGGAAGGGGTCGTCCTCGCGGTAGAGGTCGAGGCTCGGCACCTTCTCCAGGCGCACGCGGGGATCGAGGTGCTCGGGATAGGGCTGGCCGGAGAACACGGTCACCTCATGGCCGAGTTCGGCGAGTCCCCAGCTGAGGTGCCGGACGTAGACGCCTTGTCCGCCGCTGTGGGTCTTGGTGCGATAGGAGAGCAGGGCGATGCGCATGGGAGCTCTCCTCTCACCTCGGGTAGCGGACGGTAACCCATAGTGACAGGTCCACTGTCACGGTTCCGCCGCACCTCCCCCGGTCGGCGAGGAGGGCGCCCCTCGGAGACGCGCGAGGTCAGTAGCCGAGGAAGCGATCGGTCCGGAGGCGACGCACGCGGCCGCGAAGCGCACGCCGCATCGAGTCGACCGCCGCCGGGGAGCCGGAGAGGTAGACCTCGCGCTCGGCGAGATCGGGCACCAGCCCGGCGATCTCGTCCCACCCCGGCAGGTGTCCGTCGACGACCCGTGCATCCAGATCGAGCGCGGCGATCTCCTCGGCATAGGGCTGCACCTCCCCCGCGCGCACGTGGTGGATCAGCCGTATGTCGCGATCGGCCGCGCCGGCACGCAGCTGGCTCATGAAGGGCGTGATGCCGATACCGCTGGCGATCAGCAGCACCTTGGCCCGCGGGTCGCGCGGCAACAGGAAGTCCCCGCTCACGCCGGTGGCGACCACCCGAGCTCCCGGCGACGAGGCGGCGAGGGCCTGTTTGAAGCTCGACGCGTCCTCCGGCTCCCGGATCGCGACGCACACCTCCCCTCCCGGCGGCGAGGCGATGCTCAACGCGCGGCGGGCGCCGCGCGAGTCGGTGCCCGCGTGCGGCAGATGCAGCTCCAGGTATTGACCCGGCCGGAAGCGAAGCGGCCGGTCGGCCTCGAAGCGGTACTCGTAGACACCGCTGCCCATCGCGCGGCGTCCGACCAGGGTGAGCCCGATACGGCCGCGCTGGCCGACCGCGAAGGCGAGCACCCCGGTGACGATCAGGGTCAGCTCATAGGTGCTCTCGAAGGGCCCGATCGGGGTGAAGGAGCCGAATGCGGCGAAGGACCACAGCGGCAGGGCGAAGAGCGCACCGGCGATCGCCGCGAGCACCCATCGCTGGATCCGACGGGGCGGCAGCGTCAGCGGCTCGCTCAGCATGAAGCCGGCGAAGAACACCAGTGGATAGGCCGAGAAGGCCTGTCGGACGGCGGTGCCCAGGTCCGTCCCGAAGGCGGTGAGCCCCCAGACCGTCAGCGGAGTCGCGACGAGCAGGAAGATCGCGGCGATGTCGAAGCGCGCGGTCCGCCGCAGCACCACCAGCGCGCCGATCAGCGCGACGGGGAGCAGGATCTCGCTGGCGGCCCACCAGGTCGTGTAGGGCATCGTGTCGGCCCCGGCGGCCCACCCGAGCAGCATCGTCAGGACGACTCCGGCGGCCGCGGGATTGACCACGTGCCGTCGTCGCACCGCGATCACGTACTTGGAGGCCTGCGCCAGCACCGCGACGAGGGACAGCCAGCCGAGGGTGCGCGGATCGGTGCTCGGCCAGTAGAGGAACCACAGCAGCAGGCCGGTGATGATGGCGGAGTCGAGATGGGGAGAGGCTCCCGCCAAGCGCCCGAACGCCGCATTCGCCGCGATCGAGACGCCCAGGATGACGACCAGAGTGAGCAGCATCGCCGGCACGCCGAAGATGCCGGGGTCGAGCCAGCCCACGGCGGCCGCGATGATCGCCCACAGACCGAGCACGCCGAGGACGACGATGAGCAGCCGGTACATCGTCACCCGGGCGAGCAGCCGGTCGAGGGCGGTCATCGGAAGATCTCCCCGGGCAGGCCGGCGGCGCGGATGCGCAGGGATCGGTCGATCATCGCGCATCCCACGCCAGGGAACTCGTCGAGCACGCGCTCGGGCGGGACGAAGAAGAGCGCCGTCGCGAGACCGTCGGCGAGTGCGGCGCTCGGAGCCACCGCCCAGGTGGCGATGATGTCCGAGGTCGGGCGTCCGGTACGCGCGTCGAGGATGTGATGGAGGCCGTTCCCCCAGGCGCGGCGGTTGACGGCCGAGGCGGCGACGGCCCCGCCCGGCGGCACCTCGATCACGCCGACCGCCTGGCTCGGGTCCGCCGGATGCTCCATCGCGACCCGCAGCGGCTCCGGACCCCGGTGGACGATGTCACCGCTCGCATCGACGGTCACCGGATCGCCGATGAGGTCCGCGACCCGGTCGGCCAGATAGCCCTTGCCGACCGCGCCGATGTCGACCACGACCGGCTGATCGACCTCGATGATCGACCCCCGGCGACGGGCATCGGTCCAGCGGAAGGCGGGGATGGCGTCGCCCTGGGCGGTGAGCGTGTAGTCGGCGTCGTAGCCCAGGCGCTCCAGGCTGGCGCCGACCACGGGGCTCACGGCCCCGTCGGTCAGCCCATGGAGGCGGTCGTAGAGGGCGAAGATCGCCGGAGCGTGAGGACCGAGGTCGACCCGATCGACCGTCCGCAGGCGGGCCACCTCGGAGTCATCGCGGAAGCGCGACCAGAGCCGATCGAAGCCGCCGATCAGCTCCTCGACCGCGGCCTTGTCGATCGAGGTCCCCGCGTCGATCCGCCACCGGGTGCCGATCGCGTCGAAGGCCCAGGTGCTCACCGGTCAGGCCTGGGCGTCGTCGGTGATCTGCGCGATCGCGTCGTTGAAGCCGCCGCTCGTGAGCGACGAGCCGGAGACCTTCGAGACATCCAGTTCGGTGATCTTCTTGCCCACGACCTCCGCATCGATGCCGCTCTCGAACTTGCCCTGGAACTGCTCGGAGTTGCCGCTCTCGGCATTGCCGTCGACGTCGAGCTCGGTGATGGTGCCGTCGGCCTCGAGGGTCACCTCCACGTCGACCGACTGGGTGCCGCCGGGCGTCTGGTAGCTGCCCGTGGCCTCGTATTCGCCGGGCGTGAAGGAGCCGGAGTCCTCGCCGGAGCCGCCGCTGTCATCGGCGGATGCGGACGGGGCTGGGGTGGCGTCGACCTGTTCGGCCTCCGAACCGCAGGCGGCGGTGAAGAGGGCGGCCGAGGCGGCGGCGGTGAGGACGGCGGTCCGGGCGGTGCGGCGCATGATGACTCCTCGTGAGGCTGATTGCGTCGTCAACCACACGGTACGGAGAAACCACAAGAGTGCCCTGATCGAAGCCTGAGTGTCCCCTGTGTTCCCCGTCGAGCGTGGGGGTACCTCCCACACTCCACGGGGAGGGGGATTTCACATCGCGGACAGGTTCTGGAGGTTGTGGTCGCCGCGTTAGGCTGGCCTAAGGCCCACTGGGCAGTTTTGTCGTGTATTCCAGGAGTGACATGAGCAGGAAGTTGCGGGTCGCCGTCGTCGGCGCCGGTCCGGCCGGCGTGTACGCCGCCGACATCCTCACCAAGAATGAGGACGTTGACGTGACGGTGGACCTCATCGACCGCGATCCCACCCCCTTCGGCCTCATCCGCTACGGCGTTGCGCCGGACCATCCGCGGATCAAGGAGATCGTCAAGGCGCTCAAGCGCGTCATGGCCAATCCCGATATCCGCTTCTTCGGCAATGTGGCCTTCGGCGATGACATCAAGCTGGAGGACCTGCGCCAGTTCTACGATGCGATCGTCTTCGCGACCGGCGCCCGCCGCGACCGCGAGCTCGACATCCCCGGCATCGACCTCGACGGCTCCTACGGGGCTGCCGACTTCGTCTACTGGTACGACGGCCACCCCGATGTCTCGCGCGACTGGGACTTCCAGCCGCACGCCAAGGAGGTCGCGGTGCTCGGCGTCGGCAATGTCGGCCTCGATGTGAGCCGCATCCTGGCCAAGACGGCCGAGGAGTTGCTCGTCACCGAGATCCCCGACAATGTCTACGAGGGTCTGAAGAAGAACGCCACCACCGATGTCCACGTCTTCGCACGGCGCGGGCCGGCGCAGGTCAAGTTCACGCCGATGGAGCTGCGCGAGCTGAGCCACAGCCCGAATATCGACGTCATCGTGCACCCGGAGGGCTTCGAATTCGACGAGGGCTCGATGGAGGCGCTGAAGGCGGCCAAGAGCCAGAAGCTCGTCGTCGATGTGCTGACCAAGTACCTGGCCACCGAGCCCAGCGGCGCCCCGCACCGCATCCACATCCACTTCTGCCAGAGCCCGGTCGAGGTACTCGGCGAGGATGGCAAGGTGGTGGGCCTGCGCACCGAGATCACCGAGCTCGACGGCACCGGCAATGTCCGCGGCACCGGCGAGTTCAAGGACTGGCCGATCCAGGCCGTCTACCGCGCCATCGGCTACTACTCCGATGTCCTCGCGGGCCTGCCCTTCGATGCGGCGGCCGGTGTGGTGCCCAATGACGGAGGCCACGCCATCGACCTGGACGGCTCCCCGATCCCCGGCGTCTACGTCACCGGCTGGATCAAGCGCGGCCCGGTGGGCCTCATCGGACACACCAAGTCCGATGCGGCGCAGACCATCGGCATGCTGATCGATGACCTCGACTCGCTCGCGGTCCCCGAGCACGCCGAGCCCGAGGCCTTCGACCGCTACCTCGACTCGCGCGGTCTGGAGTACACGACGTGGGAAGGCTGGGAGAAGCTCGACGCCCACGAGCTCGGACTCGGCGAGGCACATGAGACCGAGCGCGAGCGCGTCAAGGTCGTGCCCCGCGAGGACATGGTCCGCATCGCCCGCGACTGATTCCGCACGCGAACGGCCCGCATCCCCTGGGGGATGC
>JAEZEJ010000010.1 GCA_023417775.1 Actinomycetes bacterium | reverse complement strand
CCCCCCCCCCCCCCCCCCCCCCCCGCGGGGCCACATCTGGTTCTCTGCGGTCGGCCCCTCAGCGCGTCGTGAGCGGATAGCGGCGGGTGAGCACGCCGGTCGCCCACTCGATCGGGCCCCGGCCGATCCAGTGGGCCCAGGCCCAGCCGGCGACCGCGACACCGAGCACGATCACCGCGAAGCCCGCCCAGTCGTTGGCGAGCACCGGCAGCGCACCGTCGCGGTTGATCCAGGCGATCACCGCGATCTGCAGCACGTAGAGCGAGAGCGCGACGGTGCCGAGTTCCTCCACCGGTCGCCACATCCGAGCCCATGGGAGCCGCACCGCCAGACCGCAGAGACCGGCCGCGATCGCCACCAGCGACGCGTCGTGGAGCAGGTCCAGGCTCGAGCCCGAGAGCGTGTCGGCCTCCGGACGAGCCCGGAGAGCGGTCACCACGATCTGAGCGCCCGTCCCTCCCACCACCGCGGCGGCGGACCACCACCGATCAGGCCGCCGGGCGTAGCCGATCATCAAACCCCCCACGAGGAAGAACGGCAGCAAGGAGGTCACCCGATAGTGCGGATCGGCCACGAACCAGCGGATCAAGAGCTCGCCGACCGACGGATGGTTGCCGATATCCGCGTAATAGCCTCCCGGCCAGTCCACCGCCCGCTGCACCGCCGTGTTGATCATCGGCGAGAACACGAAGAGCGCCAACGCGATGCCGGCCACCGCCCGATGTCCGAGCAACAGCACCGGCGTGCCGACGATCAGCAGGCAGCCGAGGACCGCCAGCACGATCGCCACCCAGCTCCCCCACGTCTCCAGCCAGATCCCCAGCGCGACCAGCACCAGGCCCCGCACCAGGTTGTGGACCAGCACCGAACGCCGACCACGATCGGAACGCGCCAGCATCACCGCGGCCGAGAGGCCCATCACCAGCGCGAACAGCGGCGAGGCGACATCGTTGATCCGGTTCAGCACATCGCTCACCCAGGTGGGCCGGTGCGGCACCAGCACCTGCGCATGGGCGACGAGCATCGCGGCGATGGCCGTGCCGCGCGCGAGGTCCGGCCACGGCCATCGCGAGGTCACGATGACGCGCCGAGACGCTGGAGCGGATCGCCGGACAGCCGATAGGTGAACCACTCGCGCTGGTTGACGGCGCCGAGGGACTCGTAGAAGGCGATGGAGGGCTCGTTCCAGCCCAGCACCTGCCAGGCGAGCCGCGAGTAGCCGCGCTCCACGCACACCTGCGCCAGCGTCCTCAGCAGTGCGCTGCCGAGTCCGGCCCCACGGTGCTCCGGGGTCACATACAGGTCCTCGAGATAGATGCCGTGCACGCCATCCCAGGTCGAGAAGTTGAGGAACCAGATCGCGGTGCCGACGATCTCACCGCCGATCTCCGCCACATGCGCGTAGACCGCGGGCGATGGCCCGAACAGCCGCTCGTGCAACTGCTCCGCGGTCAGGCTGCACAGCTCGGGTGCCCGCTCATAGGCGGCCAGCTCGTGGACGAGCCGTACGAGGTCGGAGACATCGGAGGGACGGGCGACACGGATCTGAGGATCGGCCATGTCCTGAATTCCATCACACGGCCCCGGCGGGCGGCGCCGTCGAGGCGGTAGCCTCGACACCGTGACTGATGAGGCGCTGCGAGACGAGGACCTGTCGCTCGAACCGACCTCGGGGTCCGAGGAGTTCCACGGCTTCGCGGTCCTCGTCGAGGATCATCGGGTCGGTACGGTCGCGCTGCGACCCGACGGACGACATGAGGGCTCGATCCGGTGGAATCTCGGGAGCGAGGGCTCCTTCCTCGCCAGTCGCGCCCTCCGGCTGGGCATCCACCACGCCTTCACCGAGCTCGGCTGGCAGCGCGTGTGGGCGCACATCGACGCCGACGACACGACCGATCTGCGCAGCGCATCCCTCGCGGGCCTTCGCCGCGAGGGCATCGCCCGGCGCAGCGGCGCCCCCGACCGTGTGCTCGTCGGCCGGTTGATCGACGACCCTCCCGCCCTCAGCCGGGAAGGCTTCGTCGCGATCCTCAATGCCGGCCTCCCCCGCAAGCGGGTCATCGCCCAGGGCCTCCTAAGGGACGAGCAGGACCGGGTGCTGCTGTGCGAGCTCACCTACAAGAAGGAATGGGATCTTCCCGGCGGGGTCATCGAGGTCGGCGAGTCTCCCGGCATCGGCTTGGTGCGCGAGCTGCGCGAGGAGCTCGGCATCGACGTGCGGCTCGGGGACCTGGTCACGATGAACTGGCTTCCGCCGTGGCGCGAGTGGGACGACGCCTGCCTCTTCGTCTTCGACCTCGGGCGGATCGACTCGGCGACCGTGGCGAGCATGGAGTTGCAGCGCACGGAGATCGCCGCAGTGCACTGGTGCGACCTCGAGGACGCGCGCGCCCACGCCACCGGCGCCACGATCGAGCTCCTCGAGGCGCTCGAGGCCGGTCAGCTACCCGCCTATCGCGAGGCCCCGCTCCAGCCCGAGTGACCACCGGCCGGGTCAGCGCGAGCCGGTGACCGCCCGCTCGATCCCGACGAGGGTCTGTGCCATGCCCTCCAGCATCAGGTCGTCGAAGGCCTCGCGTCCGCCGAGATAGGTGTCGGTGAGGTCCCGGGAGAATGGAGAGATGCCGTCGGGGGTCTCGCGACGCTGTGTGAGGGTCGTCCCGCCGGGCTCGGCGGCCAGCTGGAAGGACCAGATCGCCCAGTTCTCCTCGATCCGGAAGGCGATCTCGCGCTCGACCGCGAAGCGCACGACCTCACCGTGTGTGGTCCATGCCAGCTCCCCGTGCTGGTTCCGGTTGGTGAACCGGGCGCCGGGGCCGACATGATCGAACCCCTCTCTGAGGCGCGTGGAGGTCACCTGCGGGCTCCACTCGGCCATGCGGCGGAGGTCGTGGATCACGTCCCATACGGCGGCAGGCGCCGCCTCGATCGTGATCCGCCGTTCGAGGATGTGATCGCTCATGTCACTCCTTTGACGACCGTTCGGTCGTTGAGATGGACCCTAGCCCGACCCGTGACTACACGTCCACTCGGTCGCATAGAATGGTCCGCATGAGCGCTGCGAACCGGCCTGACGGCCGCCGCGCCCGCGGGGACCGCACCCGTCTGCGCGTCGCCGATGCTGCGGCGCAGACGGCCACGGTGCACGGACTCGATGCGATCACCATCGGCGGACTCGCCACCGACACCGGCGTGAGCAAGAGCGGCATCCTCACCGTGTTCGGGTCACGCGAGGCGATCCAGCTCGCTGCCGTCGCCCGCGCCCGCGAGCTCTATCGCGACCACGTGATCGCCCCGGCATGGTCACGCCCTCCCGGCCGAGAACGCCTGCGCGGCTGGATCGACGCCTGGCGGGACTATCTCCGCGAACGCGTCTTCGCCGGGGGATGCTTCGTCACCACCACCTCGGCGGAGTACGGCCATAGGGACGGGCCCGTCGCCGAGGAGATACGGCTGCTCAAGACCGACTGGCTCGATCTGCTGCGTGCCGACCTCCGGACGGCGGGTTCGCCCGACGCCGATCTCGACGCCTTCCGGATCGACGCTTACCTCAGCGCCGCCGCCACCCGCCGCGAGCTGTTCGCCGACGAGGAGATCGTGGATCGCGCACGCTCACTCGCGCTCGCGATCGTCGATGCTCCTCATCCCCCGCCATCCTGACTCGACGACGAGTCGACGACGCCGCCGGACGCACCGAGCGTGCGCGGCAGCTCATCCGCGCCATCGGGCGGCACATAGACGACGAGCTGGTGGGCGTACCGCAGCGATCCGGTGCCGACCACACCATCGGGCCAGAACGTGCGCTGCGGCGAGTTCTCGGGCCAGGTGACGCGCAGCCCGCCGTCCACCGTGAAGGTGTCCTGTCGCAGCAGAGTCCCGAGGACCAGTGCCCCGCCGTCCTCGGTGCGCAGCGCATAGACCTCCGGCTCGGTCGACCACGACTGCTCGAAGCTCACCCCGTCGAGCTCCCGATTGGCGCGCAGGGCCTGGGACATCTGCTCGACGAACGGATCCTCGCTCCAGGAGGTCTCCTCCTCACCGCCCGCATCGAGACTCGCGGCGAGCGAGGCGAGGATCTCTTCGGGCGCACCGGCCATCGCGGTGCCGTCATCGGGAGCGACACGGCGTGCGACATCACCGGACCTCCGCACGCCGGGCAGGCGCGTCTGCTCGGTGAGCTCGGCGTTGACCGTCACCAGCCAGGGATCGCTCGCCACGGTCCGCTCGAAGACCTGCAGATGACGCCGATCGGTTTCCTCGTCGACCACGACGGCCGCGAACCACAGCGGGTAGCGCGAGAACTGAGGCAGATAGGTCTCCTCGATCGTGAAGGCCCCGTCGAAGGCGAACTCCTCGCGCTCGAGCTCCTCGGCGATCGTGAACATCCCCGTATCGATCGCGAGCGCCAATCCGGTCTCCACCGTGGACAACGGCTTGGCATCGAGCGCATCCGCCGCGGCACCTCTCACGGTCCGGTATTCACGGACGACATCGTCGACCTGACCGGCGGAGAGGACCTGCTTCACGGCCGGCTCGTCCGGATCGCGCTCACCCGGCAGCGCACATCCCGCCAGAGCCAGCAGTGTCGCCAGGCTCGCCAGCACGGATCTCATGGGCGCTCCCCCGGCGGCAGCTCGGTCTCCTCGATGATCTCGACCTCGCCGAGCTCCGCCATCTCCTCGGCCGAGATCTCCCGCTCGGAGCCGTCCTCCTCGACCACGACGTAGACGACCTCCCGCTCGTCGTCCTCGCGGCGACGCAGCAGGAGGTGGACGAGCGCCACGACGGCGGCACCCGCGACGACGAGTCCCAGCGACCGGGCGAAGATCCCGTCGATCCCGTAGGCGGTGGAGATCGTCAGACCGCGCAGGTTCGCGTCGCCGACCGAGAGGACGGCGATCGAGACGGTCTCATCGGGCAGGCGGGTCTGCAGCACCGCTCCTCCGAGGCCGCCCTCGCCGGCGATCCACCAGTCCATCGCGGTGGGGGCGGCGGGCAGCGCGGGTCCGCCATCGACGTCGGCGGTCTCGATCCGCCAGGGGGTGTCGAAGGAGGTCACCTCGAGCCGGTCGGTGGCGGAGACGTAGCTCATCACGTCGACGCTGTTGCCGAGACCCACGAAGACCGGCTTGTCGCTCGGCACCTCGGCGAGCACCTCGATCTCGACATTCTTCCACCCGATCACGCCCGGGCGGGTGACGACGGCCGATGCCTCGGTGTCGATGGGATGGGGACCGGAGACGAAGCGGCTGTCCGTGCCGAACACGGCGATGCCGGCGACGCCGAGCAGCAGCGCCACCACGCCCGCCGCCTGGAGCGCTCGCCACCCGATCATCCGCACGGCAAGAACCGTAGCCGACGAGGCCGCCCTCGGCCGTGCTACTCACCCGGCGTGAACCGAGATTCGCTCCGGATTCGTCGACCCAGAGGGGTTCGGGTCGACGAATCCGGAGCGAATCTCGGTACAGGGCGAGGGGGTCGGCTCAGAAGAGGGCGGTGGCGAGGGAGCGACGCGCCGCAGCCACGCGGGGATCGGTGACACCGACGACCGTGAACAGCTCGAGCAACCGCTGACGGATCCTCTCGCGGTCGTCACCGGGCGTCCGGCGGATCAGCTCGATGAGCCGCTCGAAGGCATCGTCGACATGGCCGCCGGAGACATCGAGGTCCGCGACGAGAAGCTGTGCCTCGATGTCATCGGGACGGTCCGCCGCAGCCTGACGGGCGGCCTGCAGGTCGGCACCCTGGGTGCGCGCCATCAACTTGACCCCGGCCAGCCGCTCGCCGATCTCGCTCTCCCCCGGATGCTGCGCCGCAAGCTTCTCGTACTCGGCGATCGCGGTCGGGAAGTCGCCCGCGGCGAAGGCCTCATCGGCAGCAGCGAACCGCGGATCATCGGCCGGCTCCTCGTCAGCACTCTCATCGGCCTGGGCCTCGCCGGTGGGCTGGGCCCGACCGGTCAACCCGTGCTGCGCCGCAAGTCGGACCAGCTCGTCGAAGTAACGGTCGACCTCGGCGGCGTCCACCGTGCCCTGGAAGAGCGGGACCGGCTGGCCCTTGACCAGGCCGACCACGAAGGGCACGCCCTGGGCACCGAGGGCCTGGGCCACACCGGGGCTGGCGTCGACATCGACCCGTGCCACCTGGATCGCCCCCTGATGACGGGCGGTGGCGGCCGCGAGCACCTCGTTGAACTCCGCGCTCTGCGGCGACCGCGGCGACCACAGGCTCAGGACGACGAGGTGCTGCATCGAGGACTCGACGACCGCCTGGAAGTTCTGCTCGGTCGCGTCGATGACATAGACGCCACCACCGCCGCCACCACTGCCGGCGCCTCCGCCGGGAGGACCCGACGGAGGCGGGTTCGACAGAGCGGACAGATCGAAGGCACCGGGGCGCGAGAACGTCATGGGCTCCATTGTAGGAACCACCTCACCGGTGCGGGAGCGGTGACCTAGACACGTCTCGTCGCGCCCCCGACGGGTGCGTCACGCACCACCGAGCTAGTGGAAGGCGGTGGGATTACGGGGCCCGCGCAACCCGGAGCGCTGGACGACCCGCTGGATCGTCAGATCGCGTCCGTCCGGGTCGGAGATATAGCGGATCTTACGCAGCCCTTGGGACCGCGCGGCGGACTCGAAGACGAAGTGCCCATAGCCGAGCACCCGCCCTACCACCGGCTTCTCGACGGTGATGTCGAGGATGCGGGTGATCGGCATCGTGGCGATCTTCACGGTGAACACGCCCGAGGCACGGAACACCCGCATATTGGTGACGACGAAGATGTCGCGATACTCACGGGCCGCGATATAGCCGCCCCAGCCGGCGGCGCCGAGGGCCAGCAGCAGGAAGAACCACCCGGCGCCCACCGGTACCACGGCGACGGCGACATAGATCAGGAAGATCGCGAACAGACCGCCGAGCACCGGCAGGACATAGACCACCCAGTGCTTGCGCACGAGATCGATGACATGCTCGCCCTCGTCGTCGAGGAGATGGTGCTCCACCTCCTGCTCGAGCAGCCGCAGCAGCCAGGCGAACACCGCGAGGTCACGTCCCGAAGAGCGAGTCGATGAAGACTCCGACCTGCGCGAACGCGCCGAGGGTCGCGTCCCAGGCATCGCCCACCGCGCGGGCAGCACCTTCGGGGGCCGTGAGCAGGTAATACAGCACGAACCCCACGATGACGAGGAGGATGAGCTTCTTCAGCACGGTTCCGTTGTACCGGAGTCGGCATCTCGATCGGTGAAGGCGCGCCCGAGGGTGCCGCCCTGCCCGTCGGGTGTGGCCGCCAGCAGCTCGTCCGCCGCGGTGAACGGATCGGTGCGGCCGGCGAGCACATCCTCGGCCAGGTCGTCGAGCCGGTCGTGACGGCCGAGCTCGAATCGCCGGCTGACCTCCGCGAGGGCGATCCGCTCGACCTCACGTCGCAGTCGAGCCCGTCGACGGCGCTCCAGACCGCCGGAGGCCCGCTGCTGGGCCTGGTGATCGTCGAGGGCGGCCACCAGGTCGTCGATGCCCTCGCCGGTCGTGGCGACCGTCAGGACGATCGGCGGCGTCCACGCGTCGTCGGTGCGCTGTGTCATCGACAGCATCGTGCGCAGCTCGCGTCGCGTGGTGGTGGCGCCGTCGCGATCGGACTTGTTGACGCAGAAGACATCGCCGATCTCCAGGATGCCGGCCTTGGCGGCCTGGATGCCGTCCCCCATGCCGGGAGCGAGCAGCACCACTGCCGTGTCGGCGAGCCCGGCGACCTCGACCTCGGACTGCCCGACGCCGACCGTCTCGACGAAGATGACATCGCATCCGGCGGCGTCCAGCACCCGGATCGCCTGCGGAGCCGCCCAGGAGAGCCCGCCGAGATGCCCGCGGCTGGCCATCGACCGCACGTACACGCCGCGATCGGTGGCGTGCTCCTCCATCCGGATGCGATCACCGAGCAGTGCTCCCCCGGTGAACGGGGAGCTCGGGTCCACCGCCAGCACACCGACCGTGCGGCCCTGACGCCGCATGGCGGCGACCAGCGCGGACGTGGTGGTCGACTTGCCGACGCCCGGTGCACCGGTGAGCCCGATGACGTGCGCGCGGCCGGTATGACCGGCGAGCGCCGCGCTCACCTCGCGCAACGCCGGGGACTCGGCCTCGACGAGGGAGATCAGACGTGCGACCGACCTGGCCTCACCAGCGCGTGCGCGGGAGACCAGGTCGGCGACGTCGTGACGAGGAGGCAGAGGTCAGCCCTGCGGAACCCGGACGATGAGCGCATCGCCCTGGCCGCCGCCACCGCAGAGTGCGGCGGCACCGACGCCGCCACCACGGCGCTTCAGCTCGTGGACGAGGTGCAGGACCACGCGGGCACCGCTCATACCGATCGGGTGGCCGAGGGCGATCGCACCGCCGTTGACGTTGACGATGTCCTCGCTGATGCCGAGCTTCTTGGTCGAGGCGACGCCGACGGCGGCGAAAGCCTCGTTGATCTCGACCAGATCGAGATCGCCGGTGCTCAGGCCCTCCTTCGAGAGCGCCTGCTCGATGGCATGGGCGGGCTGCTCCTGGAGCGTGGAATCCGGACCCGCGACATTGCCGTGCGCGCCGATCTCGGCGATCCACTGCACGCCCAGCTCCTCAGCCTTGGCCTTGCTCATGACGACGACGGCGCAGGCGCCATCGGAGATCTGGCTCGCCGTGCCCGCGGTGATCGTCCCCTCCTTGGAGAAGGCCGGACGCAGCTTGCCGAGGGACTCGGCGGTCGTGTCGCCCCGCACGCCCTCGTCGGCGGAGACGACGACGGGATCGCCCTTGCGCTGCGGGATCTCGACCGGCACGATCTCGTCGTCGAAGGCACCGTTCTTCTGCGCGGTGGCCGCCAGCTGGTGCGAGCGGGCGCCGAAGGCGTCCTGCTCCTCACGGCTGAGGCGGTCGAACTCGGCATTGCGCTGCTCGGTGAGCGAGCCCATGGCCTGATCGGTCAGCGCATCCCACAGGCCGTCGTACTCCATGTGGTCGAGCATGGTGGCCGCGCCGTACTTGTAGCCCTCGCGCGATCCCTTGAGCAGGTGCGGGGCCTGGGTCATCGACTCCTGGCCGCCCGCGACGACGATGTCGTACTCGCCGGCGCGCACCAGCTGATCGGCCAGCGCGATGGCATTCAGGCCCGAGAGGCAGACCTTGTTGATCGTGATGGCCGGGACATCGAGCGGGATGCCGCCCTTGAACGCCGCCTGACGAGCGGGCACCTGGCCCGCGCCGGCTCCCAGGACCTGGCCCATGATCACGTAGTCGACCTGGTCGCCGGTGATGCCGGCCTTCTCCAGGGCGCCCTTGATGGCGATGCCGCCGAGATCGGATCCGGACAGCGTCTTGAGGCCGCCGAGAAGTCGTCCGATCGGGGTCCTGGCCCCGGCGACGATGACGGACTGGGTCATGGCACAGCTCCTTCGCGTGACGTTGCGATCACATTACTGCAGAGTCAACTTACGGTGGCCGCGTGTGGCGGGGTTCACAGGGTCACATGATCGGGATGTGGACGGGCTCCTCACCGAAGCGGATGCGCCGGCCGGTGATCGCATCGGCGTCGATGGCCACGACGTTGTACTTGAAGGTGGGCAGCTGGGGATGGAGACGGTCGATCTCCAGGGCCTCCTGGTCGGCATCGCTCTCCACCCGCCGGGCGCGGCCCTGCACGACCACGCTCACGGCCCCCTCCTCCCCCACCTCGTCGGCCTCGAAGGCGACATGGCCGTCGAGCAGGAGGGCCATCAGCTTGGTGCCCTCGGCGGTGCGGAACACGATCGTCCGATCGGTCACGATGAAGTTGACGCAGAAGATGTCCGGGCGGCCGAGCGAGGTCACGGCCAGGCGGCCGAGCGAGCACGAGGCCAGGAAGTCCCATGCCTCCTGCGGACTCAAGTCGGTGATGGGCGCTTCGTTCATCTCCCCATTGTCCTCCACCCGAGGGGTCATGGATGTGGGCTGCATTACGCTGCGAGCATGTCCAGCGATTCTCTTGTTCCCGGCCATCTGCTCACCGCCATCGACCACGTCGGCATCGCCGTCCCCGACCTGGACGAGGCGATCGCCTTCTACGCTCGCGTCTTCGGCCTCGAGTCCATCCACGAGGAGGTGAACGAGGAGCAGGGCGTCCGTGAGGCCATGCTCGCCGTCGGCGACTCCGGATCGTGCATCCAGCTGCTCGCCCCGCTGAGCGACTCGTCCACCATCGCGAAGTTCCTCGATCGCAACGGCCCGGGCATTCAGCAGCTCGCGTACCGGGTCAGCGATATCGATGCGGTGTCGGCGACCCTGCGCGACCGCGGCGTCCGGCTGCTGTACGACGCCCCCAAGCGCGGCACCTCCGACAGCCGGGTCAACTTCGTCCACCCCAAGGACGCCGGCGGTGTCCTGGTCGAGCTCGTCGAGCCGGCGGCCGCGGGTCACTGACGCGAGACCTGCGTCACACGGCGAGAACGTAGCCTGAGAAGTTGCTCGTCGGTAACATCCTGGCAACACCCCGACCCCGGAGGACACCCGTGCAGAACATTCTCGACGCCATCATGGCGGGCGACACGACCAGCGACGAGTTCGCGACGATCGAGCTTCCCGAGTCCTACCGCGCGATCACCGTGCACAAGGACGAGGAGACGATGTTCGAGGGCGTCGCGACCAAGGAGAAGGACCCGCGCAAGAGCCTTCACCTCGACGACGTCGCGCTTCCCGAGCTCGCGCCCGGTGAGGCTCTGGTGGCCGTGATGGCCAGCGCGATCAACTACAACACGGTCTGGACCTCGATCTTCGAGCCGGTCTCGACGTTCCGCTTCCTCGAGCGCTACGGCAAGCTCTCGGAGTACACCAAGCGTCACGATCTGCCGTACCACATCGTCGGCTCCGATCTGGCCGGCGTGGTGCTCCGCACGGGCCCGGGTGTCAACGCATGGAAGCCGGGCGCGGAGGTCGTCGCCCACTGCCTCTCGGTGGAGCTGGAGAGCCCCGACGGCCACGACGACACGATGATGGATCCCGAGCAGCGCATCTGGGGCTTCGAGACCAACTTCGGCGGTCTGGCCGAGCTGGCGATCGTCAAGTCCAACCAGCTCATGCCCAAGCCCGACCACCTCTCCTGGGAGGAGGCCGCGAGCCCGGGCCTCGTGAACTCGACCGCCTACCGCCAGCTGGTGAGCCACAACGGCGCCAATATGAAGCAGGGCGATGTCGTGCTGGTCTGGGGGGCCTCCGGCGGCCTCGGCTCCTATGCGACGCAGATGGCCCTCAACGGCGGCGCCATCCCGGTGTGCGTGGTCTCCAGCCCGGAGAAGGCCGATATCGTCCGATCGCTCGGCGCGGAGCTGGTCATCGACCGGTCGGCGGAGGGGTACAAGTTCTGGAAGGACGAGAGCACCCAGGACCCGTCCGAGTGGCGGCGCTTCGGCAAGAAGATCCGCGAGCTCACCGGCGGCGAGGATCCCGACATCGTCTTCGAGCACCCGGGACGCGAGACCTTCGGGGCCTCGGTCTATGTGGCGCGCAAGGGCGGCACGATCATCACCTGCGCGTCGACCTCGGGCTATATGCACGAGTACGACAACCGCTTCCTGTGGATGAACCTCAAGCAGATCAAGAGCTCGCACTTCGCCAACTACCGTGAGGCCTTCGAGGCCAACCGGCTCATCGACAAGGGCCTGATCCACCCGACGGTGTCCAAGGTGTACCCGATCGAGGAGACCGGCCAGGCGGCCCTCGATGTGCACCACAACAAGCATCAGGGCAAGGTCGGCGTGCTGACCCTTTCCCCCGAGGAGGGACTCGGCGTCCGCAATACCGAGAAGCGCGCCAAGCACCTGGAGGCGATCAACCGCTTCCGCGGCATCTGATCGGATCCTGAGCGAGGCCCGGCCCCTGGGGGCCGGGCCTCGTCGCGTCCGGCCGCGGCCCCGCTCGCCTCCGGGCCTTTTCAGCCTCGGACACCGCCGAGTGGTGCGCCGCTCGGCAGCCCGGTACGACCCCGGCGCGTCAGGGGTGGCGACGCCAGCAGTCGGTGTGCCAGTGCCGGCGCTCGTCGAGCGCGTCGGCGGCGAGCAGCGGCTTGATCTCGGGCCAGACGACCACATGCGGCGTAGCCGGACGGATCGGCTGGAGACAGCCCGGACAGGTATAGGCCTTGGTCGAGGATGACCCGGTGAGCGACCGCACCCACCAACCGCCGTCACGCTTGGTCTCCAGGCGTTCGGTGCCCGGCCGCGCGCCGGGTGGACCGACGCGGCGCTGCGCGCGGGCGGCAGCGGCTTTGCGTCGGGACATGCCCCCATCGTACGAGTCCATGACGAGCGAACAGCGGTAGTCGGCCAACCTCATCGGGCGCGCGAGAGGTTGACCGGCTACCGCCGCATCGTGCGTAGAGTTGATGGACTACCGCCCTCGGTGAGGGCTCAGTAGGTGTGGAAGCCTTCCTTGGTCTTGCGGCCGAGCTTGCCCTCGGCGACGGCCTTCTCCAGGGTGGGGGCGGGCTGCCAGCCCTCATGGCCGAAGGCGCCGACGAGGGTCTGCTGGATGGCCAGCGAGACATCGTTGCCGACGACATCGAGCAGCTCGAACGGCCCCATCGGCAGACCGGTGGCCTTCATCGCCTCGTCGATCTCCTCCAGGGACAGGCCCTCGGCCTCGTGCAGCCGGATCGCGTCGTTCAGATAGGGGAACAGCAGCGCGTTGACGATGAATCCGGCGCGGTCGCCGCAGGAGACCGGGTGCTTGCCCACCGCGAGGCACAGCGCGCGCACGGTCTCGTCGACATCGGCGGCGGTCTCATCGGTCGTGACGACCTCGACCAGCTTCATGACCGGTGCGGGGTTGAAGAAGTGCATGCCGATCACGTCGCCCGGGCGCGAGGTCACCTCGGCGCACTGAGCGATCGAGAGCGAGGAGGTGGTGGTCGCGAGGATGGCGCCGGGCTTGCAGATGCGGTCGAGATCGCGGAAGAGCTCGAGCTTGATGTCCAGATCCTCGGCGATGGCCTCGACGACGATGTCGGCATCGCCGAGCGCCTCGCGCTCGGTCGATCCGGTCAGCCGGCCGAGAACATCGGACTTGCCGTCCTCATCGAGCTTGCCTCGGCTGATCGCCTTGTCGAGGCTCTTGGTGATCCGCGCGAGGACACCCTCCACCTTGTCCTGGCCGCGCCCGATGTAGACGACGTCGTAACCGGACTTGGCGAAGACCTCGACGATGCCGGAGGCCATGGTGCCGGTGCCGACGACGCCGACCGTGGAGATCGGCCGTGCGAGCGAGGGATCCGCCGTCTCGGCATTCGGGTCCGCGGAGAAGGAGCCGTCGCCGGATGCATGGCGCGTCAGCACCTCGGCGGGCTCGTGCAGCGGATCGCCGGTGCGTGCGTGCAGCTCCCCCAGGCCGGCGACCACGGTCTCGGCGCCGAGGGCGTCGATCAGGGTGAGGGGCCCGACCGGGTAGCCGCAGCCGAAGATCATGCCGGCGTCGATATCGGCGGCGGTCGCGTAGCCGCTGCCGAACATCGTCGCGGCATGATTGAGGTAGGGATAGAGCAGCGTCCGGGCCAGGCGCCCGCCCTGATCGTCGGCCACGATGCGGTCCACGATGTCCTGCATGCTTTAGTCTCCTTAGGCGGTTTGTCCACGAGTCGGTTACCGACTGGTAGCAAACAGTAGCCCACACCACACCCGACTGAGAGGGAGACTCCACGTTGAGAGTCGTCATCGCTCGCTGCCAGGTCGACTACGCCGGCCGGCTGACCGCCCATCTGCCGCTGGCGACACGCGTCATCATGGTCAAGGCCGATGGATCGGTCCTGGTGCACTCCGACGGCGGCTCCTATAAGCCGCTCAACTGGATGAGCCCGCCGTGCACGCTGCGCGAGGAGATCGCCGAGGACGGAGTCGCCGAGTGGACGGTGTCGGCGGCCAAGTCCGATGACACGCTGCGGATCCGGATCGAGGAGGTCTTCCACGACACCTCGCATGATCTCGGGATCGACCCCGGTCTCCGCAAGGACGGGGTCGAGAAGCACCTCCAGGAGCTGCTGGCCGAGCACACGACGACCCTCGGCGAGGGTATGTCGCTGGTGCGCCGCGAGTACATGACCGCGATCGGCCCGGTGGATCTGCTGTGTCGCGATGCCGCCGGCGCCTCGGTGGCCGTGGAGATCAAGCGACGTGGCGAGATCGACGGGGTCGAGCAGCTGACGCGGTATCTGGAGCTCATGAACCGCGATCCGCAGCTGCGCCCGGTACGCGGCGTCTTCGCGGCCCAGGAGATCAAGCCGCAGGCGCGGGTACTCGCCGAGGACCGCGGCATCCGCTGCGTCGTCGTGAACTACGACGAGCTCCGCGGCATCGACGACCCGTCCTTGCGCCTCTTCTGACACTCGCTCCGGTCGGCGGTGGGTCAGGCACCTCTCAGCGCCGCCGGAGGTGGGTCACCCACCGCTCTACGACAGCGATCAGGCGCCGGCGACCGGCGGGGCCATCGGATCGGAGTCGGGCCCGGAGTCCTCGCGAGCGACCCAGTCCTCGATGCGCTCCAGATCGTCCTTCGAGCGCGTGACCACGGCGAGCAGATCGCTCATCGTGGCGACCTCCTCGACCTGCTCCTTGATGAACCACTGCATGAACTGGTCCGAGGCGAAGTCCGATGCCTCGCGCGCCACGCGCGTGAGCTCGTTGATCTGGTCGGTGACCCGCTTCTCCTGCGCCAGCGCGAGCTCCACCGGAGACACGACATCGGCGAAGTCCATCTGGGGCGCGTCGAGGGCCGGGATGACCACCTGCTCGTCGGCATCCAGGAGGTACTGCACCATCATCATCGCGTGATCGCGCTCCTCGAGCGCCTGCGCGTAGAACAGGGCGGCCATCTGCGGCATGGTCAGGGCGTCGTAGTACGTCGCGATTGCCACATACTGCTGATGCGCCGCGAACTCGTGACCGATCTGCTCCTGCAGCTTCTCGACGAAGGCGGGTGCTGCCATGACTGCTTCTCCTGTCTTCGAGGTGAGGCGAGGCTCACCTGTTCGCTGGTACCGTTCACCTCGTGCCCAAGCCACCGAAACGCAAGTGCTGCGAGAGCACACCGCGTTGCAAGCGGTGTCCCTTGCGCATGCTCAAGGAGGGCACCCTCCCCGCAGAGTACACCGTCAAGAAACGACGGCTGGTGCTGGCGGATGGCTCGCCGCTGCCCAAGAAGGACAAGAAGAACAAGGGCAAGAAGAAGGACAAGAAGGGCTCATCGGGCAAGAAGGCCAAGAGGAAATCGGCTGCCCTCGCCGCCTGAACCCACCAGGGGTCAGTCCAGGCCGTTGGCCTTACGGATCTCCGCGACCACGCGACCCATGATGTCGGTCATGCCGAAGTCCTTGGGCGTGAAGACCGCCGCGATACCGGCCGCCTCGAGCTTGCGCCCGTCGGAGTCGGGGATGATCCCGCCCACGATGATCGGCACATTGTCGACGCCGGCCTCGTTCAACCCGCGCTGGACCTCCGGCACGAGCTCCATGTGCGATCCCGACAGGATCGACAGACCCACCACGTCGACATCCTCGGCCACGGCCGCGGAGACGATCTGATCGGGGGTCAGCCGGATGCCCTGGTAGATGACCTCGAATCCGGCATCGCGGGCACGGACCGCCACCTGCTCGGCCCCATTGGAGTGACCGTCGAGACCCGGCTTGCCGACGAGGAACCGCAGCCGTCGGCCGCCGAGCTCCTCGCCCGTGCGCCGGACCTCTTCGCGCACGGCCGTCAGCTCCGCACCGGCCTCGGTGACTCCCACGACGCCGCCCACACCGGTGGGAGCGCGGTACTCGCCGAAGACCTCGCGCAGCGCACCGGACCACTCCCCCACGGTCGCGCCCGCGCGGACTGCCGCGAGGGTCGCCTCCATGAGGTTCTCATCGGTCTTGGCAACCGACTGCACCCGAGCGAGCGCCTCATCGACGACCTGCTGGTCGCGCTGCGAGCGCCACTGCTGCACATCGGCGACCGCATTGGCCTCAGCCTGCGGATCGGCGACCATGATCGCGGCATCGAGATCCTCGGTGAGCGGCGAGGGCTCGGTCTCGGTATAGGAGTTGACGCCCACGACCTTGATCTCGCCGTTCTCGATCCGCGCGCGACGCTCGGCGTGCGAGGAGACCAGCGCCTGCTTCATATACCCCGACTCGACCGCGGCCACCGCGCCGCCCATCGCCTGCACCCGGTCGATCTCGGCCTTGGCGCCCTCGATGAGCTCGTTCACCTTGGCCTCGATGACGTGCGAGCCGTCGAAGATGTCCTCGTACTCCAGCAGATCGGACTCGAAGGCCAGCACCTGCTGCAGACGCAGCGACCACTGCTGATCCCACGGCCGCGGGAGTCCGAGCGCCTCGTTCCAGGCGGGCAGCTGCACGGCGCGGGCCCGGGCGCGCTTGCTCAGCGTGACGCCCAGCATCTCCAGGACGATGCGCTGGACATTGTTCTCCGGCTGCGCCTCGGTCAGTCCGAGGGAGTTGACCTGCACGCCGTAGCGGAAACGGCGCATCTTCTCCTCGGTCACGCCGTACCGCTCGCGGGTGATCTCCTCCCACAGCGCGGTGAAGGCGCGCATCTTGCACATCTCCTCCACGAATCGCACCCCGGAGTTGACGAAGAACGAGATGCGTCCGACGACCTTCTCGAACTTGTCATCGGGAACCTGTCCGGAGTCCTTCACCGCGTCGAGCACCGCGATCGCGGTCGACAACGAGAAGGCCAGCTCCTGCACCGGGGTGGCCCCGGCCTCCTGCAGGTGGTAGCTGGAGATGTTCAGCGGGTTCCACTTGGGGATGTTGTTGACCGTGTAGGCGATCATGTCGGTGGTCAAGCGCATCGAGGCCTCCGGCGGGAAGACATAGGTCCCGCGCGAGAGGTACTCCTTGATGATGTCGTTCTGCGTGGTGCCGGCCAGCGAGTCGGCATCGACGCCCTGCTCCTCGGCGGCCACCTGATACATCGACAGCAGCCACATCGCCGTGGCATTGATCGTCATCGAGGTGTTCATCTCGCCGAGCGGGATGTCCTGGAAGAGGCGGCGCATGGCACCCAGGTGCGGGATCGGCACGCCGACCTTGCCGACCTCGCCGCGTGACAGCACGTGATCGGGGTCGTAGCCGGTCTGCGTCGGCAGGTCGAAGGCGACCGAGAGACCGGTCTGCCCCTTCGCGAGGTTGCGACGGTACAGCGCATTCGACTCCGCGGCGGAGCTGTGACCGGCATAGGTGCGCATCACCCAGGGCTTGTCAGGCATGGCCACACGTTACCGCCAGGTAAAGCACCCCGTCACGCACGGTCGAGTGATGCGGGTCACCACCACATCGCGCGATGACCGGCGAGAAGGTAACATTGAATCACGCTTCAATTCTTCAGTGGGGAGTCGGCCATGCCGTACCGCGAGACGGACGCCACCCGGCGACGCGCCGAGGAACGTCGCGCCTCCCTGCTCACGGCGGCGCGCGCCCTCGTCGCCCGGCACGGATTCGCCGGGGCGAAGGTCTCCGCGATCGCCGATGCCGCCGGCACCAGCACCGGCCTGGTCTACTCCTATTTCGACCACCGCGACGAACTGCTCGCCACCGTGTTCCGCGAGTCCGCCTCCCACGAGCTGGCCATGACCCGCCAGGCCACGACGGCATCGGGCCCGCAGGCCCCCGACCGGCTCGACACCTTCATCCGCACCTTCGCCGGGCGCGCCCTTCGCGGCCCACGGCTGGCCTGGGCGCTGCTCTTCGAGCCGGTGTCGCCGCTCGTGGAGTCCGAGCGCCTCGTCTATCGGCGCGCCTATATCGATATCGCGGAGCAGCTGGTGCGCGACGGCATCGACAGCGGGGCCTTCACGGCCCAGCATCCGGGAGTCAGCGGCGCCGCCACGATCGGCGCCATCAGCGAATCGCTCGTCGGCCGCCTCAATCCGCTGGGCCACGACAGCCTCGACGGGCTACCCGACGAGACCATCGTGGACGACATCGTCCGCTACTGCCACCGCGCCCTCGGCGCGCCCGTCCTCGAACCGAAGGAGACGTCACGATGAGCCGCACGCACGAGGTCCTCAACCAATCCCCGCCACGCGTGGACGTGAACGAGTACACGAGCAATACCGCCCTCGTCGAGGCCGTGGGGCGCTACGACGCGGATTGGGCCCACGATCGGCTCACCGAGGCCGGCGACCTGGTCGGACGCGCCGACTTCCAGCGCGATGCCGAGCTCGCCAATACGGTCACCCCCGTACATCACAGCCACGACCGATGGGGGAACCGCGACGACGACATCGATTTCCACCCGGCCTATCACCGCATCTTCGGCGACGCGATCGAGCACGGCGCCCACGGCTCCTGCTGGACCGAGGATCGCAAGGGCGCCCATGTCGCCCGGGCCGCGATGTTCATGCAGTTCGGCCAGATCGAGCCCGGTCACGCCTGCCCCGTCAGCATGACGCACGCCGTCGTGCCTTCTCTGCAGCTGGCCGAGCCGGCATTGCGGGACTTCTGGCTGCCGAAGGTGCTCTCCACCTCCTACGACCCCGAACTGCGCGACCCCACCACCAAGCCCAGCGCCGTCTTCGGCATGGCCATGACCGAGAAACAGGGCGGATCGGATGTCCGCACCAACACCACCCGCGCCGTCGCGGCCCAGGACGGCACCTGGCGGATCACCGGGCACAAGTGGTTCTGCTCGGCACCGCAGTCCGATGGCTTCCTGATGCTCGCACAGACCGAGTCCGGCCTCTCCTGCTTCCTCGTCCCCCGCGTGCTGCCCGGTGGTGAGCGCAATCGCTTCTTCGTGCAACGGCTGAAGAACAAGCTCGGCAACAAGTCCAATGCCTCCTCCGAGATCGAGGTCGACGAGGCCACGGGCTGGCTCATCGGTGACGAGGGCCGCGGTGTCCGCACGATCATCGAGATGGTCAACCAGACCCGTCTCGACTGCATCTTCGGCTCGACCTCGGGCATGCGCCAGTCCGTCGCCGAGGCCGCCTGGCACGCCTCGCATCGCAGCGCCTTCGGCGCGACCCTCATCGAGCAGCCGGCGATGGCCCAGGTGATCGCCGACCTGCAGCTCGAGGCCGAGGCCGCGACGTGGACGGCGATGCGGATGGCCGCGGCCTTCGACGCCGATGACGACCAGTCCGCCGCCTTCGCGCGACTCGGGACGGCCGTGGCGAAGTACTGGATCTGCAAGCGCGGCCCGCACCACGCCTACGAGTCGATGGAGTGCCTGGGCGGCAACGGCTACACCGAGGATTTCCCGCTGGCCCGTCGCTATCGCGAGCAGCCGGTGATGGCGATCTGGGAGGGATCGGGCAATGTCATCGCCCTCGATGTGCTGCGGGCGATGGCCCGCCAGCCGCACGCCGTCGAGGCCTTCGTCGACGAGGTCAGCCGGGCGCGGGGCGTCTCGACGGTATTCGACGGCCACCTCGACCACATGGGCGCGCTCCTGCGCCAGGCGGCTCAGGATCCGGCCGCGGCCCCCGCATCGGCTCGTCGCATCGTCGAGTCGATGGCCCTCGCGCTGCAGGGCTCCGTGCTGTTGCGCGAGGCGCCGACGGCTGTGGCCGATGCCTTCGTCGCCGGCCGCATCGGCGACGACCGGGCCGTCGAGTACGGTGCCCTCCCCCAGGGTCTCGACCTCGAGACCCTCATCGCCCGCACCGGTACCCGTTGAGTGTGGGGGCCCGCGAGCTGACGGCCTAGTGTGTCCCGCGCCGGAAGTTCGTGGTCGAAAGGCGTCGCCTGAGTGGATGCTCTGCCAGGCGGCGGAGCGCTGGCAGGCTGGACGCCTTTCGAGTGACGCCAACGCAGCGGAGCGCCGCTCAGGCGGCGAAAGGCGGTCATGAACTTCCGGCGCGGGATACTAGACTCGGGACATGGTGAACCTGACGCGTATCTATACCCGCACGGGCGATGACGGCACGACGGCCCTCGTGGACATGAGCCGTACCTCGAAGAACGATACGCGTCTGGTGGCCTACGCCGATGTCGATGAGGCCAACAGCCAGATCGGTGTGGCCCTGGCCCTCGGCGAGCTCGATCCCGAGGTGTCCGCGATCCTCACGCACATCCAGAACGATCTCTTCGATGTCGGAGCGGATCTGGGCGCACCCGTCGTGGAGAACCCCGAGTTCCCCCCGCTGCGCGTCGAACCGGACTACGTCGAGCGGCTGGAGTCCTGGTGCGATGCATACAACGCTCTGACGCCGAAGCTCCGCTCGTTCATCCTGCCCGGCGGCACCCCGGCCGCCGCCCAGCTGCACGTCGCCCGCACCGTCGCCCGCCGCGCCGAGCGAGCGGCCTGGGCGGCCCTGGACGAGTACGGCGACAGCATGAATGTCCTGACCGCCAAGTACCTCAACCGCCTCAGCGATCTGCTGTTCATCCTCGCGCGCTACGCCAATCGCGAGAGCGGCGATGTGCTGTGGGTGCCCGGCGGCGAACGCGGCTGAGCACCGACGCGATGGTGGGGCCGCCCCTATCGGAACGGCCCCACCATCGACGCGTCGTCACCGTGCTGGATCAGTACCAATCGATCCGGAACGGCTTGAACGGAGTGACAGGCGCCGGCTTGGACGGCGTCGTGACCGAGCTCTTGGAGGAGGAGTCGGCGGCTGAAGCAGCATTCGACGGGGCCGGGATGGCGAGCACCATCGCGGCAGCCACGAATGTCGAGGCGATGATCTTCTTCACCTGCTCATCGTGACACAAAAGAACCGCACGCGGGTAGTTCTCACAGAACATTGTTGACGCCCTGCCCCGGGGGCAGGGACTCGAGCCAGGCCAGCAGCCCGGTCAGCGATGACGGGCTCACCGCCAGCTGGCGGATCGGGGTCGGACCGTGGGCGTTGACGATCACATGGCCATCGTGCAGCGCGTAGGACTCGGCCCCCTGCGGAGGGCGTCGACCGTCGACCTGCACGGCACCGCGCGGAAGCCGGTACTTGGGCCGCAGCGACAGTGAGAACCCGCGGAACCACTCGACCTCGGTCGAGCCGTAGACGGCGATGCCCAGCATCCAACCACGGGCCGATGCCTCTGGATGACGATTGACGCTCATCTCGAAGGCACCCCCGCGGCGCGTCAACAGACGGCGACGCACCACGAGGGCGACCAGCAGGAGTGCTGAGGCGACGACGAGCAGGGCCAGGGAGTCGACCAGCCACAGCCAGAGCGGCATGACCTACTCCCCGGCCAACTCAGGCAGCCTTGCCCAGCAGGCGCAGCTTCACCTCGGCGCGGTGGCGCGCCTCGTCGTCGTTATCCGCCTCGGCCTCGGAGAGCTCATGGCGCACCTGGGCCTCGTCGATCTCCTCCAGCAGCCAGGTGTCCTCGCTGAGGATCGACACGTGGTTGTCAGCCACCGAGAGGAAGCCGTCGCCTACGGCGGCCTGGACGATCGCGCCGTCGACCGGCTTGATCATCACGACACCGGGCACCAGCAGCGACAGCAGCGGGGCGTGGTCGACCAGCACGCCGAGGTCGCCCTCGGACGTGCGGGCGATGACCTCGGTCGCCTCGCCGGACCAGACCACCCGGTCGGCCGCGACGAGCTCGATCTGCAGCGCACCCGCCATCAGAAGCTCTTCTGAAGCTCGGCCCACTTCTGATCGACGTCGTCCAGACCGCCGCACATGAAGAAGGCCTGCTCGGCCACGTGGTCGTAGTCGCCGTCGCAGATCTTCGTGAACGCCTCGATCGTCTCCGACAGCGGGACGGTCGAGCCCTCCATGCCGGTGAACTGCTTGGCCACGTAGGTGTTCTGGCTCAGGAAGCGCTGGATGCGACGCGCGCGCGAGACGATCGTCTTGTCCTCCTCGCTGAGCTCGTCGACACCGAGGATCGCGATGATGTCCTGCAGCTCCTTGTTGCGCTGCAGGATCGACTTGACCCGGGTGGCCGTGTTGTAGTGATCGGCGCTGATGTACCGCGGATCGAGGATTCGCGACGTGGAGGTCAGCGGATCCACGGCCGGGTAGATGCCCATCGACGCGATCTCACGGTTGAGCTCGGTCGTGGCATCCAGGTGCGCGAAGGTCGTCGCGGGGGCCGGGTCGGTGTAGTCATCGGCCGGCACGTAGATCGCCTGCATCGAGGTGATCGAGTGCCCGCGGGTCGACGTGATCCGCTCCTGCAGCACGCCCATCTCATCGGCGAGGGTCGGCTGGTAGCCCACGGCCGAGGGCATGCGGCCCAGCAGCGTCGAGACCTCCTGGCCGGCCTGCGTGAAACGGAAGATGTTGTCGATGAACAACAGCACGTCCTGCTTCTGCACATCGCGGAAGTACTCGGCCATCGTCAGCGCCGACAGGGCCACGCGCAGGCGCGCTCCCGGCGGCTCGTCCATCTGGCCGAAGACGAGGGCGGTCTGTCCGAGGACGCCGGCCTCCTCCATCTCGACGATGAGGTCATTGCCCTCACGCGTGCGCTCGCCGACACCGGCGAACACCGAGACGCCGCCGTGGTCGCGGGCGACACGGGCGATCATCTCCTGGATCAGCACGGTCTTGCCGACCCCGGCGCCGCCGAACAGGCCGATCTTGCCGCCCTGCACGTACGGGGTCAGCAGGTCGATGACCTTGATGCCGGTCTCGAACATCGTGGTCTTGGACTCGAGCTGATCGAAGGCCGGGGCCTTGCGGTGGATGCCCCACCGCTCCTCGGGCTCGAAGGTCTCGCCCTCTTCGAGGTTCATGACCTGGCCGGTGGTGTTGAACACCTTGCCCAGGGTCACGTCGCCGACGGGGACGGAGATCGGCCCGCCCGTGTTGGTCACGGTGCTGCCGCGCACGACGCCATCGGTCGGACGCAGGCTGATCGCGCGGACCAGGCCGTCACCGATGTGCTGCGCGACCTCGAGGGTCAGGGTCTCCTGCGCGCCCTCGATCTGCGTGTCGACGGTCAGGGCGTTGTAGATATCGGGCATCGCATCGGACGGGAACTCGATGTCGAGCACCGGACCGGTCACCCGGGCCACGCGACCCGTGGCGGTCTTCTTCTCTTCGACGGTGGCAGTCATGTCTCTCACTCACTCCCAGCGGCGTCGGCAAGCGCGTTAGCGCCACCCACGACCTCGCTGATCTCCTGGGTAATGCCGGCCTGGCGGGCCTGGTTGGCAATGCGGGTGTACTTGGCGATGAGGTCCTCGGCGTTGTCCGTCGCGGACTTCATGGCCTTCTGACGGGCGGCGAGCTCGGAGGCCGCCGCCTGCAGCAGGCAGTAGTAGATGCGGCTGTGCACGTACTTGGGCAGCAACGCGTCCAGCACCTCGTGCGTGCTGGGCTCGAACTCGTACAGCGGCAGCAGCTCACCCTCCTCGGGCGGCTCGGTGCCCTCGACGACCTCCAGCGGAAGCAACCGGATCGTGGTCGGCTCCTGCGTCAACATCGAGCGGAAGCGAGTGAACACGATGTGCAGCTCGTCGACCGCGCGCGCCGGATCGACGGTGGGGGCACCGCCCTGCTCCGAGCTCCGCGAGGAGCTCGGGGGATCCTCGGCCGACTCGTCGGCGTTGAAGGCCTCGACCAGCGTGTTGCCGATCTCCCGCGCCTCCTCATAGGAGGGCTTGTCCGAGAAACCGGTCCACGCGCGGACGAAGTCGCGCTGACGGAAGGTGAAGTACGCCTCCGCCTTGCGGCCGGTGAGGTAGAAGTCGACCTCCTTGCCCTCGCCGCGCAGCTTCTCAGCCAGCCGCTCGGCCTCCTTGAGCGCATTCGAGGAATACGCTCCGGCCAGGCCACGGTCGCTGGAGATGACCAGCACGGCCGCCTTGGTGGGGTTCTCCTTCTCCGTCGTCAACGGATGGTCGACATCGGAGAAGGTGGCCACCGCGGAGACCGCGCGGGTCAGCTCACGGGCGTACGGCGCCGCCGCCGCCGCGTACTGCTGCGCCTTGATGATGCGCGAGGCGGCGATCAGCTCCATGGCACGCGTGATCTTCTTGAGCGACTGCGTCGACCTGATCTTCGCGCGGTATTCGCGGAGCGAGACGGCCATACTCAGCCTCGCTTCTGCTTGACGATCTGCTCCTGCTCGACGTCCTCGTCCTCGAGCGCCTCGAACTCCTCGTGACCGGCCTTGATCGACTGACCTTCGCTGGTCTCGAACTGGTCGAGGAACGAGTCGTAGGCGGACTCCAGCGCCGAGCCGTTGTCGTCCTCGAAGCGTCCGCTCTCACGGATCGCGTCGAGGATGCCGCTGTGCGAGCGCTTGACGTAGTCGAGGAACTCGGACTCGAAGCGGCGGACATCGCCGACCGGCACCGGATCGAGCTTGCCGTTCTGGATCGCCCAGAGCGAGACCACCTGCTGCTCCATCGGATACGGAGCGTACTGGCCCTGCTTGAAGACCTCCATGATCCGCTGGCCGCGGGCGAGCTGCGCCTTGGACGCCGCATCGAGATCGGAGGCGAACATCGCGAAGGCCTCCATCGCGCGGTACTGCGCGAGCTCGACCTTCAGCGAGCCGGTGACGGCCTTCATCGCCTTGGTCATCGCGGCACCGCCGACGCGCGACACCGAGATGCCGACGTCGACCGCGGGACGCTGGTCGGCGTTGAAGAGATCCGACTGCAGGAAGATCTGGCCATCGGTGATGGAGATGACATTGGTCGGGATGTAGGCCGACACGTCATTGGCCTTGGTCTCGATGATGGGCAGACCCGTCATCGAGCCGGCGCCGAGCTCGTCGCTCAGCTTGGCGCAACGCTCCAGCAGGCGGCTGTGCAGGTAGAAGACGTCACCGGGGTACGCCTCGCGACCCGGCGGACGACGCAGCAGCAGCGAGACGGCGCGGTAGGCCTCCGCCTGCTTGGACAGGTCGTCGAAGATGATGAGGACGTGCTTGCCCTCGTACATCCAGTGCTGGCCGATGGCCGAGCCGGTGTACGGGGCGAGGTACTTGAAGCCCGCCGAGTCCGAGGCCGGGGCCGCGACGATCGTGGTGTACTCCAGCGCGCCGGACTCCTCCAGGGCGCCACGCACCGAGGCGATGGTCGAGCCCTTCTGGCCGATGCCGACGTAGATGCAGCGCACCTGCTTCTCGGGATCGCCGGTCTCCCAGAACTGCTTCTGGTTGATGATCGTGTCGATCGCGATGGCGGTCTTGCCGGTCTGCCGGTCGCCGATGATCAGCTGACGCTGACCGCGGCCGATCGGCGTCAGCGAGTCGATCGCCTTGATGCCGGTCATCAGCGGCTCGTGGACGCTCTTGCGCTGGACCACCGTGGGAGCCTGCAGCTCCAGGGCGCGGCGACCGACCGTCTCGACCTCTCCGAGGCCGTCGATCGGGTTGCCCAGCGGATCGACGACGCGACCGAGGTAGCCGTCGCCGACCGGGACCGAGAGCACCTCGCCGGTGCGGCGGACCTTCTGGCCCTCCTCGATACCGGCGAAGTCGCCGAGGACGACGACACCGATCTCGCGGACGTCCAGGTTCAGCGCGAGGCCGAGTGTCCCGTCTTCGAACTCCAGGAGCTCATTGGCCATCGCCGAAGGGAGACCCTCGACGTGGGCGATGCCGTCGGAGGCATCGGAGACGATGCCGACCTCCTCGGCCTTGTCCGCGGTCGGCTTGTAGTCCGACACGAACTTCTGCAACGCGTCGCGGATCTCGTCCGGACGGATCGAGAGTTCCGTCATGTGTGGTGCCTGCCTTCTTGAGGTAGAGAGATCGGGGTTAGCCAGCGAGCGCCCGGCGGGCTGACTCGAGGCGGGTGGACATCGTGGCGTCGACGACTTCGTCGCCCACCGTGACCGCGATGCCGCCCACGACCGCCGGATCGACGATCACGTTGAGCTGGACATCGGTGCCGTACTTGCGCTGCAGCACCGCTGCGAGCCGCTCACGCTCGGCATCGCCGAGGTCATAGGCCGCGCGCACCGTGGCGGCGACCCGTCCCCGCCGGCTGGCCACGAGGATGTTGAACCCTTCGAGCACCTTCTCGAAGGAGCCGGTCCGCGCGACCGTCGCCTGCTGGAGCACGGCGAGCGCGGAGGCGACGACCTTGCCGCCGAAGACATCGGCCAGCAGCTGCTTCCTGGCCTCCACCGGTGCGGACTTGTCGCTGACCGCACGGCGCAGTTCGACATCGCTCAGGACGACCTGTCCAGCCTCGAACAGATCGGTCTCGAAGCGCTGGCCCTCGCCGGAGTCCTGCGCCGCCCGCACGTAGGAGGCGATGCCGGCCTGTTCGAGGCCATCGGCGAGGTCACGCCCGGCCGCCCATCGGCCGCCCACGGCCGTACGCAGTACCGAGACCGCGTCGGCTGAGAACGTGCCGCCGAAGACCGAGGTCGCCAGATCCTGCTTGGCCTCGGTGTCCGTCGAGGGGTCGGTGAGCACGCGACGCAACGCGGGGTTGGCGTCGAGGACGTCGACCGCGGCCAGCAACTGGGTGCCGAGCTCGGCGACATCGCCCTGGACCGCGTCGACCGCGGCCAGGACCTCGTCACGAGACTTCGCTGATGTTCCGCGCATCAGTTGGCTGACCCCTCGAGCTCGTCGATGAAGCGAGCGACGGTGCGCTTCTGGCGCTCGTCATCGGCGAGGGACTCGCCGATGATCCGCTC
Source organism: Actinomycetes bacterium (assembly GCA_023417775.1). GTDB lineage: Bacteria > Actinomycetota > Actinomycetes > Propionibacteriales > Nocardioidaceae > Aeromicrobium. The sequence goes on along the minus strand of JAEZEJ010000010.1, from coordinate 8,025 downwards.
GGCGAGCTCGGTCGCCAGGGCGCCGACCTCGCTCTTGAGCTGAGCGAGGGCCTGCGAGCGCTCGGCCTCGATCTGCGCGTGCGCGGTCGAGGTGATGCGCTCGGCCTCCGCCTGAGCCTGGGTCCGCATCTCGGCGACGATCTGCGCGCCCTGCTCCTTGGCCTCCTCACGGATGGCCGCTGCCTCATGACGGGCATCGGCCAGCTGCGCGGTGTACTGCTCGAGCGCGGCCTTGGCCTCGGCCTGCGCCTGCTCGGCATCGGCGATGCCACCCTCGATCGCGGCGGTCCGGTCGGCGTACGCCTTCTCGAAGCGCGGCACCACGAACTTGGCGATCGCAGCGACGAGCAGGAGGAAGACGACCGCGCCCAGAACGATCTCGCTGAGGTGCGGGATCAGCGGATTGGGTTCGCCGCTGGCCGCCATGAGCGTTTCGGACATATTGCTCCTTGGGTCTCGTACGCCAGTTCAGTGGCCGGCGATCAAATGACGAACGCGAGCGCGATGCCGATGATGGCGAGCGCCTCGGCCAGGGCGAAGCCCAGGATCGCGATCGGCTGCAGACGCGACTGCGACTCGGGCTGGCGAGCGACGCCGTTGATGTACGCGGCGAAGATCAGACCCACGGCGATGGCCGGGCCGATGGTCGCCAGGCCGTAGCCAATCATGTTAAGGGAGCCCACGGGCTTTTCCTTTCGTCGTGACGCACCAAGCGTCTGTTCTGGACCTCATCGGGTCCATGTTTCTGGGGTGTATTCAGTTGTGCCGCCCCAGGGCGACCCGGGACGAAGACTGGCGAGCTCAGTGCTCGTCGGCCAGCGACTCGCCGAGGTAGGTCGCGGCGAGCAGCGTGAAGACATAGGCCTGGAGGAACATGATCAGCAGCTCCAGGATGGTGACGGCGCCGAACATGACGGCCGAGAGGACGCCGGCGAAGCCGTTGATGAGGCTCTGCGACTCGAAGAGCAGATACTCCGCACCGAAGGCGAAGAGCATGAGCAGCAGGTGGCCCGCGAACATATTGGCGAACAGACGCAGCGAGAGGGTCGCCGGACGCACCAGGATATTGGAGAGGAACTCCAGCGGGATGATGATGATGAGCACCGGGCCCTTGACCCCGCTGGGGATCGTGACGTGCTTGAGGTAGCCGCCGAAGCCGTGCTTGCCGATGCCGACCCCGATGTAGAGGATCCAGACCAGCAGCGCGAGGGCGAGCGGGAAGCCGAAGTGAGCCATCGGCGGGTACTGGACGACGGGGATCAGACCGAAGTAGTTGTTGACCGCGATGAATAGGAAGAGGCTGAACAGGAACGGCACGAACTTCAGGAAACGCTCGGAGCCGATCGCGTCGCGTGCGATGCCGTTGCGCACGAATCCGTAGACGGCCTCGCCCGCATACTGCAAGCGCCCGGGCACAACGGCAGCCGGGCGCGCAGCGAAGTAGCTGAAGGCGAAGACGAGAACCGCCGCGAGGACCACGAGCATCATGGGCTTCGTGACCTCGCCGAAGACCGGCGGCAACTGGAAGTCGGCTGGACCGGGCGGCTGGAATCCGTTGCCTCCGGCAGTGCTGATCACGGTCGCGATCGTCAAGTCGTCATTCCTTCATGTGGCGCGGTCGGGTGGTGAACCGCCTGGGCGTGCGTCACGATGCAGTGCTCGGGAAATCCGTCACTTGCTGGCGTCTACGCTATCAGGACCCTTGTCGTCGTCATCAGGCAGGTCGAACATCGGAATCCGCGCGCGGGTGGCGTCGAAGGTGCTCGCGGCCATCCAGACGATGGTGACGACGATCACGGTCCCCGCGACGGCGCCGCGATACAGCGGCCCCGCGGGCTCGGCGAACCGGTCCACCACCACGAAGAAGGCCAGCAGCGCGACGACCTTGGTGAAGTAGAACAACATCGCGGTGGCGAGCGATGCGTGCGGCAGCACCGCGACGATCGGCCCCAGGAAGGCCTTGGTCGAGCCGAAGAACACGATCACCAGCGCCCCGCCGACCAGGACGCTGCCCACGCCGCGGCCCCCGTACTCGGCGGCGGCGACCGCTGCGCACAGCGCGATGGCGAGCACCGCGGCCGCGCCGGTGAAGCGACGTGGCTGCCTCACTTCCATACGCGTTCCTCGATGCGGGGAAGGAGCAGCATCGCCGCCGCGGTGAGCGCCGCGAGGACGCCGAACACGACGACCAGCTGCCAGCCGCTGAACAGGCTCACGATCACCACGCCGAAGGCCACCAGCGCCGCTGAGGCGTACATGAGCAGCACGGCCCGGCGATGCGAGTGGCCGATCTCCAGCAGCCGATGGTGCAGATGCATCTTGTCCGGTGCCCAGGGCGACTGACCGGCCCGGGTACGGCGCACGACCGCCAGCACCATGTCGAGGAAGGGGATCAGCAAGATGGCGAAGGGCAGGATGAGCGGCAGGTACGCGGCGAGGAAGCTGGCGTCCGCTCCCCCGATGCCCTCGGACATGCTGGTGGCGGGGAACTGACCGGTCAGGCTGATCGCCGAACAGGCCAGCACGAAGCCGATCAGCATCGATCCGGAGTCGCCGATGAACATCTTCGCCGGGAAGAAGTTGTGCGGCAGGATCCCCAGGCATGCCCCCGCCAGTCCGGCGGTGAGCAGCGCCGAGGACATCGCCCGCGACTCGCCGTTCTCGACCGCCAGCACGAAGGCATAGAGGAAGAAGGCGATCGCGCCGATGCCGACGATGCCCGCCGCCAGCCCGTCGAGCCCGTCCACGAAGTTGACGGCGTTCACCGTCGCGACGATGACGAAGACCGTCAGGATCATCGCCTGGATCTGGTCGAGCCCGAAATAGGTGCCCGGCAACGGCAGGTAGATGAACTGGACGCCCATCGCCACGACGACCACGCCGGCGAACACCTGTCCGGCGAGCTTGCTCAGCGCATCCAGTTCGAAGACATCGTCGATGATCCCGACCGCGCAGATGATCGCTCCGCCGATCAACACGGCCCGGGCGTCGTCGAATACCGTGGTCCCGGCCCGCGAGAGGAAGGGCAGCTGGGTCGCGACGACGAAGGCCGCGATCAGCCCCACCAGCATCGCCGGACCGCCGAAATACGGCATCGGCACGGCGTGCACGTCACGATCGCGGACCTTGGCCACCGCACCGAGCGAGTGCGCCGACTGGCGGGCGACCGAGGCGAGCAGATAGGTGACCGCGAGCGCGATCCCGAAGACGACGAGGTACTCGCGCACTAGGGAGCGTCCTGTGCCGGTTCGATCGTGTTGTTGAAGGAGTGCAGGGTCTCGACGGCCACGGCCCCCTGGCGCAGCACCCGCGGCGTGGCACCGGTGGCGTCGAGGATGGTGGAGGGCACCGCATCGGCGGTGGGGCCGCCGTCGAGGTAGACGGCCACCCGGTCGCCGAGCATCTCCGCGGCCTGATCGACCGCGGTGGCGGGCGGTTCGCCCGTGCGATTGGCGCTGCTCACGGCGAGCGGACCGGTGACATCGAGGAGGCGGCGGGCGCGCTCGTCCGCGGGCACCCGCACCGCGACGGTTCCATGGGTCTCACCGAGATCCCAGGTGAGTGAGGGCTGCGCCGGCAGCACGACGGTCAGCGCGCCGGGCCACACCTCGGCCAGCAGCCGGCGCAACCAGCCGGGCACGTCGGCGACGAGTGCCTCGAGGGTCTCCGGACGGCCGATCAGCACCGGCGGGGGCTGGCTGCGCGTGCGCCCCTTGGCGTCGAGCAGGCGACGCACCGCCGTGGGCGAGAAGGCATCGGCTCCCACCCCGTAGACGGTGTCGGTGGGCATGACGATCAGCTGCCCGTCACGGACGGCCTGGCTGGCCGCGGCAATGCCGCCTTCGAGATCCTCGGCGAGGTCGTGCGTCGTCACGCCCGCCAGCGTAGCCGCCGCCGCTGCGGCGTTCATCGTGCCCTCGCCCGCGGCCGCCGTCTGATGTGAAGGCCGTGCGGCTCAGTGCGCGGCGTAGGCGATCGGAAGGGCCACCATCGCGAAACGCGCCAGGCGGCCGACGAAGACCGCGAGACTGAACAGGACGATGTTCTGGCGGGCGACACCGGCCATCACCGCGACGATGAACAGCGGAGGGATGCCGAAGATGGCCGCCGCCAGGATCGTCAGCGGGCCCAGCCGAGGATCGCCCAGCCAGGTGAGCAGGAGATCGCCGGTCTGGCGGATCCACAGCCGCAGCCGCGAGGTCGGCGGCGGCAGGCTGTCGCGGGACTGGGCCTTCCCCACCCCGAGCTTCTGCGATCCGCCCCGGGCCAGGACGAAGAGCACGACCTTGCCGGCCACCGTGCCGACGGCCATCGCGAGCACGGCCAGCACCGTCGTGCTTGGCTTCGCCGCGGCTGCCACGACGCCCACATAGAGCTCGGAGTTGAAGATCGGCACGATCGACGACAGCACACCGAAGCCGAGCGCGCTGAGCACCGTCAGCAGCTCGTTCACACCCTGCCCTCCACGACACTCCGCGGCATCGCAGCGATCACGCTGCGGGCTCTCGTGCCGAGGCGAGCCGGCCGACGCGGATCGCGCTGGCGATCTTGACGGCGATCTGGGCGATCACGATCGCGAGGGCCAGCCACAGATTGCCGATGACGACCGCGACGACGATGCCGACATTGTTGAGCGCCTTGGCCGGATGCGACCAGTTGTAGCGGAAGACCTGCTGGTCCACCTGGGCGAAGTAGTTGGGGCTCACCAGCGGCCACAGCAGGAAGGACAACGACAGCACATTGTCGATGACCATGAAGTTCAGCAGGAAGATCGCGATCGGCACCGCCAGATGCGGTTGCTCGAGAACGAGTCCGCAGGCCAATAGCGCGGTGCACAGCCGGTCGCTGCAGATATCGAAGACCGCTCCGGCCCTGGTCTCCTGATCCAGGATGCGCGCCAGCAGCCCGTCGAGGCTGTCCCCGAGCCAGTAGGTGAGGTAACCGGCGATGAGCCACGGCACCCGGTCGTCGGCGCTCAGCGCCACCAGCGCCAGCGCGGTCGCCGCGACCGTGCGCACGATCGTGACGAGGTTCGGGACCGTGCGAAACGGGCCCGGACCGGGCAGGTGCGTACTCACGGACACACCCTACGATGAGCGGCGGGACGGCCGTGGACAGGTGCGCCGCTCACGGCTTGCGCGCTGTGACGAAACGCGGACGTCCAGCGAGATCGAGATGGTCCTGGACATCGGCCCACCGCCCGGCGAATACCTGCGGGGCGCTCACGCCCTGGGCATCGGCGTGCTCGGCGCCGACCACTCCCCCGGACTTCAGCAGCCGCCAGGCGGTCTGCTCCAGCACCCGCATCGCGTCCAGTCCGTCGTCGCCGGACCAGAGCGCGAGGGCGGGGTCGTGATCGCGGACCTCGGTGCTGACGCTCTCCCATGCCTCGAGCGGGATATACGGCGGATTGGAGACGACGACATCGACCTGGCCGTCGAGGTCGTCGAAGGCCTCGGCCATATCGCCCTGACGCAGATCGACCCCGGTGCCGTCGAGATTGCGCTGCGCCCAGCCGAAGGCACGCTCGTCGAGCTCGACCGCGTGCACGCGGGCGTGCGGCACCTCGTGGACCAGCGACAGCGCGATCGCTCCCGAACCGGTGCAGAGGTCGACGACGACCGGGGCTTCGGCGGCCCTCGCCCGCTCGACGGCCCATCCGGCCAGCAGCTCGGTCTCGGGCCGTGGGACGAAGACCCCCGGGCCGACATCCAGGTCGACATAGCGGAAGGCGGCCGAACCGGTGAGGTGCTGCAGCGGCACCCGGCGGCCGCGGGCCTCGACCAGCTCACGATAGGAACGCCGCTGCACCTCGTCGAGGCGGGCGGAGACGATCAGCAGCGCGCGCGGCACGCCGGTCACATAGGACATCAGCAGCTCGGCATCGGCCCGCGGGGACGCGACTCCGGCCTCCGCCAGCTCCGCCTCGGCCTGTTCGAGCTCCGTCCGCGTGCTCATCGCGGTCCCACCAGTAGCGAGAGGTTCATGCGCGGCCCTCGAGGGAGGCGAGGCGCTCGGCCAGGTCGGCATCGACCAGCGAGCCGATGACGGCGTCGAGGGCGCCGTCCATGACCTGGTCGAGGTTGTACGACTTGTAGCCCGTGCGGTGATCGGAGATGCGGTTCTCCGGGAAATTATAGGTGCGGACCCGTTCGGAGCGGTCGACCGTGCGGACCTGCGACTTGCGGGCATCGGCCGCCTCGGCGTCCGCGGCGGCCTGCGCGGCATCCAGCAACCGGGAGCGGAGCACACGCAACGCCTGCTCCTTGTTCTGCAGCTGGCTCTTCTCGTTCTGCATGCTCACGACGATGCCGGTGGGCAGGTGCGTGATCCGGACCGCCGAGTCGGTCGTGTTGACGCTCTGGCCGCCGGGGCCGGAGCTGCGGAAGACATCGATGCGCAGATCGTTGTCGTTGATCTCGACATCGATCTCCTCGGCCTCGGGCAGCACCAGCACGCCGGCCGCGGAGGTATGGATACGACCCTGGGACTCGGTCACCGGCACCCGCTGGACTCGGTGCACGCCGCCCTCGAACTTCAGCTTGGCGTACGGCGCCTCGCCCGGGTCGGGTGTGCCCTTGGCCTTGACCGCCATCGTCACCGACTTGTAGCCGCCGAGGGCGGACTCGGTGGCATCGAGGATCTCGGTGCGCCACCCGTGCTGTTCGGCGAAGCGGGTGTACATGCGCAGGAGATCGCCCGCGAACAGGGCCGACTCCTCGCCGCCCTCGCCGCCCTTGATCTCGACGATGACGTCCTTGCCATCGGAGGGATCGCGGGGAACGAGGAGCTGCTGGAGCCGCTCGGCCAGCTGATTGGCCTGCCGTTCCATCTCGTCGACCTCGTCATCGAGACCGAGCTCGCGCGCCGCACCCAGGTCAGCGACGGCCTCCTGCCAGGCGCGATAGGTCCGCACGATGGCGCCCAGCTCCGCGTACCGCTGGCCGAGGCGCTTGGCGCGCGCCGGGTCGCTGTGGACCGCCGGGTCGGCCATGGCCGTCTCCAGCTCGTGGTGCTCACCGACGAGCTGCTCGACCGCTTCGAACACATCGACTCCTCACGCCACGATGACGGACCTGGAAACACCAGAACGCCGGCCCTGCCGTGCAGGACCGGCGTTCGGACGGGCTTACTTCTTGCCGTAACGCTTCTCGAAGCGCGCGACGCGTCCACCGGTGTCGAGGATCTTCTGCTTGCCCGTGTAGAACGGGTGGCAGGCCGAGCAGACGTCGGCGCGGATATTGCCCTCGGTGGCGGTGCTGCGCGTGGTGAAGGTGTTGCCGCAGGTGCAGGTGACCTGGGTCTCCACGTACTCGGGGTGGATGCCTTGCTTCATAGTGAGTCCTCTCTACCGGTCTCTGGGTCGAGCCGCGGCGCGCCTCGTGAACCAGAACCAAGGAATGATTCTGCCAGTTGCCCTCTGTTCAACCAAACTCGGGGCTCGGTTGTTCCCGGCCCTCGCGATCGGTCAGAGCAGCTTCTCGATATCGGGTGCGATCGCATCCGGCTTGGTCTGCGGGGCGTAGCGCTTGACCACCTCGCCGTCGCGGTTGACCAGGAACTTCGTGAAGTTCCATTTGATCGCACCGCCGAGCACACCGGACTTCTCGCCCTTGAGCCAGCCGTACAGCGGATGGGCATCGTCGCCGTTGACGTCGACCTTCGCGAACATCGGGAACTGGACGCCGAAACTGGACTCGCAGAAGGTCGCGATCTCGTCCTCGGTGCCCGGCTCCTGGTGGCCGAACTGGTCGCAGGGGAAGCCCAGCACCACGAAGCCGCGGTCCCGGTAGTTCTCGTACAGCTCCTCCAGCCCCGCGTACTGGGGCGTGAAGCCGCACTGCGAGGCGGTGTTGACCACGAGCGCGACCTGGCCGCGGTAGTCGGCGAGCTGGCGCTCCGCGCCGTCGATCCCGGTGGCCGTGAAGTCATAGGCAGTCGTCATACCGCCAGGCTACGTCGCTCCCCCACGACGACGTGGCCCGGAACGGTGGCGGAACGGCGAAGGGCCGCTCCCCTGCCGGG
>JAEZEJ010000001.1 GCA_023417775.1 Actinomycetes bacterium | reverse complement strand
GGGCCGCACGCAGCGGTCCGCGCAGGCGCCGTCGCAGCGCACGCGGCAGGCCGACCCGGCGCGCGCCACGGCGTACGACGTGCTGCGCGCGGTCGACGAGGGCGACTCGTACGCGAACCTCGTGCTGCCGCCGTTGCTGCGCGAGCGGGGGATCGAGGGCCGCGACGCGGCGTTCGCGACCGAGCTGACGTACGGGACCTTGCGCCTGCGCGGGCGGTACGACGCGGTCGTCGAGCAGGCCGCCGGACGCGACGTGGCGGCCGTCGACCCACCCGTGCTCGACCTGCTGCGGCTGGGCGCCCACCAGCTGCTCGGCATGCGTGTGCCGGCGCACGCGGCGGTGTCCCAGACCGTCGGGCTCGCGCGCTCGCGCGTCGGGACGGGTGCGTCGCAGTTCGTCAACGCGGTGCTGCGGGCGATCTCGCGCCAGGAGGTCGCGCAGTGGCTCGAGCTGATCGGGGACGCCGCGGACCCGGCCGGCGACGACCCGCTGACCCGGCTCGCGGTGACCGAGAGCCACCCGGCGTGGATCGTGCGCGCCCTGCGCGAGGCCCTCGTCGGGGACGGACGCCCTGCGGACGAGGTCGCGGCGCTGCTGGCCGCCGACAACGCGGCTCCCCGGGTCGCGCTGGTCGCGCGGCCGGGCCTGGTGACGCCCGACGAGGTCGCCGAGCAGATCGGGCCGGGCGCGGCACCCGGTCGGGTCTCGCCCTACGCGGTGCTCCCCGGTGGCGGCGACCCTGCGGGTGTCCCCGCGGTGCGCACGGGCCGCGCCGGTGTCCAGGACGAGGGCAGCCAGCTGGTCACGCTCGCCCTGGCCGCCGCACCGCTCGTCGGTCGCGACGAGCGCTGGCTCGACCTGTGCGCGGGTCCGGGCGGCAAGGCCTCGCTGCTCGCGGCGCTGGCGGCCGGCCGCGGCGCGCGCCTGGTCGCCAACGAGGTCCAGCCGCATCGCGCCCGCCTCGTCGAGCAGGCGCTGCGGGCCGTGGCCGGCAGCGCGGTCGAGGACGTGCGGACCGGTGACGGGCGCGCGTTCGGCACGGCCGAGCCCGGCGCGTACGACCGCGTCATGGTCGACGCCCCGTGCACGGGGCTGGGCGCGCTGCGTCGTCGTCCCGAGTCGCGGTGGCGCCGCACGCCCGCCGACCTCGCGGGACTCGCGGGGCTGCAGCGCGAGCTCCTGGGCTCGGCGCTGCGCACGGTCCGGCCCGGCGGCGTCGTCGCGTACGTGACGTGCTCGCCGCACCTCGTCGAGACACGCCTCGTCGTGACGGACGCGGTCCGTGCAGCGGCCAAGGACGGTCTCGACGTCGAGGTGCTCGACGCGCGTGCGGTCGCGCGCGAGGTCGCCGCCGGCCCCCTGGACCTCGTCGGGGACCGGTCCGACCTGCAGCTGTGGCCGCACGTGCACGGCACCGACGCGATGCACCTGACGCTGCTGCGGCGCCGGTGACCGCTCGGCGGTGCGGCGCACGCACCCGACGGGCGCGTCGTTAGGCTGGTCCGGTGCCCGTCAAGATCGCGCCCAGCATCCTGTCCGCCGACTTCCTGAACCTCGAGCGCGAGCTCGCGCGGATCGCGACCGCGGACCTCGTGCACGTGGACGTGATGGACAACCACTTCGTGCCGAACCTCACGCTCGGGCTGCCGGTCGTCGAGCGGATCGTCCAGGTCTCGCCCGTCCCCGTCGACGTGCACCTGATGATTGAGGACGCCGACCGGTGGGCGCCGCAGTTCGCGCAGGCGGGTGCCGCCTCGGTGACGTTCCACGCCGAGGCCACGCAGGCGCCCGTACGCCTCGCACGTGAGCTGCGCAGCCTGGGCGCGCGAGCGGGCGTCGCGCTGCGTCCTGCCTCGCCGATCGAGCCGTTCGTCGACCTGCTGCCGGAGCTCGACATGATCCTGGTGATGACGGTCGAGCCGGGGTTCGGCGGCCAGTCGTTCATCGAGGGCACGCTGCCGAAGGTGCGCCGGGCACGCGAGGCGATCACACGGGCCGGTACGCAGACGTGGCTGCAGGTCGACGGCGGCGTCTCGCGCGAGACGATCGCCCGCATCGCGCAGGCGGGCGCCGACGTGTTCGTCGCGGGGTCCGCGGTGTACGGCGCCGACGACGTCGCGGCAGAGATCGCCGCGCTGCGGGACCTCGCGTCCACGATCTGGGCCTGACCCACGGCTGACCTGCGGCTCCGTCGGAGTCCTGCGCGGGATGTGGCATCATCCGAGGAGGACATGACGCACGTCGTGTCCGCAGTACACGTGCTCCGGGGTCGGTGAAAGTCCGAGCCGGCGGTGACAGTCCGCGACCCACGCGCCAGACGAGCGATCGTCGAGCGGGTGGTTGACCTGGTGGAACTCCAGGACCGACGGTGAAAGTCCGGATGGGAGGTGCACGCGGCGACGGCACGCCCTGCGTCCGTCGTCGGGCCCCGGACACGCGGTGTCGACCGCGGAAGGGGACCCAGTGCCGACCACCGAGCACGAGATCGCCGCGATGCGCCGAGCCCTCGAGGCCGCCGGCGAGAATGTCAACGTCCTGCCCAATCCCAGCGTCGGCTGCGTGATCCTCGACGAGCACGGCGAGCAGCTGTCCCTCGGCCGCACCGATCGCCCCGGGGGCGCCCACGCCGAGGCCGATGCGCTCGCGCAGCTCGGCGGCGTCGCCCCGGGTGCGACCGCCGTGGTGACCCTGGAGCCGTGCGCGCACACCGGCCGAACGGGACCGTGTGCCCAGGCCCTGATCGACGCGGGCGTGGCGCGGGTCGTCTACGGGATCGACGATCCACATGCCACCGCCGGCGGAGGTGCCGCGATGCTGCGGGCGGCCGGGGTCGAGGTCGAGTCCGGTCTGCTGGCCGACGAGATCGGCGCCCAGCTCACCCCCTGGGCCTTCCGCTACTGGCACGGCCGTCCCTACGTCACCTGGAAGTACGCGGCGACCCTCGACGGGCTGAGCGCCGCGCCGGACGGCACGAGCAAGTGGATCACCAGTGCCGAGGCACGACGCGATGTCCAGCGGTTCCGCGCCGAGTGCGATGCGATCATGGCCGGCACGGGCGCCGTGCTGATCGACGATCCCCGGCTGTCGGTCCGCGACGAGAACGATCTGCCGCTGCCCTACGACCAGCAGCCGATGCGGATCGTGGTCGGCGAGACGACGATCCCGAACTACTACCGCGTATTCGACCGGGTCGCGCCGACGCTGCTGGTGCAGTCGAGGGAACCGCAGGAGGTCCTCGCGAAGCTGATGGAGAACGACATCCATCATGTCTGGCTCGAGGGCGGACCCCGGCTCGCCGGAGCGTTCTGGAACGAGGGCCTCATCGACCGGGTCATCGGCTATATCGCCCCGGCCATGCTCGGCTCGGGGCGAGCCGCGCTCGAAGGCGAGGCGACCACGCTGGCCGACCTGCGTCCGATCGAGATCGAGGACCTGCGCAGGATCGGGCCCGATATCCGCATCATCGGGACCCCGGGACCTCCGCCGCGCGATGGCATGGGCAAGGGAGAGGGGTACGAGTGATGTTCACCGGACTGATCGAAGAGGTCGGCGAGGTCGTCGGCGTCCGGGACCAAGGTGACGCGGTGCGACTGACCGTGCGAGGGCAGGTCGTCACCGACGGTGCACGACATGGCGACTCGATCGCCGTCAACGGGGTCTGTCTCACCGTGACCGACCCGGAGGCCGACAGCTTCACCGCCGATGTCATGCGCGAGTCGCTGGAGCGCTCGTCCCTCGGCGACCTGGCGGCCGGCTCGCCGGTCAACCTGGAGCGGGCGATGCTGCCCACCACTCGCTTCGGCGGTCACGTCGTCCAGGGACATGTCGACGGCACCGCGCGGCTGCTGGACCGCACCCCCAGCGAGCACTGGGAGGTGCTGCGGTTCGCGCTCCCGGGGGAGCTCGCCCGTTATCTCGTGGAGAAGGGATCGATCACGGTCGACGGCACCTCGCTGACCGTGGTCGAGGTGGTCGACGATCCGGAGCCGTGGTTCTCGGTCTCGCTCATCCCCACCACCCTCGCCGACACGACGCTGGGCTCGCTGCGACCCGGCGCCCGGGTGAATCTCGAAGTCGACGTGCTGGCCAAGTACGTCGAACGACTGCTCGCGAAAGGAGCCGTCCATGGCTGACTCCAGCCGTATCCGTCTCGACTCGATCGAACGGGCCGTCGCCGATATCGCGGCCGGCAAGGCGATCGTCGTCGTCGACGACGAGAACCGTGAGAACGAGGGCGACATCATCTTCGCCGCCTCGAAGGCGACGCCCGAGCTGATGGCCTTCCTGGTCCGCTATTCCAGCGGGTTGATCTGCGCCCCGGTGGTGGGGGAGATCCTCGACCGGCTGGCGATCCCGCTGATGACCCCGCATAACCGGGACCGGTTGCGCACCGCGTACACGGTCTCGATCGATGCGCGCGACGGTGTCACCACCGGTATCTCGGCGTCCGACCGGGCGCGCACCTGCCGGGTGCTGGCGGACTCGGCGACGGAGCCCTTCGAGCTGGTGCAGCCGGGACACATCGTCCCGCTGCGGGCCAAGCCCGGGGGAGTGCTCGAACGTCCCGGGCACACCGAGGCGGCCGTGGACTTCGCCCGGCTGGCGGGCCTGACCCAGGCCGGGGTCATCGGCGAGGTCATGAACGACGACGGCACGCTCAAGCGTCTCCCGGAGCTGCGCGCCTTCGCCGACGAGCACGATCTCGCGCTGGTCTCCATCGAGGACCTGCAGGTATACCGTCGCCTGCACGAGTCGCAGATCGAGCGCCGTGCGACGACCCGCCTCCCGACCGAGTTCGGCGAGTTCACCGCCTATGGCTTCCGCGACACCATCGAGGGCTCCGAGCACATCGCCCTCGTCTACGGCGAGCCGGGAGGGACCGATGTCCTGACCCGGTTGCACTCGGAGTGCCTGACCGGCGATGTCCTCGGATCCAGGCGGTGCGACTGCGGCCCGCAGCTGCAGGCATCCATGGCCGCGATCACGGCGGCCGGCGCCGGCGTGGTGGTCTATCTGCGCGGGCACGAGGGGCGCGGTATCGGTCTGCTGCACAAGCTGCAGGCCTATGAGCTGCAGGATCGGGGACGCGACACGGTCGAGGCCAATCTCGAGCTCGGCTTCGGCGAGGACGACCGCGACTATGCGGCCGGGGCGCAGATGCTGCGCGCCCTCGGGATCGACTCCGTGCGGCTGCTGACCAATAACCCCGACAAGGCCGTTCAGCTCGAACGGTACGGTGTCACGGTGGCGGAACGACTGCCGATCGCGGTGCGTCCGACCCGCGACAATCTGCGCTATCTGCAGACGAAGGCGGCCCGGATGGGACACGATCTGCCCGATCTGACCGCCTACGACGATGTCGATCTCGACCAAGGAGCATCTTTATGAGCGGGCATGGAGCGCCCTCGCTGAGCACGGACGCCTCGGGGGCCAAGGTGGCGATCGTCGCCTCCAGCTGGCACACGTCCGTCATGGACGGACTCGTCGCGGGGGCGCAGCTGGCGCTCGCCGATGCGCATGCGACCGACGTGACCCTGATCCGCACGGCGGGCTCCTTCGAGCTGCCGCTCGTCGCGAAGGCGGCGGCCGAGGCCGAGTACGACGTCGTCATCGCGCTGGGCGTCATCATCCGCGGCGGCACGCCGCACTTCGAATATGTCTCGTCCGCGGCCACCGACGGTCTGTCGCGGGCCTCGCTGGACACCGGCGTGCCGATCGGTTTCGGTCTGCTCACCTGCGACACCGAGGAGCAGGCCCTCGACCGCGCGGGCCTGGCCGACAGCCGCGAGGACAAGGGCCGTGAGGCTGCCGAGGCCGCGCTGGCGAGCTGGGCGGCGCTCGGCTGGCTACGGGGCTGACCGGCTCGCGAGACGCACCGATAGACTGAGCCGCGATGAAGACCTTCGAGAGCCTGTTCGCCGAGTTGCAGCAGAAGGCCGCTGCACGCCCTGAGGGCTCCGGCACGGTCGCCGAGCTCGATGCCGGCGTCCACTTCATCGGCAAGAAGCTGGTCGAGGAGGCCGCCGAGTCGTGGATGGCGGTCGAGCACGAGGGCCGCGATCGCGCGGCCGAGGAGCTCAGCCAGCTGCTGTACCACGCTCAGGTGATGATGATCGCCGCCGGCATCTCGCTCGACGACGTCTACGCGCATCTGTGACGGCAGCGGGCCTCGACCACCGAATGCCCTGGGTTCCGCCGCTGCCGTGAACCGAGCCCGATCGGACGAAAGAGTCAGACCATGTTGAAGGTCGCCGTTCCCAACAAGGGGGCCTTGTCCGAGGCCGCCTCCCTCATGCTCACCGAGGCCGGCTATCGCCAGCGGCGCAATGCTAAGGACCTCGTCACCGTCGATCACGACAATCAGGTCGAGTTCTTCTACCTGCGCCCTCGTGATATCGCCATCTACGTCGGCGAGGGCACCCTCGACGTCGGCATCACCGGCCGCGACCTGCTGCTGGACTCCGGGGCCCAGGCCGAGGAGATCATGACCCTCGGCTTCGGGGCCTCGACGTTCCGCTTCGCCGCACCGGCCGGCACCCTCTCGGACGAGTCCGAGCTGGCGGGCCGCCGGATCGCCACCTCCTATCGGGGGATCGTGCGGCGTCACCTGGAGGAGCTCGGCATCGAGGCCGATGTCGTCCGGCTGGACGGCGCGGTCGAGACCTCGATCCGGCTGGGGGTGTCCGATGCGATCGCCGATGTCGTCGAGACCGGCACCACCTTGCGCCAGGCGGGGCTGGAGGTCTTCGGCGCACCGATCCTGGAGTCCGAGGCGGTGGTGATCACCCAGGGCGGGGATGCCGACCCCGGCGGCCTCGAGGTCTTCCGGCGCCGGCTGGAGAGCGTGATCGTCGCGCGCACCTACGTGATGATGGACTACGACATCAGCCTGGAGCGGGTCGAGGATGCGGTTCGCCTCACCCCGGGAATCGAGTCGCCCACGGTCTCGCCGCTGCATCGTGAGGGGTGGGCCGCCGTGCGGTCGATGGTGCCGCGCGACACGGCCCAGCGCGTCATGGACGACCTCTTCGCGATCGGCGCCCGCGGGATCCTCGTCACCGACATCCTGGCCTGCCGGATCTGATGTCCGAGGTGCGCAAGTTCCGTCCGGTGGCGGTGGCGATCGTCATGTGGATGTCGACCGCCGTCCTCGTGGTGATGATGATCGTGGTCGGCAATGCCATTCCCGAGGACTATCGCTTCAGCGTCCTGCAGGCGCTGACGCTGTGGGGCTTCATCGGGGTGATCGCGTTGCTGGCCTTCGCCGTCACCTGGAGCAAGGTGCGGGCTGATGGCGAGGGACTGACGGTGGTCAATGGATTCCGCAGGCATCGCTTCGCCTGGTCCCAGATCGCGACGATCTCGATGCGCGACGGCGCCCCCTGGCCGACCCTCGTCACCCGGGACGATCGCCGCATCATCCTCTTCGCGATCCAGGGCAGCGACGGCGACTCGGCTCGTCGTGCCGTCCACTGGCTCCAGGAGCAGCTGTCATGAGCGAGCGTGGATTGGGATTCTTCTCATGCCGGTGGCGCCTATCCTGGGCTTTCTTCGAGGCGGTACCGGTATGAGCGAGCGGAGCGAGCGAGGGTTGGGATTCTTCTCATGCCGGTGGCGCCTATCCTGGGCTTTCTTCGAGGCGGTACCGGCATGAGCGAGCGTGAACATGAGCGCTCCCTGGCCGAGCCGGCCTTCCCAGGCGACGACGGGCAGATCGACCCCTTGCTGGCCGAGGTGGCCGATGGTGAGCTCGTCGATGTGCTGAGCCGCTACGGCGCGGCGCGGGTATTCGTGCCGGTGGTGGCGGTGCTCACCTCCGATCCGCAGACCGCGCTCACCGAGGGCGACAAGGGCGCCGACATGGCCGCGGTGCTGATGACCGGGGCCGATGGTCGCCAGGCGCTGCTCACGTTCACCAGCGTCGCGGCGATGCAGCGCTGGAACCCGCAGGCCAGGCCGGTGCCGGTCTACGGTCGCGACGCGGCCCGATCGGCCCGCGCCGAGGGGGCCTCGGCGCTGCTGCTCGATCTCGGGTCGCCCGGCTTCCGGGTGATCGAGAGCGAGGATCTGGAGCATCTGGCCGCCGAGCATGTCCTGGTCCGTACCGCGACCGGAACGGCCTGGGTCTCGCCGTGTCAGTGACCTTCGGCCAAGGCCCTCTCGATCGCGTCGATCGCCTTCGGCACCGACCGCTGGTTGACGAGGCCCTCGAGCGCGTGGGCGGTGATCTCGACCCGATCGACGTGCCAGATCAGCTGGACGACCGCCGTGTTCATGTTCATCCATCCGGTGCCGATCAGCCCGACCAGCGTGTCGTCATCGGCCGACAGGACCCGGCGCAGGGCGGTGCGGGCCGCGTCCTGCGCCTCGGGCGAACGGGGGAGTCGCAGCGTCCGGCTCTGACCCAGCACCCGGGTGAAGATCCGTGCTCCGAGGCGCCCGCCGGTTCGTCCACCGCTCGATCCGCCGCGTGCACCGGCCGCGCCGCCGATCGCGCCACCGGCGACCGACCCGCCGATCGCGCCGCCGAGGGCACCCCCGGCGGCCCCGGCATCGCCATTGCTGTCGATGAGGATCTCGCGCACGTGATCGGCGGCGAGCAGGGGCGACGGATGGTTCCGCTGAGGCCGAGAGCTCATGGCATCGATGATGACGCCGGCCCGGGGCGGGCCGATGGGCGCCCCACGATTTCCTCGGGAACAAGCGGGCTGCTATCATGGTTGATCGAAGTGGAGGTCACCTCCCACCTGCCTGGTTCTCGGACCTTGAGGTTCTCCGCATGGCGTACACGTGTCGTCATGCGTTCGGAGCGGTATCGCCGTTCCGCTGGTGGCCTTCGTTTCGCGGAGGCCATTTTTCATGTCCTCCCTCCACGACCCACAGGAGGACCCATCAGCAACGAGCTGCGCGTCAACGAGCGGATTCGCGTTTCCGAAGTACGCCTCGTCGGACCGAGTGGTGAGCAAGTCGGCATCGTCCGTATCGAGGATGCCCTGCGCCTGGCCGCCGAGGCCGACCTCGACCTCGTCGAGGTGGCCCCCCAGGCACGCCCGCCGGTCGCCCGTCTCATGGACTACGGCAAGTTCAAGTACGAGGCGGCGCAGAAGGCCCGCGAGTCCCGACGCAACCAGACGAACACGATCATCAAGGAGATGAAGCTCCGGCCGAAGATCGACCAGCACGACTACGACACCAAGAAGGGTCACGTCGTGCGGTTCCTCAAGGCCGGGGACAAGGTCAAGATCACGATCATGTTCCGCGGTCGTGAGCAGCACCGTCCCGAGCTCGGCTTCCGCCTGCTGCAGAAGCTCGCCGAGGACGTGCAGGATCTCGGTTTCATCGAGTCGAACGCCCGTCAGGACGGTCGCAATATGACGATGGTGCTCGGCCCTCACAAGAAGAAGTCCGAAGCGCAGGCGCAGGTCCGGGCCGAGAAGGAACAGACCACCGCCCAGCGTGTCGCGGATGCCGAGGCGGAGGCGGAGGCCGAGAAGGCCCACCGCGAAGCCCACCAGCAGAACGCGTCGCCGAAGAAGCCCCGGCGTCGCTCGGAGAACCTCGACCCAGACATGGAGGCATAACATGCCGAAGTTCAAGCCCCACTCGGGCATGAAGAAGCGCGTCAAGACCACGGGCAAGGGCAAGCTGCGTCGCCAGCAGGCCAACCGCTACCACCTGGCGGAGCACAAGCCCTCGTCGCGGATGCGTCGCCTCGACGGCACCACCGGTGTGTCCAAGGCCGACACCAAGCAGGTCAAGAAGCTGCTCGGGCTCTGAGACCCGTTCGCGACACCAGAACTTTCTAAGGAGACACCTATGGCACGCGTCAAGCGTTCCGTGAACGCCCAAAAGAAGCGCCGCGAGGTCCTCGATCGTGCGTCGGGCTACCGTGGTCAGCGGTCGCGCCTGTACCGCAAGGCCAAGGAGCAGGTCACCCACTCGCTGGTCTACTCCTATAACGACCGCCGGGCCAAGAAGGGCGACTTCCGTCGTCTCTGGATCCAGCGCATCAACGCCGCCGCGCGTGCGCAGGGTCTGACGTACAACCGCTTCATCCAGGGGCTGAAGGCCGCTGAGGTCGAGGTCGACCGCAAGATCCTCGCGGATCTGGCCGTCAACGACATCGACGCGTTCAACGCCCTCGTCGAGGTGGCCAAGGCCAATCTCCCCGAGGATGTCAACGCGCCGAAGGCCGATTCCGCGGCCTGAACCGGACGAGACGACTCACGTGGCGAGTCCGCCTGACGTGCTGACCGTGCGCTCCGCACGCGTCAAGCACGCTCGGCGGCTCGCCACGCGGTCGTTCCGGGCCAAGACCGGCGAGTTCCTCGCCGAAGGCCCGCAGGCGGTGCGCGAGGCGCTGACCGTCGCCGGCAATGTCATCGAGGTCTTCGCCACCGCCGAGGCGACCCGGCGGCACGACAGCTGGCGCACCCCGGGTCTCACCTGGCAGGTGGTCGAGGACGATGTGCTCGCGGAGATCGCCGATTCCGTGCACCCGCAGGGCATCGTGGCCCGCTGCCACGATCTCACCCGTCCGATCGCCTCGACCGAGGCGATCGCCTGGCGGCTGGTGGTGGTCTGCTTCGAGATCCGCGACCCTGGCAATCTCGGCGCGGTCATCCGCGTCGCCGATGCCGCCGGGGCCGATGCCGTGCTGGTGATCGGCGACAGTGTGGATCCGCTCAACCCCAAGGTCGTCCGTTCCACCGCCGGATCTCTCTTCCATCTTCCCGTCGTCGTCGAGCGCAATGTCGACCGCGCGCTCGAGATGATCGCGCGGCGTGGCGTCCAGGTGCTCGCGGCGGACGGCGGGGGAGAGGCGCGGTTATTCGACGGCTCGGTCGACCTCGCCAGGCCGACCGCCTGGGTGATGGGCAATGAGGCCCACGGTCTGCCGGCCTCGGTGCGCGAGCGAGTCGACCAGGTGGTGAGCGTGCCGGTGTACGGCCGTGCGGAGAGTCTCAATCTGGCGACGGCCGCCGCGGTGTGCGTCTATGCCTCGGCGCACGCGCTGCGCTCCTGACCGTGACATAGCCCTCCCGAGTGGGAGGATACCGTCCGCTCGGACTATCCTCGATGGTGTGCTCGAGAACTTTCCCGACGGGATCGTGATCGCCGATGCCGAGGGCCGGGTGACCTTCGTCAACGAGCGAACGCGCGAGATGGCGCGGGCCGTCGGCGACGAGATGCTCGGCATGCACCTCGATGACGCGATTCCCTTCGACGACCTCAACGGTCACTCCTGGTACGACGTCGTCCGTCCCTACGACGGCTTCGAGCTGCGGACCCGGATCTCGGAGCATTCCTGGTGGTCCCCGCGGGGCAGCGAGTATCTGATCACCGCCTCGTTGGAGCGCGAGCGGCCGGCGGGACGGGTCGTGCGGGTCGTCGTGTCCATCCGCAACGCCCGGATCCGCAACCAGCGCGATCGGGAACGATCGGACATGGTTGCGACCGTCGCGCACGAGCTGCGGTCGCCGCTGACCGGGATCAAGGGGTTCACCGCCACGCTGTTGAGCCGCTGGGATCAGTTCAGCGACGAGCAGCGCAAGTTCATGCTCTCGACGGTCGATGCCGATGCCGATCGCCTGAGCCGCCTCATCGCCGAGCTGCTGGATGCCGCCCGGATCGATTCGGGACGACTGACGCTGCGCACCGGGCCGGTCAAGCTCGACGAGCTGGCCCGGCGGGTGCTGGCGAGCGTGTTCGCGGCCGCCGGAGAACGTCCCGAGCCGGTCGTCGACGGCGATATCCCGGTGGTGTGGGGTGATGAGGACCGCTTGACCCAGGTGCTGACCAATCTGGTGGAGAACGCGGTGCGCCACGGTGAGGGCCTCCGGAGGGTCGGCGTGCGGGTGCTCGATGCGGAGTCCGTCGAGGTGGAGATCAGCGACCACGGCAGCGGTATCCCCATCGAGCTGCGGCAGCGGGTCTTCAGCCGCTTCTGGAAGTCCGGCCCCGGCGCCGGCAGCGGGCTGGGCATGTTCATCGTGCGGGGTGTCGTCGAACAGCATCACGGCACGATCGACATCGGCTCGACCGATCTCGGCGGGGCTCGCATCACGGTGCGGCTGCCGATCAACGAGCCGGCCGGCCTCACCGGCTGAGGATCGCCTCCGGGTTTCGACCTTCGCCGGGTCGCGGCCCCTCCGGACCCCGCCCAGGTGCCGTCACCGGGCAAAAGTCGCGGGCGGCGCGGCCCTGTCCGGGTGGCGGACGGTGCGTCGATAGACTCGATCTCATGTCCGCGCCCAATTCCGACTACGATCCCGTCGAGGTCACCCCGCTGCGTGCCGACGAGGTCGAGCGCATGCGCGACGACGCCCTCGCGGCCATCGCCGCCGCCGACTCGATCGAGGCGCTCAAGCAGGTCAAGATCGAGCACGTCGGCGATCGCTCGCCCCTCGCTCTCGCCAATCGAGAGATCGGCGCGCTGCCCCCGCAGGCGCGCAAGGACGCCGGACAGCGGGTCGGTCAGGCGCGAGGTGCCGTGAACCAGGCCCTCGCCCGGCGCACCGAGGAGGTCGAGGCGGTCGAGTTCGAACGCCGCCTCGCCGACGAGGCCGTCGACGTGACGCTGCCGGTCGACCGGGAGCCCGTCGGCGCCCGCCACCCGCTCACCACGATCCAGGACCACGTCAGCGATATCTTCGTCGCGATGGGCTGGGAGATCGGGGAAGGCCCCGAGGTGGAGGCCGAGTGGCTGAACTTCGACGCGCTCAACCTCGGCCCGGATCATCCGGCCCGCACCATGATGGACACCTTCTGGGTCACCCCCGAGTCCGCTGCGCTGGTGCTGCGCACGCATACCTCTCCGGTGCAGGCCCGCACGATGCTGACGCGCACCCCGCCGATCTACATCGCCTGCCCCGGGCGGGTGTTCCGCACCGACGAGCCCGATGCGACCCACGCTCCGGTCTTCCATCAGGTCGAGGGACTCGCCATCGACGAGGGACTGTCGATGGCTCACCTCAAGGGCACCCTCGATCACCTCGCCCGCGCCATCTACGGCGACGAGATCACCACGCGGTTCCGGCCCTCGTACTTCCCCTTCACCGAGCCGAGCGCCGAGGTCGACCTGCTCTGCTACGTGTGTCACAACGATCCGGCGCAGGTGGCCGACTGCCCGACCTGCCGCGGTGAGGGCTGGGTCGAGTGGGGCGGCTGCGGCGTGGTCAACCCGCGCGTGCTCATCGCCTGCGGGGTCGATCCCGAGCGCTACTCCGGGTTCGCCTTCGGCATGGGCCTGGACCGCACCATCACGAGCCGTTACGACATCGCCGATCTGCGCGATCTCTGGGACGGCGATATCCGCTTCACCGAGCCCTTCGGCATCGGTCTGTGACATTCGAGAGGTCATCTCCCCATGAAGGTCCCTGTCTCCTGGCTGCGTGAGCTCACCGGTCTGCCCTCCTCGGTCACCACCGAGGAGCTGGCGGCGCGTCTCACGGCCTTCGACCTGAAGCTCGAGGAGATCATCGGCGGGCAGATCACCGGCCCGCTGGTGGTCGGACGGGTCCTGACCGCCGATCCCGAGCCGCAGAAGAACGGCAAGACGATCAACTGGTGCCGGGTCGATGTCGGCCCGGAGCACAATGATCCGGCCGGCGACGACCTGCCCGCCGGGCGCGGGATCGTGTGCGGAGCCCATAATTTCGGGCCCGGCGATCTGGTCATCGTGTCGTTGCCGGGCACGTTCCTGCCCGCGATGGGCTTCGAGATCGGCTCACGCAAGACCTACGGCCATGTCTCCGATGGCATGATCTGCTCGACCGCCGAGCTCGGACTGCCCGGCGATGCCGAGGGCATCCTCGTGCTGGAGCCCGAGCAGGCCGAGCCCGGCGCCGATGCGGTCGAGCTGCTCGGCCTCAACCAGGAGACGCTCGACCTGGAGGTCAACCCCGACCGCGGCTATGCCTGGTCGCTGCGCGGCGTCGCGCGGGACACCGCGCTGGCCTTCGGTCTGGACTTCGCCGATCCGGCCGATATCGAGGTCCCCGAGTCTGCTGAAGAGGCCTACCCGGTGGTGGTCGAGGATGCCGCGGCGTGCCCGGTGTTCACCACCCTGCGCGTGAGCGGCTTCGACCCCACCCGCCCGACCCCGCCGGTCATCGCCCGTCGGCTGGTGCAGGCGGGGATGCGCTCGATCTCCCTGGCGGTGGACGTCAGCAACTACGTCATGCTCGAGCTCGGCCAGCCGAATCATGCCTATGACGCCGCCAAGCTGAGCGGCCCGATCCGGGTGCGCCGGGCCGCGGCGGGGGAGCGCCTGGTCACCCTCGACGATGTCGATCGCGCGCTGGACCCGGAGGATCTGCTGATCTGCGACGACGACGGGCCCGTGGGCCTCGCGGGCGTCATGGGGGCCGCGCGGGTCGAGATCGACGCCGCCAGCACCGAGATCGTCATCGAGGCCGCCTATTTCGATCGCGCCACCGTAGCGCGGGCATCGCGACGGCACAAGCTCTCCTCGGAGGCCGCCCGTCGCTTCGAGCGGGGAGTCGATCCCACCCTGCAGGCGCGCGCGGCGCGCCGGGTCGCCGAGCTGCTCGTCGAGCACGGTGGCGGCCGCATCGAGCCCGGTCTCACCGTCGTCGGTCAGGTGGACGATGCCGCCGAGGTGCGTGTGCCGGCGGACCTGCCGCGGCGGATCTCGGGGGTCGCGTCCATCGACACCGACACCGCCGTGCGTGCCTTGGAGGGCAACGCCTGCCGGGTGCGGCTCGAGGGTGACACGCTCGTCGTGACGCCGCCACCGTGGCGCTTCGACATCAACGACCCCTACGACGTCGTCGAGGAGGTGCTGCGGGTCGTCGGCTATGACCAAGTGCCCTCGGTGCTGCCCCAGGCGACCGGTGGACGTGGTCTGACCCGCGCCCAGGAACTGCGTCGCCGGGTCGGCTATGCGCTGGCGGGCGACGGCCTCGTCGAGGTCAAGACCTTCCCCTTCGCCGGGCCCGCCGACTTCGATCGCCTCGGCCTGGCGGCCGATGACGAGCGGCGTCGTCAGGTGCTGCTGGAGAACCCGTTGTCGGCCGAGGAGCCTGGGCTGACGACGACACTGTTCACCGGATTGCTGCGCAGCGCCGGGCTCAATGTCGGCCGTGGCCACGACGATGTCGCGATCAGCGAGGTCGGCCGCGTGTTCCGTCCGCGTCCCGATGCGCCGGCCGCCCCCCTCTACGGGGTCGACCGCCGGCCTACTCCCGAGGAACTCGCGGTACTCGACGCCGCCCTGCCCGAACAGCCGCTGACGGCGGCCTGGGTGCTGATCGGCGCGCGTGAGCGCGGGGGCTGGGACGGCCCCGGCCGTGCGGTGGCGTGGTCCGATGCGATCGCGGTGGCCCGACGGCTCGCCGAGGTGCTGCACGTGGGGATCGGGATCGAGAGCGCATCCTTCGCGCCCTTCCACCCGGGACGCTGCGCGGCGCTGACCCTCGACGGCCGCGTCATCGGACACGCGGGCGAGCTGCATCCGAAGGTGATCGAGTCGTACGGTCTGCCCCCGCGAGCGGTGGCGGGCGAGCTCGATCTGGACGTGCTCCTCGCCGCGGCCCCGGAGATCGGCCCCCGCCCGGACTTCTCGGCGTTCCCCGTGGCCAAGGAGGACCTGGCCTTCATCGTCGAGGCCTCGGTGCCGGCGGGGGAGCTGCAGGAGGCCCTGGCGGCGTCGAGCCCGCTGATCGAGTCCGTGCGGCTCTTCGACGTCTATCGAGGAGACCCGGTGCCGGCCGGGCAGGTGTCGCTGGCCTTCAATGTGCGGCTGCGGGCCGCCGATCACACCCTCGCCGAGGAGGAGATCGCGCAGGCTCGAGCGGCGGCGGTCCAGGCGGCGACGGACCGTTTCGGTGCCGTCCTGCGCTGATCCCGTCACCCTGGTCCTGCCCCGCCCCGGGCGGTGAGCAGTCAACCATCGCGGCGACCGGCATAGGTGGCTGCCCACCGTCACGGCGTAGGGCGAGATGGCGGTGAGTGGTCAACCATGGTGGCGCTGGCGAACCCGCTGAGCCGGTTCGTCGCTGCCTGCGCGGTCACTACTCGATCGCCGGGTCGTTGATGGCTCACCGCGACGGGGCCGGGAACGATATCGGTGCGTGACCAACCTCATCGAGCATGTCGAAGGTTGACTGCTCACCGATATCGTTCCCGGCTGCAACGCGGTGAGTGGTCAACCTTCGGCGCCGGAATCGCGTGGGGATCGATGGCGCCGTCGTTCATAGCTCACCGCCCGCGAGAAGCGAGCGGCGTGGTTGACCACTCACCGCCCCCGAGACCCCACCGTGCAAGTACTTGCAGGGTTGTGCAATAATTGCAGCCATGTCCAAAGTCTTGACGGATCTCCCGATCAACGAGCGCGTCGGCATCGCGTTCTCCGGCGGCCTCGACACCTCGGTGGCGGTGGCCTGGATGCGCGACAAAGGCGCGGTCCCGTGCACCTACACCGCGGACATCGGGCAGTATGACGAGCCCGATATCGCCTCGGTGCCCGGCCGGGCCACCGAGTACGGTGCCGAGATCGCGCGTCTCCTCGACTGCAAGCGACCCCTCGTCGACGAAGGACTCGCGGCGCTGGCCTGCGGCGCCTTCCACATCACGAGCGCCGGCCGGACCTACTTCAACACCACGCCCCTCGGACGCGCCGTCACCGGCACGCTGCTGGTGCGCGCGATGCACGAGGACGATGTCAACATCTGGGGCGACGGGTCGACCTTCAAGGGCAATGACATCGAGCGGTTCTATCGCTACGGGCTCCTCGCCAACCCCCACCTGCGGATCTACAAGCCCTGGCTCGACGCCGCCTTCGTCGGCGAGCTGGGCGGTCGCCAGGAGATGAGCGAGTGGCTCGTCGCCCACGGCCTGCCGTATCGCGACAGCGCCGAGAAGGCGTACTCCACCGATGCCAATATCTGGGGTGCGACCCACGAGGCCAAGACCCTGGAACACCTCGACGTCTCGCTGGAGACCGTCGAGCCGATCATGGGCGTCAAGTTCTGGGATCCGTCCGTCGACATCGACACCGAGGACGTCACGATCTCCTTCGAGGCGGGACTTCCTGTCGCCATCAACGGCGTCCGGTACGACGATCCCGTCGCCCTCGTCCACGAGGCCAATACGATCGGCGGCCGTCACGGACTCGGCATGTCTGACCAGATCGAGAACCGCATCATCGAGGCCAAGAGCCGGGGCATCTACGAGGCGCCGGCCATGGCGCTGCTGTGGATCGCCTACGAGCGGCTCGTCAACGCGATCCACAATGAGGACACGATCGCCAACTACCACCAGCATGGCCGTCGTCTCGGCCGGCTCATGTACGAGGGCCGGTGGCTCGACCCGCAGGCGATGATGCTGCGCGAGTCGATCCAGCGGTGGATCGCCTCGGTCGTGACCGGTGACGTGACGCTGCGGCTGCGGCGGGGTGAGGACTACTCGATCCTCGACACGCAGGGCCCGGCGTTCTCCTATCACCCCGAGAAGCTCTCGATGGAGCGCACCGACAACGCGGTCTTCGGCCCGACCGATCGCATCGGCCAGCTCACCATGCGCAATTTCGACATCGCCGACTCGCGCGCGAAGCTCGAGATGTACGCCGAGCAGCCGCTCGACCAGGGCCAGGTGCTCGTCGAGAACGGCACCCTGTTCGGGGCACTGCCGGCCGGCGGAGCTGAGCAGATCGAGGCGAATCCGGCGGTCGAGGGCGACGAAGAGGTCGCCGTCGACGCCGCCGCGATGGAGTTCGGAGCCGACTGATGCCGATCAAGATCGCCGTCACCGGCGCCACAGGCTATGCGGGCGGGGAGGTGCTGCGGCTGCTGTTGTCTCACCCGGAGGTCGAGATCGGCGCGCTGACCGGCGCGTCCACCGCCGGTACGCGCTTCGGCCAGCACCAGCCGCATCTTCTGCCGCTGGCCGACCGGATCGTCGCGGAGACCACGCCGGAGAACCTGGCGGGCCACGATGTCGTCTTCCTGGCCCTTCCGCATGGTGCATCGGGTGCCGTCGCCGCGCAGCTGCCGGATGATGTCCTCGTCATCGACTGCGGGGCCGATCACCGGCTCGAGTCCTCCGAGGACTGGACCGCCTACTACGGCAGCGAGCATGCCGGCACCTGGCCGTACGGCCTGCCCGAGCTCATCGTGGGGGAGAGCGCGCGTCAGCGCGAGTCGCTGCCCGGTGCTCGGAGGATCGCCGTGCCGGGCTGCAATGTCACGGCCGTGACGCTGGGCATGCAGCCGGCCATCGCGGCCGGGATCGTCGAGGCGACCGATCTGGTCGCCGTGCTCGCCAACGGCTACTCCGGGGCGGGCAAGGCACTCAAATCGCATCTGCTCGCCGCGGAGGGCCTCGGTGCCGCGTCCCCCTATGGGGTGGGCGGCACTCACCGGCACATCCCGGAGATCCTGCAGAACCTGCGCCATGCGGGCGCCGAGGAGGTGACCCTCTCGTTCACGCCGACGCTGGTGCCGATGGCTCGGGGCATCCTGGCCACCACCACGGCACGGCTCGCCTCGCATGCGACCCCCGAGGTCGTGCGCGATGTCTACGACGCGGTCTACGCCGACGAGCCCTTCGTGCATGTGCTGCCCGAGGGCCAGTGGCCGACCACGGCCGCGGCGCTCGGCGCCAACACGGCCCTGGTGCAAGTGGCGGTCGATGAGAAGGCCGGACGTCTGGTCACCGTCACCGCGATCGACAACCTGGTCAAGGGCACCGCGGGGGGCGCCATCCAGTCGATGAACCTCGCCCTCGGCCTCCCCGAGACCACCGGACTCAGCACGATCGGAGTGGCCCCATGATCCAGCGGAGCGAGACCAGTACCCAGATGTGCTCCCAGTTCGTCAACGGGGAGCAGATCCGGTTGACGAATCGGGAGCAGATCTTGGTCCAGGGAGGAACGGCATGAGTGTCACGGCAGCACAGGGATTCCGGGCCGCGGGGGTGACGGCCGGACTCAAGGACAGCGGCAATCCCGATATCGCCCTCGTGGTCAACGAAGGGCCGTCGTCGGCCGCGGCCGCGGTCTTCACGTCCAATCGCTGCCAGGCCAATCCAGTGCTCTGGAGCAAGGAGGCGATCAAGGGCGGCAGCGCTCGCGCCGTCATCCTCAACTCCGGCGGGGCCAACTGCTACACCGGGTCCGAGGGATTCGCGACGACCCATCGCACGGCGGAGCTCGTCGCCGAGTTGATCGGCAGCGGGGCCGTGGACGTCCAGGTCTGCAGCACGGGCCTCATCGGTCGCCTGCTGGATGAGGACAAGCTGCTGACCGGCGTGCGGTCGGCGGCCGATGCCCTCGATGCCGAGGGCGGCGATGCCGCGGCGACGGCGATCATGACCACCGATCACGTCAGCAAGCAGTCGGTCCGCGAGGGCGGCGGCTGGACGATCGGAGGCATGGCCAAGGGGGCGGGCATGCTCGCCCCGGCACTGGCCACCATGCTCGTCGTCATCACCACCGATGCCGATCTGCCGGCCGAGACCCTCGACGAGGCGTTGCGTTCGGCGACCAGCCGCACCTTCGACCGCCTCGACTCCGATGGCTGCCAGTCCACCAATGACACGGTGCTGCTGATGGCCAGCGGTGCCTCCGGTGAGACTCCCGATGTCGAGGAGTTCACCGAGCGGTTGACCGAGGTCTGCGGTGATCTGGCGATGCAGCTGCTGGCGGACGCCGAGGGCGCCGATCACGAGATCGCCATCACCACGGTCAATGCGGCGAGCGAGGCCGACGCGCTGTCGGCCGGACGCGAGGTGGCCCGCAGCAATCTGTTCAAGACGGCGATCTTCGGCAAGGATCCGAACTGGGGCCGCATCCTGGCCTCGGTCGGCACCAGCGAGGCGTGCTTCGATCCGCAGAACCTCGATGTCGCCGTCAACGGCGTCTGGGTCTGCCGCGACAGCGGTGTGGGAGAGTCGATCGACCTCGTCGACCTCGAGCCGCGGCACGTGACCGTGACCATCGACCTGAAGTCCGGCGACGCCTCGGCGACCGTCTGGACCAGTGACCTCACCCACGCCTATGTCCACGAGAACTCGGCCTATTCGACATGAACGATGAGAACGCTATGAACGACACCGACGACACGAATGACATCGACACCGTCTGGAACCCCGACTCCTGGCGTGAGGCGACCGACAAGGCCGCGACGCTCGCGGGGGCGCTGCCGTGGCTGAAGAAGTACCACGGCGAGATCATCGTCGTGAAGTACGGCGGCAATGCCATGACCGACGAGGCCTTGAAGCGGGCCTTCGCCGAGGACATCGTGTTCCTGCGGCTGGCCGGCTTCAAGCCCGTCGTCGTGCACGGCGGCGGTCCGCAGATCAATGCGATGCTCGACCGCCTCGGCATCGAGTCGGAGTTCCGTGGGGGCTATCGCGTCACCACCCCCGAGGCGATGGAGGTCGTGCGGATGGTGCTGACCGGTCAGGTCGGCCGCGAGCTGGTCGGCCTGCTGAACGCCCACGGTGACTTCGCGGTCGGCATGTCCGGCGAGGACGGCGGGCTGTTCACCGCGCAGAAGACGATGCCGGTGGTGGACGGTGAGCCGACCGATATCGGTCTCGTCGGCGAGGTGACCGGCGTGCGCCCTGAGGCCGTGCTCGATCTCATCGAGGCCGGGCGCATCCCGGTCGTGTCCACCGTCGCTCCGGATGCCTCCGGGCAGGTGCACAACATCAACGCCGATATCGCCGCCGGGGCACTGGCTGCGGCATTGAAGGCCGAGAAGATGCTGGTGCTCACCGATGTCGAGGGGCTGTACGCCGACTGGCCGAATAGCAGCGATGTCATCGGCGAGATCAGCCCCGAGTCGCTCGAGCGTCTGCTGCCGAGCCTCGCCAGCGGCATGATCCCGAAGATGTCCGCCTGCCTGAATGCGGTACGCGGCGGGGTCAACCGTGCCACCGTCGTCGACGGCCGCACCCCCCATGCGGTGCTCCTGGAGCTCTTCACCGACGAGGGCGTCGGCACCCAGGTGCTGCCCGGGGTCGAGACCCGGCTGCGGACAGCCCTCTACACCACCAGCAGCAAGGAGAAGCCATGAGCGAGCAAGCAACGGGCACCATCCCATGCCGGCACCTGCCTACCGTGCTTTTCGTTCAGGCGGTGACGGCATGAGCGGGCAGGAGCCGCCCATCCACGGCCGGGAGCCGCGGCCCAGCGGTGCGGAGTGGGCGGACCGCTATCGCGGTTCGCTCATGAACACCTTCGGCGATCCGCAGCGCGTGCTGGTGCACGGCGAGGGTGCTCAGGTCTGGGACGCCGACGGCAATCGCTATATCGACCTGCTGGCCGGTATCGCGGTCAACGCCCTCGGCCATGCGCATCCGGCCATCGTCGATGCCGTGAGCGATCAGCTCGCCACGCTGGGGCACATCAGCAACTTCTTCACCTCGCCCCCGCAGGTCGAGCTGGCCGAGCGGCTGCTCGCGCTGCTGGGCGCCGAGGGCAAGGTGTTCTTCGCGAACTCCGGCAGCGAGGCCAACGAGGCGGCGTTGAAGGCGACCCGTCGCACGGGCCGTACCAAGCTGGTGGTCGCCGAGGGCAGCTTCCACGGCCGGACCATGGGAGCCCTCGCGCTGACCTCCAAGGAGGCCTATCGGACTCCGTTCGAGCCGCTGCCCGGCGACGTCACCTGGGTGCCCTATGGCGACGCGGATGCCTTGCGCGCGGCGGTCGATGACGAGACCGCCGCTGTGGTGCTCGAGCCGATCCAGGGCGAGGCCGGCGTCGTGGTGCCCCCCGAGGGCTACCTGCAGGCGGCCCGCGAGGTGACCCGCCAGCACGGTGCGCTGCTGTGGCTCGACGAGGTGCAGACCGGCGTCGGGCGCACGGGCGAGTGGTTCGCCCACGCGCCGTCGGGTGTGACACCGGATCTGGTCACCCTCGCCAAGGGCCTCGGCGGCGGGATGCCGATCGGCGCCTGCATCGGTGTGGGCGGGGCCGGCGAGCTCTTCGGACCCGGCAATCACGGGACGACCTTCGGCGGCAATCCCGTGGCGACGCGGGCCGCGCTCGCGGTGATCGACACGATCGAGCGCGAGGGGATGCTGGCGGCCGTCTCCGAGCTCAGCGAGGTGTTCCGCGAGGCCTTCACGGCCCTTCCGGGTGTGGTCGAGGTGACCGGGCGGGGACTGCTGCTCGGGGTGGTGCTCGATCGTCCGATCGCGGCCGAGGTCATGAAGGCCGCCCTCGACGCGGGGGTCATCGTCAATGCGCCGACTCCCGACCGGCTGCGGATCGCGCCGCCTTTCGTCCTCACGACGGAGCAGGCCCGCGATGCGGTCGCCGCGATCGCCTCGGTGCTCGCCGAGGTGCGGTCATGAGCGAGGGGGGTGCCGGACTCCGGCACTTCCTGCGCGATGACGACCTCTCGCCGGCCGAGCAGGCCGAGATCCTCGATCTGGCACTGGAGCTGAAGGCGGCGCCGTACAGCCGGCGGCCTCTGGAGGGCCCGCAGAGCGTGGTGGTGATGTTCGACAAGTCGTCGACCCGTACTCGGGTGTCCTTCGCGGTCGGTATCGCCGATCTCGGCGGGCAGCCGCTGGTGCTCGATGCGCAGACCACGCAGATCGGGCGGGGCGAGTCCGTCGCCGACACTGCACGGGTGCTGGGCCGTCAGGTGAGCGCGATCGTCTGGCGGACCTATGCCCAGGCGGGACTCGAGCTGATGGCCGAGCACTCCGGGGTCCCCGTGGTCAATGCGCTCAGCGACGACTTCCATCCCTGCCAGATCCTCGCCGACTGGATGACGGTCCGGGAGCACAAGGGCCGGCTGAACGGGCTGAGCGTGGCCTATGTGGGCGATGGTGCGAGCAATATGGCGCACTCCTATCTGCTCGGTGGCGCGACCGCCGGCATGCATGTCCGGGTCGGCGGTCCCTTCGGCTACCAGCCCGACCTGGGCATCGTGGCCGAGGCCCAGCGGATCGCCGAGCGGACCGGCGGATCGGTGCTGGTGACCGATGACCCGCGTACCGCCGTGGCGGATGCCGATGTCGTCATCACCGACACCTGGGTCTCGATGGGACAGGAGGAGCAGAAGGCCGAGCGGATCGCGATCTTCGGCGAGTACTCGCTGACCAGCGAGCTGCTGGCGCATGCCGATGCCGAGGCGATCGTGCTGCACTGCCTGCCGGCCTACCGCGGGCTGGAGATCGCCCCGGAGGTGCTGGAGGGTCCGCAGAGCGTCGTATGGGACGAGGCCGAGAACCGGTTGCACGCGCAGAAGGCGGTGCTCACCTGGCTCCTCGCCCAGGCGAGGAGCTGACGATGACGACCGTCCCCGCGACGAAGACCGCTCGTCAGCAGCGCATCGTCGAGCTCCTGACCCGCGATGAGGTCCGATCGCAGTCCGATCTCGTCGGCCTGCTCGCCGAGGCCGGGATCTCCGCCACGGTCTCGACGGTGTCGCGCGATCTCGTCGAGCTCGGCGCGGTGCGGATCCGGCAGGCTGACGGGGCGCTCGTCTACGCTGTGCCGGCCGAGGGGGGAGACCCGACGCCTCGCGTGGGCGACACCCCGGCGGCCTCGCTCCGGCTGCAGCGTCTCGTGCGCGAGTTGATGGTCACGATCGAGGCATCGGCGAATCTGGTGGTGTTGCGGACACCGCCGGGCGCCGCGCAGTATCTCGCCTCGGCGATCGACCACGCCGGTGGCGTCGACACGATGGGTACGATCGCGGGCGATGACACCCTGTTACTGATCTGCCGCGACCCGCAGGGCGGGTCGGCGGTGGCCGACTACTTCACCCAGCTCGCCGACCAGTCGGCCTGAGCGAGCACCGTACGAGAGGATCCACGTGGCCGAACACGAGCAGCAGTCCGAGGAATCGACCCGGCTGTGGGGCGGACGATTCGCCTCCGGGCCGTCCTCGGAGCTGACCGAGCTCTCGCGCTCCACGCACTTCGACTGGCGTCTCGCCCCGTACGATCTGGCGGGGTCGCGGGCCCATGCCCGGGTGCTGCACAGCGCCGGGCTGCTGACCGAGGCCGATCTCGACGCCATGCTGGCGGCCCTGGACCGGCTCGAGGCCGATGTCCGATCGGGATCCTTCGCGCCGGAGCCGGACGATGAGGACGTCCATACGGCCCTCGAGCGGGGACTGATGGAGCGGGCCGGTGCCGAGCTCGGCGGGCGGCTGCGCGCGGGTCGCTCGCGCAACGACCAGGTCGCGACGCTGTTCCGGGCCTTCCTGCGCGATCACGGCCGGCAGATCGCCCAGCTGACCCGCGAGCTGGCTCTCGCGATCACCAGCCAGGCCGAGAACCATCTCGGCGTGGCGATGCCGGGCCGCACGCACCTGCAGCATGCGCAGCCGGTGCTCCTGTCCCATCACCTGCTCGCGCACGCCTGGCCGCTGGTGCGCGATCTGGATCGGCTGGCGCAGTGGGACGAACGGGTCGCGGGGGAGTCTCCCTATGGCAGCGGGGCGCTCGCGGGATCGTCCCTGGGGCTCGATCCCGAGGCGATCGCACGCGACCTCGGATTCACGGGCTCCGCGCCGAACTCGATCGACGGCACCGCCGCGCGCGATTTCGTGGCCGAGTTCGCCTACATCACGGCGCAGATCGGCATCGACGTCTCCCGGCTGGCTGAGGAGATCATCATCTGGAACACCAAGGAGTTCGGCTTCGTCACCCTGGACGACGGCTACTCCACCGGCTCCAGCATCATGCCGCAGAAGAAGAACCCCGATATCGCCGAGCTCGCGCGCGGCAAGTCCGGGCGGCTGGTGGGCAATCTGACCGGACTGCTGACGACATTGAAGGCGCTCCCGTTGGCGTACAACCGGGACCTGCAGGAGGACAAGGAGCCGGTCTTCGACTCGATCGACACCCTCGAGGTGCTGCTGCCGGCCTTCACCGGCATGATCGCCACGCTGCGTTTCGACACCGCCCGGCTCGCCGAGCTCGCCCCCCAGGGATTCGCGCTCGCCACCGATATCGCCGAGTGGCTCGTGCGCCAAGGAGTGCCGTTCCGCGTGGCCCACGAGGTCTCGGGCGCCTGCGTGCAGGTGTGCGAGCAGCGCGGGATCGAGCTGTGGGATCTGACCGACGAGGACTTCGCCGAGATCTCGCCGCATCTGAGCGCCGGCGTACGCGAAGTGCTCTCCGTCGAGGGCTCACTGGCCTCCCGCGACTCCCGTGGCGGCACCGCCCCGTCACGGGTCACCGATCAACTCGCCGAGATCCGCGGTCGGCTGGCGTGAGCCTGCCGCCTCCGCGGTTCACGGTCGGCAGGTTCCGCAGCGGATACGACATCGGCGAGGTCGACGACTTCCTGGACGAGGTCCAGCGCCGGCTCTCCGCGGCTCCGTCGGAGGAGCTCGCCATCGCGATCGTGGAGAAGAGGTTCTCCCTGACCGCGATGCGACCCGGCTACGACATGGTTCAGGTCGACGACTACCTCGATCGGGTGGTGGCGATGATCCGCGCGGGTGGGCCGGTGGTCGACCGGCTCGACCAGGAGCCCGTGGCCGAGGCGGACGCTCCCGAGCTCGACGGACGCCCGGACTTCCCTTCGTCCGGGCTGCTGCGTGAGGGCTACGATGCCGGCGAGGTCGCCCGCTTCCTCGACCAGATCGAGCCCAGGGTCCGTCGGTCACCGCATCCGCGGTTGGCCGAGGAGATCACCGGGCAGCGCTTCACGTCGACGCGTCGTGGCGGGTTGCGTCAGGACGCGGTCGACGCCTATCTGGAGCGGCTCGCGCACGTCGCTCGCACGGGCCGCGGCTGATCGTCGCCGGGGCGTGGGTAGCGTGACGGGGTGTCCGTCCTCGATCGCGCCCATGACCTGCTCGGCCGGGAGCTCACGTCGCACGGGGTGACAGTGCGGATCACCGAGGTCGAGGCGTACGGGGGTGTCACCGACCCGGCCTCGCATGCCTTCACCCGCACCGCCCGCTCGGAGATCATGTACGGGCCGCCGTGGCGGCTGTATGTCTACCGGATCCACGGTCATCACTGCGCCAATATCGTCACCGGTCCGAGCGAGCAGGCCGCGGCCGTGCTGTTGCGGGCGGGCGAGGTGGTCGACGGGATCGAGGTGGCGCGGGGCCGTCGCGGCGAGGTGGCGCACGAGGCCTTGGGACGCGGGCCGGGCAATCTGGCCCGGGCGCTGGGCATCACCCTGACCGATCTCGGCACCGATGTGCGGATCGGGCCCGCTGTCCTGCTGGGTGAGCGGCCGGGCGATGTGCCCGTCAGCGCCGGACCGCGAGTCGGGGTTCGGCGCGCGGCCGATCGTCCGTGGCGGCTATGGGTGACCGGGGACCCGACGGTGTCGGCCTATCGGCGTCACGCGCGGGCGGAATCCTCGTCGGCGGAGTCGTCACCCGGCTGAGGGGAAGGTACCGCGCACACGCCGTCGGCGCAGACCAGGTCGTCGTTGCCGTCCACGAGCTCGAAGGGCCCGCTCATCGTTCGGCCTCGGCACGCGTCAGCGCATCGGTGAAGACCTCGGGCGCCTGGGCACCCGAGACGGCCCAGCGTCCCTCGATCACGAAGAACGGGACGCCACCGATGCCGTAGGCGCGCGCCTGGTCGATATCGGCCTGGACCGCCTCACGGTGCGCGCCGTCCGTCAGTGCGGCGCGCAGCGCCGACGGATCGAGCCCGATCTCGGTACCGAGGTCGACCAGCTCGTCGACGCGGCCGACGTGGCGGCCCTCCTCGAAGTACGCGGCGAGCAGCCGCTCCTTGAACTGGGTCTGCCGTCCCTGCGCCTTGGCCTCGTGGAGGGCCTCGTGCGCCAGACGGGTGTTCGTATGCTGCAGCGCGCCGAAGTCGTAGGAGAGCCCCTCGCCGGCCGCGAGCTCGGTCATCTGGGCGAGCATCGATCGGACCTGGTCCTCGGGCATGTGCTTGTGGCCGGCGAGGAAGTCGATCTCCGACCCCTCGAAGTCGACCGGCGTGTCGGGGGCGAGCTCGAAGCTGTGGTACTCGATCTCCACCTCGCCATCGAAGCCTTGGACCGCCGTCTCCAGGCGACGTTTGCCGATATAGCACCAGGGGCACGCGATATCGGACCAGATATCGATCTTGATCGGATCACTCACAGCTGTCGCAACATCTCCGCTGGTCGCGGTATTCCGTCGGGCGGTCACGGTAGCCTCGACCCATGACGATCGCAGTGGCCTACCGACCCGACGACTTCGGCAAGGGCGCGCTGCGCTGGGCCGCCGCCGAGGCGCAGGCGACAGCGCAGCGCCTGGTGATCATCACCGTCGATGAGATCGACCCGGAGTTCGAGGAGCCGCACGAGATCGACCTCTCGGAGTTCACCGAGCGCTTCGATCTGGAGGACCTCGACTACGAGATCCGCCGGGCGGCCTCCCTCGATGTCGCCGACATCGTGATCCAGCAGGCCACCGAGGCCGGAGCCGAGCGGCTGGTGATCGGCATCCGCAAGCGCACGCCGGTGGGCAAGATGCTCATGGGCCGGGTGACCCAGATGATCCTGCTCGACGCCCCGATGCCGGTCATCGCCGTCAAGCCCTGAGAGCGAGCGGGCGACCTCGGTGACGAGGCGGTCGTCGACGACTGACTAGGCTCGTGGGGACGATTCGAAAGGATTCCCCGTGACTCAGCACGTTCTCGACGACCTCCTCTCGCGCGGCCTGATCGCGCAGTCCACCGATCTCGACGCCTTGCGCG
Source organism: Actinomycetes bacterium (assembly GCA_023417775.1). GTDB lineage: Bacteria > Actinomycetota > Actinomycetes > Propionibacteriales > Nocardioidaceae > Aeromicrobium. The sequence goes on along the minus strand of JAEZEJ010000001.1, from coordinate 893 downwards.
CCGATCTGGACCGGGGATCGCTCGTGTACTACACGGGATTCGACCCGACGGCGCCCAGCCTGCACATCGGCCACCTGATGCAGCTGCTGATGATGCGGCGCCTGCAGCTCGCCGGCCACCAGCCGTTGCTGCTGGTCGGGGGCGCGACCGGCCTCATCGGCGATCCGAAGCAGAGCGGCGAACGCCAGATGAACACCAAGGACGTCGTGGCGGGATGGGTCGACTCGATCGCCGCGCAGGCCTCGCCCTTCCTCGACTTCGAGGGCCCGAATGCCGCCCGGCTGGTCAACAACCTGGACTGGACGAGCGAGCTGAATGTCGTGGACTTCCTGCGCGATGTCGGCAAGCACTTCCCCGTCAACCGCATGCTGGCGCGCGATGTCGTGGCGAGCCGGCTGGAGTCGGGGATCAGCTACACCGAGTTCAGCTACGTGCTCCTCCAGTCGATGGACTACCTGGAGCTGCACCGCCGGTACGGGACGTCGCTGCAGACCGGCGGCAGCGACCAGTGGGGCAACATCACCGCGGGGGTCGAGCTGATCCGGCGCGCCGACGGGGCGAAGGTCCATGCGCTCGCGACGCCGCTGATCACGAAGGCCGACGGGACGAAGTTCGGGAAGTCGACCGGGGGAGCGCTGTGGCTCGACCCCGACATGCTCTCGCCGTACGCGTTCTACCAGACCTGGATCCATGCGGAGGACTCCAAGGTCGTCGAGTACCTCAAGCAGTTCACCTTCCTCGACCTCGAGGAGATCGCGGACATCGCGGCTGAGTCCGCGGAGAAGCCCGGCCTCCGGATCGCTCAGCGGCGGCTGGCGGCGGAGGTGACGGCGATGGTGCACGGCCACGAGGAGGTACGCGCGGCGGAGCAGGCGTCCGCAGCGCTGTTCGGT
>JAEZEJ010000043.1 GCA_023417775.1 Actinomycetes bacterium | reverse complement strand
CCATGAGCGAGGCGGACAGACCGCCGAAGGTCCGCTGCGACATGACCAGGTGGGTGCCGCGGCTCGGCCGCAGGGAGATGTCCCGCGCGAGCGAACCCGCCCACACGCCGGCGGCGTTGATCACCGTGCGCGCGGAGAGGTCGAACTCGGCGCCGTCCCGCTCGTCGCGCACCCGGACACCCTCGCCCGATGCCGACAGCACACGAGCGCGCGTGAGGATGCGGGCGCCGTAGTAGGCGGCCGTGCGGGCGATCGCGACGACGAGTCGCGCGTCGTCGACCAGCTGGCCGTCCCAGAAGCGCAGTCCGCCGCGCAGCCCCTCGCGACGCACGGTGGGCGCGTACCGCTCGACCATCGCCGCATCGATGCGGTCAGGACGTGGCAGCAGGGCGCCGGGGGTCCGCGCCGCCCGGCGCAACGCGTCGCCGCCCCAGTGCCCGACGCGGACCAGCGCGGCGTGCCGGCGGTCCATCGACGGCAGCTCGGGGAAGACATTCGGCAGCGGCCGGATGAGGTGCGGCGCGATCGCCGTCATCAGGTGGTGGCGCTCGATGGCGCTCTCATAGGCGACATCGACATCACCGGTGCCGAGATAGCGCAGCCCGCCGTGGACCAGCTTGGAGCTCCAGCGGCTGGTGCCGAAGGCGAGGTCCTGGGCCTCGAGCAACACGACGGAGAGTCCGCGCACGGCGGCATCGAGCGCCACGCCCGCACCGGTGACGCCTCCGCCGATGACGACGAGGTCGACCGCTCCCCCGGCGACCTCGTCGAGGTCGCGGGAGCGGCGTGCCTCATTGAGCGAGGAGGATCGTGCCGTCATGGCGCGAGGTACCGATCGAGCGCGATCGCCAGCTCGGCGTCCAGCGCGTCCAGTTCGGGGCCGACCGCATCGGGCACCTCCAGGATCGCCGGCGCGGTGATGACGAAGGACCAGCTCATCAACAGCACCGTCTGCGCCTGCACCGCGGGATCACCGGCCCGGATCGATCCATCGGACGCTCCCAGCCTCAGCGCATCCTCGATCATCGCCAGGTGGAAGGCGGAGACCTGTCCGGGACGACGCACCTGATACGGCGTGAGGAACTCCGGGGACTCCTCGACGATCGCCCGCAACAGCGGGTGCGAGCGCATCTGCCCGACGATCCCGACGACGGTCGACACCACACGCTCGCGAGTCGAGCCCGTGGAGCTCTCGGCGGCCCGCTCGGTCAGCCGATTCCACTCTCGCGTGGAGACATCGGCGGCGACACTCGTCACGTTCTCCCACCGCCGGTAGAGCGTGGCCCGGGCGACCCCCGCTCGCCGGGCGATGGCGGTCATCGTCGTGCGGGGAAGGCCCTCCTCGATGATCAGCTCCAGGGCCGCGTCCAGGATGCGATCGGAGTCGATCGAGGCCGCGGTCTCGACAGCGGGGCGCGACCGCACCAGGTGCAGCGCCGACCCCGATGGGTTGAAACGATCAGCGGTCATGTGTTTAATACTAGCATGACCGACGCCACACTCCCCCATCGTCCCGTCGACGAGACCGACCTCCCGGTCGTCGACTTCCACCCCTACCGGTGGGGCGACCCTGCGCACTTCGTCTCCCTGAGCGAACGGATCACCGGTGCGCTGGGGCTGGTCGGCATCACCACCTCGGAACGGCCCCCCGCCCCCGTCGAGGACCTGACCATCCCCGAGTCGCGGCTCGCCGCGACCGATCTCGACGGCCTCCGCGAGGTTCTCGGCGCGGCGGCGGTGAGTACCGAGCACGACGATCGGGTGGCGCATGCCAACGGGTGGTCCACCCCCGACCTGCTGCGACTCCGCGGCGACGCCCTCGCCGATGTTCCCGATGCCGTGGTCCGCCCCGCGGACGAGCCGGCCGTGGAGGCGGCCCTGCGGTGGTGCACCGACCACCGAGTCGCCGTCGTGCCGTTCGGTGGCGGCACCTCCGTGGTGGGCGGCCTGACGGCGGAGCGTGACGGATTCCGCGGCGTGATCACCCTCGACCTCACCGCCCTCGACCGACTGCTCGAGGTGGACGGAGAGTCGCGCATCCTGACCTTCGAGGCGGGGGTGCGCGGGCCGAGGGCCGAGGAGCTCGCCGCCGAGCACGGCTTCACCATCGGGCACTTCCCCCAGTCCTATGCGGGGGCCACGATCGGCGGGTACGCGGCGGCGCGGTCGGCGGGCCAGTCCTCGGCCGGATACGGGCGCTTCGACGAGATGGTCGTCGGGCTCACCCTCGTGACTCCTCGCGGCACCATCGAGGTCGGCAACGCTCCTCGATCGGCGGCGGGTCCGGACTGGCGGCAGATCGCGTTGGGCTCCGAGGGCGCCTTCGGCGTCATCACCCGGGTTCGTGTCCGTGTCCGGCCGCTGCCGGAGGCTCGCTCCTTCGAGGGATGGCGTTTCCGGGACTTCGCCACCGGAGCCACGGCGTTGAGGCGCCTCGCTCAGGACGGTCCTCGTCCGACGGTGCTCCGGCTCTCGGACGAGATCGAGACCCTCGTCAACCTCGCCGATCCGAATGAGTCGCTGGAGGAGAATCCGGGCGGCTGCCTGGCGATCGTCGGCTTCGAGGGCACGGCAGACGATGTCGCCACCCGACGGGACAAGGTCGCGGCCATCCTGCGCGACCTCGGCGGCGAGGAGCTCGGCACCGCTCCGGGCGAGGCGTGGCGCGAGGGCCGCTTCAACGCGCCATATCTGCGCGACCCGCTGCTGGAGAACGGCGTGCTCATCGAGACCCTCGAGACGGCGACCTTCTGGTCCCGCCTGATCGAGGTCCGCGATGCGGTGAACCTCGCCCTCACCACGGCGCTCACCGATCAGGGCACGCCGTGCATCCCGATGTGCCATATCTCCCATGTCTACGAGACCGGGGCGTCGCTGTACTTCACGGTGGCTGCGGCCCAGGCCGAGGACCCGGTGGCCCAGTGGGCGGTGGCGAAGAAGGCGGTCAACGACACCCTGACGCGACTGGGTGCGGCGCCGAGCCATCACCACGGGGTCGGCGTGGACCACCAGCGGGTCTACGTCGATCAGCTGGGACCGCTGGCCGTGGAGGCGCTCCAGGCCATCAAGCGGACGCTCGATCCAGCAGGCGTCGTCAATCCGGGCATCCTGTTGCCGCGCGACGGGGCCTGACATGACCGCGTTCACGGCGCTGCTCAATCCGATCTCGGGGTCGGGTGACAGTGCCGAGCGCTGGGAGCCGGTGGCGTCGGTGCTCCGCGCGGCTGGGGCCGAGGTCGCGATGGAGACGACGCGAAGCGCCGAGCAGGCCGCGGCACGGGCAGCCGAGCTGTCGGCCGGGGGCCGTACGGTCGTGGCGGTCGGCGGGGACGGCCTGGTCCGCGACATCGCCGGCGGCGTGGTGGCCGAGAATGGAACGCTCGGTATCGTGCCGGCGGGGCGTGGGAACGATCTGGCATTGGGTCTGGGCCTGCCCCACGAGCCCGACGAGCTGGCACGAATGCTGCTGGCGGGACGGACCCGGGCGATCGATGTGCTGGATGCCGACGGGGTCCTGGTACCCGGCAATGTGTATGCCGGGATCGACGCCCTGTCGACCCGCATCATCAATCGCTATCGTCGAGTGCCGGCGCTGGTGCTGTATCGGATGGCGCCGGTGCTGGCGGCGCTGCGGTGGCGACCGGCGTCCTTCGAGCTGACCCTCGACGGCACGACGACGACCGAGCATCTGATGATGGTGGTCGCCGGCAACTCGGGACGCTACGGCCACGGCCTGCACATCGTGCCGAGTGCGATCCTCGACGATGGCCTGATCCATCTGCTGACGGTCGACGGCAGCGCCTCGCTGCTGCGCCTCGCCTCGTTCATGAAGGAGGCCAAGCACGGCGCACATGTCGACCGCCCCGAGGTGACGGTGCGGACCGCCCGCGAGGTGGTGATCCGCGCGGAGCGCGACGTGCCCTTCGGCGCCGATGGTGACGAGTTGGCCGATCGCGAGGTCACCCTGCGCTGCCGGCCCGGCGCCCTGCGCATCCTCGTGCCCTGACGCAGCCGGACCGTTCTGGACGAGACTAGTTTTCCTGACGGGTCAGCTGACGCAGGGCGACCCAGAAGGCGATCCCGAGCACGGCCAGCCCGAAGACCGGCACGGACAGCATGACCGCGCCGTAGGTGAGATAGGCCCATACGCTGATCGCGATGACGCCCACGCCCGTGATGCCGAAGGTCACATAGGCCAGCTGGCGCGGGGTGATGTGTGCTTCGACCCATCGATCGATGGCGATGGGCCGGCCCCCTTGCCGCCGGATCTCTGAGAAGAGGGAGACCACCACCACGAGGAACATCCCGCCGAGCAGCCACCATCGGAATGCGCCATCGGCGAGCGACACCTGGACGACCGTCTGAGCGAGCAGCGCGAGCATCATCGAGATCTGCGGCCCACGGGCCGATCGGCCGCGCAGGAACCGCCACCTGTCCCAGACGCCGATCGGCGCCACCACAGCGACCAGGAGACCCAGAGCGACATGAAGCAGTCCGTCGCCCAGGACCGCCGAGAGGATGCCCGCGACGCACAGCCAGACCCAGAAGACCAACACGAACCAGGAGGTCCCGCGAGGCGGACGTTGCGCTGCCATTTCGTCAGCCTAAGGTTCGCGTGGTCGGGGCGCAGGCGGACGGCCGCTCCCTGTCGAGCGACCCAGCGGCATCTGGTCAACCTCATACGTCAGCCATCACGTTGACCAGCTACCGCTGACGAGGCGGAAAGGTGGATGGCCTACCGCCGCCAGCCGAGGCCGGGATGAGCCGAGCTAGAACCTTCCGCTGCTCTTGCGAGCGCGGCGCGAGAGCGAATCGATCGTGACGGCCAGCAGGAGGACCGCACCGGTGACGATATAGCGGATCTCCGCCGCGACGCCGACGAGGTTGAGACCGCTGGTGATCGACTGCAATACCAACATGCCCAGCAGCGCCGCGAACATCGAGCCACGGCCGCCGAAGAGGCTCACTCCCCCGATGACGGCGGCGGCGATCGCCATCAGATTGGTGTCCGTACCGCCACTGGACTGGGCCACCGACTGCAGCCGCCCGGCCGCGAGCACGCCGCCGAAGGCCGCGAAGAAGGAGCACAGCGCGAAGACGCTCACATACACCCTGCCGACACCGATGCCCGCGCGCCGGGCCGCCTCCTCATTGCCGCCTACCGCGTACACATGACGTCCCCAGGTGCTGCGCCGGAGCAGCTGATCCATGACCACGATGACCCCGACCCACAGCAGCGGCAGGTAGCCGATCCCCCGGTCGATATTGAGGTAGTAGGCGAGACCCGCGAGGGCGACGACGATCAACACCGCCCGCACGGCCACGGACACCATCGACGGCGCCGAGAGCTCGGCGGCCCTCCGCCGGCGGATCGTCGCCGTCCGCACGAGCAGGTACACGGCGCCTGCGAGGACAGCGAGCACATAGGACGCCCAGGCCGGCAGGAACCAGAAGTTCGCGAAGTCGATGATCCACGAGTCCCCCGGCAGATTGACCGTGCCATTGGAGCCGAGCACCCACAGCTGGACGCCGAGGAAGGCCAACAGGCCCGCCAGCGAGATGACGAAGCTCGGCACGCCGAAGCGGGTATAGAGCAGCCCGTAGAGCACGCCGATCGCGATGCCGCAGGCGAGCGCCGCCAGCACAGCGGTCAACAGCGGCCATCCCTGATAGACCAGCAGCACCGCGAGCACCGATCCACCGACACCGCTCACCGATCCCACCGAGAGATCGATCTCACCGAGCAGCAGCACCAGCACGATGCCCACCGAGATCATCCCGATGGTCGCCGAGTCGAGGCTCAGCTCCACGAGATTGCGCGAGGACAGGAAGCGCGGGTTCTGCGCGTAGAACACCGCCCAGATGACGACGAGACCGACGATCACCGGCACCATGCCGAGATCGCCCGACCGCATCCGCCGGACGAAGCCGCCCAGGAGCGCGCGCGGCGACGAGTCCTCGACGAGGCGCTCGTCGGTGCGGTCGGCTAAACCGGTGGGAGGGGTGGCGGTCGGCGCGGTCATCGTTGATGCTCCTTCGCGGCGCGCTGTGACACGACATTGTCCGAGGCCCCGGTGATCGCCGCGACGAGCTCCTCGGTGGTCACCGCGTCGATCGCGAACTCGGCGGCATTGCGCCCCAGACGCAGGACATAGATGCGATCGGCGACCGCCTGGACGTCCGCCATGTTGTGGCTGATGAGGATCACGCCGAGGTCGTTCTCCCGCAGCCGCTCCACCAGGTTCAGCACCTCGGCGGTCTGCGCGACGCCGAGAGCGGCCGTCGGCTCGTCGAGCATGATGACCTTCGGCGCGCCGACGAGGCTGCGGGCGATGGCGACCGTCTGCCGTTGACCGCCCGAGAGCGAGGCGATCGGAATGCGCACCGACGGGATCTTGGCGCTGAGCTGCTTCAACAGCCGCCAGCTGCTCGCCTCCATCTCGACCTCGTCCAGCACGCCGCCGCTCGTCTTCTCCTGACCCAGGAACAGATTGGCGACCACGTCGAGATTGTCGGCCAGAGCGAGATCCTGGAAGACCGTCGCGATTCCCAGCTCCTTGGCCTGTCGCGGGCCGTTGACCGTCACCGCGCGGCCGTCGAAGACGATCTCGCCCTCGTCGGGCTGATAGACGCCCGACATGATCTTCACCAGCGTCGACTTGCCGGCGCCGTTGTCGCCGACGAGGGCGACGACCTCTCCCGGCCGCACCTCCAGGTCGACCCCGGCCAGCGCCTGCACGGCGCCGAATCGTTTGCCGATACCCGAGAGCGCGAGCACGGGAGCCGTCGTGGTCGTCATCGCGTGTCCTCCTCGATCGTGGTGGCGGGCGGGGGGGGGGCCGGGGGGGTCCCCCCCCCCCCCCGCGCGGCACGGGGCCCG
>JAEZEJ010000022.1 GCA_023417775.1 Actinomycetes bacterium | reverse complement strand
GTGCATCGGTGGTCACAGCGACCACCGATGCACATCCCGCCTCGGCTCATCACGTGCGGAGGACCACCAGCTGCTGTGTCGCACGGGTCATGGCGACATAGCGGTCGACCGCACCGTCGATACCGGTGCCGAAGGACTCCGGATCGAGCAGCACGACCAGATCGAACTCGAGTCCCTTCGCCAGGGCGGGGGAGAGGTGCCGCACGCGTGAGGGGTCACGGAGGTTCACCGTCGCGCCCCCGATGATGCAGGCGGTCCCCTCCTCATGACGCGTCAGCCAGTCGCCGAGGAGGGCATCGAGGTCATCAGGATGTCCGTGGGCGACCGGAACACCGCTCGACCGCACCGAGATCGGCACATTGGCGTCCGGCAGCACCCGGCGGATGACGGGAGCCGCCTCCTCCATGACCTCGGACGGTGTGCGGTAGTTGACCGTGAGGGAAGCCCGCTCGACCGTGCCGACACCCACGCGCCCCAGCCGTTTCTCCCAGGACTCGGTGAAACCCCGCCTCGACTGGGCCCGGTCGCCCACGATGGTGACGCTCTGCGCCGGACACCGACTGAGCACCATCCGCCATTCGGCATCGGTGAGCTCCTGCGCCTCGTCCACGATGAGGTGCGCGAACGGCCCGTCGAGAGGAGGACTCTCCTCCTCCAGCGGTGCCTCATCGTCGAGGACCGACCGCAGGTCGTCGCCACGCAGCATGGACATCACGAGCATCTCGGAGTCGTCGGCCACGATGAGGTCGTCGATCACCCGCGTACGGTCCTCCCGTTCGGCGGCGAGTGCGGCCTCGTGACGACGGCGTCGCCGTGCCGCCCGAGGGTCGCCCAGGCGGCGGCGCGCCGCATCCAGCAGAGGACGGTCCGCCGCAGTCCATGCGCGGGGATCGGCCCGCTGAAGCGCTCCGATCTCCTCCCTGGTCAGCCACGGCGCACACCGGCGCAGATAGGCCGGCACCTCCCAGAGATCGCCGACGAGATCGAAGGGATCGATCAACGGCCAGGCTCGGTCGAAGGCCTCGGCGAGTCCGGCATCGCGCCGCAGCGTCCGCATCAACTCCTCGGCGGAGACGTCGGCATCACGACAGCCGTCGACGAGGATCGCGAGCACCGCCTCCCAGACCTCGTCGCGCGCGTCATTGTGCGGCAGCTGCGGATCGGCCGAGGCGAACGCCTCCGCCCACTCGGCGGGCCGCATCAGCAGATCTCCCCAGGGGGTCTCCACGAGCAGCGACTCGGTGGGCGGCTCCTCGTAGAGCCGGACGGCCGGTTCGATCGCATCGACCATGGCCGCTTGCGCCTTCAGCCGCGCGACCTCCGGGTCGACCTCCTCCGGCAGCTCCGGCAGGCCTGGCACCAGGTCCTCGACGGTGCAGGTGGAGACGCCCTCCTCGCCGAGGCTCGGGAGCACATCGCCGATATAGGCCAGATAGGGACGGTGCGGCCCGATCACGAGGATCCCGCCGCGCCCCTCCCCGAGGCGGGGATCGGCATAGAGCAGATAGGCGGCGCGGTGCAGAGCGACCACGGTCTTGCCCGTCCCCGGCCCTCCGTCGACCACCAGTGCGCCCGCCGAGGGAGCACGGATGATCGCGTCCTGGTCCGCCTGGATCGTCGTGAGAACCTCCTGCATCCGCGACGACCGGCTCCGCACGAGGGACGCGAGGAGCGCGGAGTCCTGGTCCGGGGCGAGCCCCTCGGATCCCTCGCCGGCGACAACCTCATCCCAGTAGTCGACGACCCGGCCGTCGCTCCACCGATAGCGCCGACGGCTCGACAACCCCATGGGCCGTGCCGGAGTGGCGGCGAAGAAGGGCTCGGCGGCGGGTGAACGCCAGTCGATCAGGAGACGACGGCCGTCCGGAGCCGTGAGCCCCATCCTCCCGATGTAGACGGCCGCATCGGGAGTGTCCGCGATCAGCATGCGGCCGAGGCACATCTCGGGGGCGAAGCGGCGCAGTCGGCGCAATTCCGCATCGAGACGACGCACCTCCTGATCGCGATCGAGTGCGGCCTGCCCTGGGCCCGCGGGGGCCCGGAGTGCCGCGTCCCGCCGGGAGGTCAGTTCGCGGAGGCGTCCCGCGATGACGGTGGCGAGCTCGGCGAAGTGCGCCTCGTCCGCCCGGACGAGTGAAGAACGCGCTTTCGCCGCACGTCGGTCGGGCAACGCGAAGACCGGGAACGAGTCGGGGGAGGAGCTGGATTCAGGAGAGTGGAGAGATCGCATCAGATGAGGATTCTGGACCCTCGACGGGGGCTTGCGGCAAGCCCCCGTGCGCGATATATCTTGGATATGGCGGGACTACTCCGTTCGCCATGCCTCACTCCATCTGCCCCCTGAGAGCGGCATACTGTCTACGCACGATCGTCGAGTGAGGAGCGTCATGAGTGATGGAAATGCCCAACGCCAGGCGCTGGCGGACAAGATCCGCCAGAACCATCAGCGGAAGGCTCGCCGTCGACGCTCCGTGGCCACCGTATTGATCGTGCTCGTCATCGTCGTGGCCCTCGCCGCGCTGGGGTGGCGGCAGCTGCGTGCCAGCGAGGAGAAGACGGATATCGCCGTCCCCGAGCATGCGACCGATGACTACGGCTTCACGCTGACCCCCGAGCTCGCCGGCAGCGCCGCGGCGGGGACTCCCGTGGACGTGCAGATCTTCGAGGACTTCCTCTGTCCCTCCTGCAAGGCCTTCCACGACGAATCGGGTCCGTTCCTCACCCAGCAGGTCGCGAGCGGGACGATCAGCATCACGTACCACCCCTTCACCTTCCTCTTGGAGGCCTCGACCGACGAGTACGCCCAGCGTGCGGCGAATGCCGCCGTGTGCGTCGCGGACGATGCCGGGGTCGCCGCCTATGCCGCGATGCACGACCTGCTCCTGCAGAACCAGCCCGCCGAGGGTGGTCCGGGGCTGACGGACGACCAGCTGATCTCCTTCGCCGCCCAGGCCGGGGCCGGCGATGTCACCGACTGCGTCGCCGACCGCACCTTCACCCCCTGGGTCGAGCGCGCACTCGAGGAGGGCCGCGCCGCCGATGTCACCACGACGCCCACGGTGCGGATCGGCGGCATGAACGTCGTGCGCAGCGACAACGGCACCGAGTCCATTCCCGGCCCCGAGGAGCTCCAGTTCGCGATCGAGGCGGCCCAGTGAGCCAGCCGGACCCCGGACCCTCCTGGGACGTCGATCGCTGGGGTGCCCCGAAGCGCCCCTCCTTCGCCAGCAATTTCACCCCCGAGCCGGCGATCGAGCGCCCCCGGCGCATCACGGTCGCGAGCTGGCTGGTGCTCGCGGCCGCGGTGATCTTCCTGGCCCTCACCGCGCTGGCCGCCTGGCAGTTCGGCGAGGTCCGTGACACCGTCACGGAAGCCCTGCCCTCCGACCTCGAGGCCGACTACACCGCAGGTGAGATCCGGCGTGCCGTGCGTGTGCTGATCGGCGTGGTCGCCGGTCTCGGCCTTCTGCTGACGCTGATGCAGGTGCTGGCGATCCGGTCGGTGTCACGACGGCGCTCCGGCTCGGCGCGGGTGCTGTTCGTGGTGTCTGTCGTCCTCTACGTGCCGGTGGCCGTGATCAGCACGTCGATCCGCGCACTCGGTCGCTATGACCCCGCGGCGACCACCGTGGCCGTCCTGTGCCTGCTCATCGCGGTCGTGCTCGTGTGCACGCCCACGGTCTCGGCGTGGTGGCGTCAACCCGATCGACGAGATCCGGCTCCGCTCATCCCTCGGGAGGAGACGGCCCCGGGGGAGTCTCCCGTCTCCTCTGCGGACGAGCGGGAGTCCGAGGACGACCCGGAGGATCTCAACCGAAGGTGACCGAGGCCCGGTGCTCGCGACCCATCAGCGTGACGATGATCGTCTCGCAGCTGCGCTCGGCGGTCTTCGCGGCCCGATAGGTCTCGTGATCCAGGAGCGGATTGACGGTCAGCTCCCGCCAGCGCTGCAGGTGATGGATCGCGAGGTCGAGCAGCTCCTGAGCCGACAGCTCCTCGCCGTCGACACCGAGCCGGCACTCCGGGCTGCCGCCGCGCCCACCGATCAGCCGTTCGAGCTCATCGGCGAGGTCCGCCGACAGGGCCAACCGGCGCGCCGCGATCCGGCCCAGTAGGCGAGTCTCCGCGAAGGTGTGCGCACCCGCCATGTGCTCGTCGGCCATCACCACGACCTCGTCGGAGCCGGGCACCGGACGAGAGCGCACGAAGCGGTGCACCGCCAGCACGATGGAATGGGCCTTCAACTCGGACTGACGCTGCATGAAGTGCACGTCGATGACCCGGCGCAGCTCCTCCAGGCCGCTGCGGCGGAGCAGTTCCTCGGCCAGCTCACCCGCGTCGTCGACACCGCCCCGTACCGCCGCCAACGCGAGCCGGATCCCGTACATGCCGAAGCGATCGACCAGGTCGGCCCGCACGCGCTCGCTGGGAAGCTCGTCGTCGGGAGTCGCCAGGAACCGCTCGGCGCTGATCATGAGCTGCCGGGTCTCATCGGGATGCCGGGTGGCCAGGCTGCGGAAGACGCTGAAATCGGACTGACGCAGGGTCATCGCCCCGGTGCCGAGCAGGCCGGCGACCGGCACGATGGTCTCACACACACCGTGCAGGGCCGGATGATCGCGGAGCCGCTCCACCGCCTCGTTGACCGAGACCATGGCGCTCAGACGTCCGGCGCCGAGCTCATCGGCGCGAGAGAGCACCGCGATGGCACCGATCGCCGCATTGCCGTGGCGGGTGCGATCGTGAAGGGTCTGCAGATAGCGCACATCCGACTCGTGCAATGACCGCAGGAGATAGACCACCGCGTCCGCGCCTGTCGCGCCCCGCTCCGGCAACAGGAAGCGGTCCGTCTGACTCGACACGTCCTCGGTGACCGAGATCGTCCCGGGAGTGTCGATGAAGGTCACCCCCTGGATGCCGGGGGCCGGCCAACTGACATCGAGCCGTTCGAAATCATCGGGGGACAGCCCCTGCAGCGCCAGCTCCAGACGGCCGGGCTGGCGCTGAGCGGGCAGCAGGGCCGGGGTGCCGTCGGTGAGCAGGCCGCGCACCGACGGCGTGGCTCCGTAGTGATACCGGGTCACGATGCGGGTGCACTCACGCGCATCCGTCGGAGCGATCCGCTCGCCCAGCAGGCCGTTGAGCAGCGTCGACTTGCCCGCCTTGACCGAACCGACGAGAGCGATGCGCAGGGGACCCTCGAGCCGGCGATCGAGCTCGTCGAGCTCGGCCATCGCCACCGGATCGAAGGCGTACAGGCGCCGCGCGGCAGCCACGACCGCACGTGCCGAGTCCAGGGGGCCTCTCATGCTGATGTCAACTCCTGTGTCAGGGCGGGGGTCGTGCGGGCGCCGGCCTGCCGGCAGAGCTCGCGGATCTCCCGCAGTTCGCGGCTGAGGACGAGCGCTCGGCGGGATCGCTCGTCGGTGGGCAGCGCCGCCCCGTCCTTCGCGGCACGCACGGATTCGGCGAGCGAACGCTTCAGGTCCTCGGCGATCTCGGAGAAGTGATCGCGCAGCACCCGCTTGATGCGACCCATCCGATCCCGCGACTCCTTGCCGACCTGGAAGATCGACTCGTCGATCAAGCGCCGCACCGCCATCTTCGCTTCGTTGCGCCGCTGCTCGAGCCGTTGATTGGCGTCCTGACGATAGGCGAATCCGCCCATCATCAGACCGGCGGCCACCGAGAGCGGGTTGACCAGCGCCATCCCGGCGAGGCTGGTCATCAGCCCGAACATGAGGATCCCGCCGTACGAGCCCTTCATCCCGACCATCACCTTCTGGCCGAGGGAGAGTCGGCCGGAGCGCACGAACTCCAGCCCGCCGATGGCCCGCAGGGCCTGTTCGGCGCCGTCCAAGGTCAGATCGGGCAGCGCGGCTCGACCGTCGAGGGAGAAGTGACGGGCCACCACCTCGGCCAGATGCTCGCTGCGCTGATGGGCCCAGACGAAGTTGTCGGAGACCGCCTGGGTGACCGACTCCGCGAGCCAGAGACCCACGTCGTCCCACACCTCGCCGGGATCGCAGTCCTCGATCAGCTGCTCCGCCTCGCGACCCACCGCACGCAAGCGGTCGCGCAGGTCGAACTCGATATCCGAGACCAGCTCCGCCGCGCCATCGGACAGCGTCTGCTGCCAGCGGGCGGATCGGCGGGTGAGCCGGTCCGCGACATCGCGGGCATCCTCCAGCTCGCGCACCACCTCGGCCGCACCCGAGGCCGCCCCCAGGGCACGCAGCTCCGCCTGCAGCACCATCATGAGATGCTCCCCGACGCCGCTGATATCGGTGGCGGCGGCGCGTCGACGCTCCGCGAGGACATCGGCGCGGACGACATCGTGCAGATGGGTGCCGAGGGCCGCCACCTGTGCTTCCTGGGCCAGCTCCTCGTCGTGTTCGCGACCGGCCAGATCGTGCAGCAGCGCGGAGGTGGCGAGTAACGGCACGTCGATCTCGGCGGAGGCCAGGTGCTCACGGTCGGCATCGAGGATCGTCCGCCACTGATGCTGCAGATCGATCTTGCTGACCACACAGGTGACCCGGGGACAGAGGGCCACGGCCTGCCTCAGGAAGCCCATCTCCGGCTGGGTGAGCTCCTGGGTCGCGTCCGAGAGCATGATGGCCGCGTCGGCCTGCGGAAGCAGGGTGAGATTCGTGGAGATCTGGGCTTGGGCCCGCCCGACGCCGGGCGTGTCCACGAGGACCAGCCCGTCGGCGAGGAAGGAGCGCGGCAGGCGGACCTCGGCGTGCAGGGAACCCGCGAATCCGGTCTCTCCGGCCAGCTCGGTGACGTGCCGGCGCAACTGTCGTGGATCGATCGGCGTACGGACCGAGGTCTGCTCCTCCTCGAACTCGGTCACCAATGTGGCACTGGGCTGGTCGCCCCAACTGACGGAGGTCGGCACCGCGGTCGCGACGACATCGTCGACCGGGCACACGGGTGCGTCGATGAGCGCGTTCACCAGGGCGCTCTTGCCCTGTTTGAACTGGCCCACGACCACCACCTGGACGGTGGTGTCGCCGAGGAGTGCGCGGGCATCGTCCAGTCGCGTGGTGAGCTCGGGGCGACCGTGCGATGCCGTGAAGGCGCGCAACCGCCCGACGATGTCGTCGAGTGAGGGGGAGTCGTGGGGGATGGGAGACGCTGACACGTGTGCTCCTCGGAGCCGCAGGGATGGGATGACACCGGACCAGATCTCCGACCGCTGCGAACCGGAGGGTT
>JAEZEJ010000061.1 GCA_023417775.1 Actinomycetes bacterium | reverse complement strand
AGCCCACACCTCCTCCCGACGATCAGAACGGTGCCGCCCCCGACCCCGAAGAATGACGGGTCAGCGTCCGCTACGGACGATGTGGAGCGTAGATTGCGCTCGTGGCCCAGCAGACGCGCAGCGGATTGACCTTCGGGGTCCTCGCGTATCTGGGCTGGGGACTGTTCCCGCTGTACTGGCCGCTGCTCGAACCCGCCTCGCCCTTCGAGGTGCTGGCGCACCGGGTGGTCTGGTCCCTCGTCTTCTGCGCGGGCTTGCTCACCGTCACGCGCAAGTGGCGGTCATTCACCGCCTTGATCCGCGACCGCGCCCAATTGGTCTGGCTCGCACTCGCCTCGATCGTCATCGCGGTGAACTGGGGCTCGTTCATCTGGGGCGTCAACAACGGCCATGTGCTCGAGGTCTCCCTGGGCTACTTCATCAATCCGCTCATCACCGTGCTCTTCGCGGTCGTCTTCCTGCACGAGTCCCTGCGGCGTCAGCAGTGGATCGCCGTCGGGCTGGGCACCGTGGCCGTCGTCGTGCTCACCGTCGATCTGGGACGCCCGCCGTGGATCGCGCTGCTCGTCTCCGCCTCCTTCGCGACCTACGGTCTGATCAAGAAGCGCACGTCCCTCGGCGCGATCGAGGCGCTGACGGTCGAGACCACCGTCCTGTTCCCGTTCGCCCTGGGCTTCCTCATCCTCCTCCAGCTCCGCGGGGAGCTCGTCTTCGGTCACGCGGGGGCGGGGAAAACGACCTTGCTGGTGCTGACCGGCGTGGTCACGGCCGTACCGTTGCTGCTGTTCGCCGCCGCCGCGAGCCGACTGAACCTCTCCACGATCGGGCTACTGCAGTACTTCGTGCCGATCCTGCACTTCATCCTGGGACTCACGGTCTTCGGCGAGCCGATGGGATCGGCCCGCTGGATCGGCTTCGTGCTGATCTGGATCGCCCTGGCGATCTTCACCGTCGACGCCTGGCGTTCGCATCGCCGGAGCCTGCACCGCGCTGCCGGCGGAACGCCCGTGCTCTGAGATCGCGCAGGGAGACGAAAGACCAGGAGCCGGACTGGCGCCGAAGGAACGGGGTCAGCCGACGCGGGTGACGACGGTGTCGCAGAGCTCGCTCAATGCATCGCGAGCCGGACCCGCCGGCAGCTTCTCCAGCAACGCGCGGGATGCCGCGGCCTCGGCGTGGACATAGGCACGCGCATCGGCCATCAGCGGATGGTCGCGCAGCTCGGCGAGGGTGCGCTCGACGAGGGCATCGTCCTCGATCGGACCCGAGAGACGGGCCCGCAGCTCCGCATTCTCCTCATCGGTGGACGCCAGCACCAGCAGGGTCGGCAGCGTCGGCACGCCCTCGCGCAGATCGGTGCCCGGGGTCTTGCCCGAGTCCCCGCTCTCGCTGGCGATGTCGATGATGTCGTCCGCGAGCTGGAAGGCGACGCCGATGCGCTCGCCGAACTCCAGCAGGGTGCGCTGCACCTCGTCATCGGCGCCGGCGACCTTCGAGCCGAGCAGCGCACAGGCGGCGATCAGCGAACCGGTCTTGTCGGCCACGACGTCGAGATAGTGCCGCAGCGGATCATCGCCCTCGCCGGGGCCGAGGGTCTCGCGGATCTGACCACGTACCAGCCGCGAGAAGGTCTCCGCCTGGATCCGGACTGCCTCGGTGCCCAGGCCCGCGACGATCTGCGAGGCCTCGGCGAAGAGATAGTCGCCGACGAGGATGGCGATCGAGTTGTCCCAGCGGGCGTTGGCGCTCGGGGCGCCACGTCGCACCGGTGCCTCGTCCATGACATCGTCGTGGTACAGCGTGGCGAGGTGCGTCAGCTCCATCACCACGGCGGCCTCGACCGCCTCGTCGCCCTCCGGCTCGCCGAACTCGGCGCACAGCAGGGTCAGCAGCGGCCGGAAGCGCTTGCCCCCGGCATTGAGCAGGTGGGCGGCCGCCTCGGCGACGAAGGGCTCGGGACTGTCGACGGAGCGTGCCAGCAGGGCCTCGACTCGGTCGACACCGCTGCGGATCCGGGAGGTCAGTCCCGGATCGTCGAACGACACTCCTACGGTCACGCGATTCTCCTCAGCAGCACTGCTAACGCACGAACGCGCCGGCGTGCTGCACGATGTCGAGCAGCGGGCCCGGAAGCACTCCGAGCGCCACGGTGGCGATCGCCGCCAACGCAATGACCACGGTAGTCAATACCCCCGGAGCCGCGACGGTCGGCCCATCTCCCACCGGCTCGGTGAAGAACATCAGCACGATGACACGGACGTAGAAGTACGCGGCGAGGGCGCTGGCGAGCACGCCGATGACCACGAGCGGCCAGGTGCCCCCCGCCCAGGCGGCGGCGAAGACGCCCCACTTGCCGATGAATCCGGCGGTCAGCGGGATGCCGGCGAAGGAGAGCATGAACAGGGCGAAGGTGCCCGCCAGCCAGGGCGAACGCTGACCGAGACCGGCCCACTTGGCCAGATGCGTGGTCTCCCCCGCCGAGTCGCGCACGACGGTCACCACCGCGAAGGCGCCGATAGTGGCGACGCCGTAGACGACCAGGTAGAAGAGCACACTCGACACGGAGGTCAGCGCGGCATCGTCGGCGACGCCGACGTAGGCGGCCGAGAAGCCGACCAGCAGGAAGCCGGCGTGCGCGATCGAGGAGTACGCGAGCATCCGCTTGACATCGGTCTGCGCGATCGCGACCACCGAGCCGAACACCATCGTGATGACCGCGACGACCCAGAAGGTCGGCCGCCAATCCCACGAGGCACCCCCGAAGGCCACGAAGAAGACCCTCATCAGGGCGATGAAGGCAGCCGCCTTGGTGGCCGCGGCCATGAAGCCGGTCACCGGGGTCGGCGCGCCCTGGTAGACATCCGGGGTCCAGGCGTGGAAGGGAACGGCACCGATCTTGAAGAGCAGACCCACCGCGATCATCGCCATGGCCACCAGCAGCAGTCCGCCGGAGTCGGCGCGGGCCGTGACGGCCTCGTCGATGATCGTCAGGTTCAGACTGCCCGAGTAGCCGTAGGCGAGTGCCGCGCCGTAGAGGAAGAACACCGATGAGAAGGCGCCCAGCAGGAAGTACTTGACCGCCGCCTCCTGGCTGATGAGCCGGCGACGCCGCGAGAGCGCGCACAGCACGTACAGCGGCAGCGACAGCACCTCGAGGGCCACGAACATCGTGATGAGGTCATTGGCGGTGGCGAAGAGCATCATGCCCGACAATGCGAACAGCATGAGCGGGAAGACCTCGGTGTGCTCCAGCCGGTGCCGGACCGCCTCGGCCTCCTCGTCCGAGCCCGGCACATCCGCGGCGCGCCCCGTGAACGGGCTCATGCCCGATTCGTAGCGACGCTCGGCGAACAGCCCCAGGCTCAGCAGCGCGAAGACCAGCAGCATGACCCAGGTGATGACACCGGGACCGTCGACGGTGACCGCGCCCTCGGCCTCGACCGCTCCTCGAGCCGTCAGAGCGGCCTCCTCCGGGCTCGCGAGATCGCGATACACGAGGATGCTCAGGACGAGCGCGGCGACCAAGCCGAGACCGGTGACCACTGCCTGGACGAGGAACCGGTGTCGGCGTCCGAGCGCGGCCTCGAGGATCAGGCCCAGCACCGCGAAGCCGGCGACGACGAACAGCGGCGACAGGACCCAGTAGTCGAGCTGTGCGGCGGGGATCATTCGTGGGCTCCTTCAGTCGCGGAGGCATCGGCCGGATGCGGCGGCACCGGATCCTCGGCTCCCACCTGGGCGATCACCGGCTCCACCGACGGATTGATGACCGATAGCAGCGGGCCGGGCACGAAGCCCAGCGCGATGATCAGCACCACCGCCGGCGCGAGGGCCGTGACCTCGCGACCGTCCAGCTCACGGACGCCGTCGAGACCCGGGCGCAGCGGGCCGGTCATCGTGCGCTTGTACATCAGCAGGATGTAGACGGCCGCGAGGATGATGCCGAAGGCGGCGACGACCGCGAGCGGGATCGAGACCGTGAACGTGCCCGCGAGCACCATGAACTCCGAGATGAACGGGGCGAGGCCCGGCAGCGAGAGACTCGACAGGCCGCCGATCAACAGGATGCCGGCCAGCACCGGGGCGATCTTCTGCACGCCGCCGAACTCCGCGATGCTCGCCGAGCCGCGGCGTGCGATGAGCATGCCGGTGACGAGGAAGAGCACGGCGGTCGACAGGCCGTGGTTGAACATATAGAGCGTGGCACCCGAAGTCGAGAGCGTGGTGAAGGCGAAGATGCCGAGCACGATGAACCCGAAGTGCGACACCGAGGTGAAGGCGATCAGGCGGCGGATATCGTCCTGACCGATCGCCAGCAGCGCGCCGTAGAGGATGCTGATGACCGCCAGCACCATCACGACCGGACTGGCCCACTGCGAGGCCCCCGGGAAGATCTCCAGACACCAGCGGATCATCGCGAAGGTGCCGATCTTGTCGACGATGCTGACCATGAGCACCGCAGTCGAGGGGGTCGACGAGGCCGCGGCGTCCGGCAGCCAGGTATGCAGCGGCCACATCGGCGCCTTGACGGCGAAGGCGATGAAGAAGCCCATGAAGAGCAGCTTCTCGGTGCCCGCTGAGATGTCGAGGCCGATCAGATCGCTGTGCAGGAAGCTCGACTCCCCGGCCCGGGTCGTCAGCGCGTAGAGGCCGACGATCGAGGCCAGCATCAGCAGACCGCCGACGAGATTGTAGATGAGGAACTTGACCGCCGCGTACGAGCGCCCGACCCCGCCATGGGCCCCGATCAGGAAGTACAGCGGGACCAGCGTCGCCTCGAAGAGAAGATAGAAGAGGAACACATCGGTCGCGGCGAAGACGCCGATCGCCAGACCCTCGAGGGCGAGCATCCAGGCGAAGTAGGTGTGCGTGCGCGCGGGATTCGGGAGCCGGTCCCCCCACGCCGCCAGGATGACGATCGGGCTGAGGATCGTGGTCAGCATGACGAGGGTGAGCCCGATGCCGTTCAGCCCCAGTGCATAGTGGGCCCCGATCGCCGGGATCCACTCACGCTGCTCGACGAACTGGTAACCGCCCTCGGCCGGGTCGAACTGGACCGCGATGACGATGGCCAGCACCAGCGTGACGAGGGAGACGGCGAGCGCCAGCGCCTTCACCAGGCGCGGGTTGCCCGAGGCACCCGGCCAGCAGGCGACGAGCAGCGCGCCGATGATCGGCGTGACAGCCAGGACAGTCAGCATCATGCGAGGGTCACCGCCAAGAGTCCGAGGACGACGAGCAGCGCGCCGCCGAAGATTCCGAGTGCATAGGAGCGGACGTAGCCGGTCTGGGTGCGCCGCAGCTGCTGCGAGGCCTCGCCGATCCGGTCCGCGGTGCCGGTGACCGTGCCGTCGATGCCGCGGGCATCGAGCCAGACGAGGAACCGGGTGAGGTAGCGCATCGGCAGCACCACCAGCGCGCCGTTGACCTCATTGGTGTAGACCTCGTGGCGGCCCGCGCGCGTGACGATCGAGACATCCGCATCCGCGGCGGCCCGGTCGGGCACGTCGCGCCGGTACAGCCACACGCCGGCCGCGACACCGAGCGCCACCAGGGCCATGACCCCGAGCTGGACGACGATGACGGGCACCGGCAGGTGCGGATGCTCCGCGTGTCCGGCGATCGGCTCGAGCCAGTCGGTGATCCAGCCGCCCAGGTACAGCATGCCGCCGAGCACCGAGGCCGCAGCGAGCACGATCAGCGGGATGGTCATGACGCTGGGCGACTCGTGCGGATGCACCTCCTCGCGCCAGCGCTTCTCGCCGAAGAAGGTCATCATCATCAACCGGGTCATGTAGAAGGCGGTCACGGCGGCACCGATCATGGCGCCGATCCCGACCCACACGTTGTAGCCGAGGGCGGCCTCGATGATCTTGTCCTTGCTGAAGAAGCCGGACATGCCCGGGAAGCCGATGATCGCCAGATAGCCGAGCCCGAAGGTCACGAAGGTGATCGGCATCGCCCGGCGGAGCGCACCGTAGTGGCGCATGTCGACGTCATCGTCCATCGCGTGCATGACCGAGCCGGCGCCGAGGAACATATTGGCCTTGAAGAAGCCGTGTGTGAGCAGGTGGAAGATCGCGAAGGCGTAGCCGGCCGGGCCGAGACCCGCAGCCAGCATCATGTAGCCGATCTGGCTCATCGTCGAGCCGGCGAGGACCTTCTTGATGTCGTCCTTGGCGCAGCCGATCCAGGCGCCGACGAGCAGCGTCACCAGGCCGACGATCACCACGACGGTGCGGGCGATCTCCGAGGCATCGTAGATGCCGGCCGAGCGGACCACGAGGTAGACGCCCGCGGTCACCATCGTGGCGGCGTGGATGAGGGCCGACACCGGAGTGGGGCCCTCCATCGCGTCGAGCAGCCAGGCCTGCAGCGGCACCTGCGCCGACTTGCCGCAGGCCCCGACGAGCAGCAGCAGGCCGAGCGCGGTGGCGGTGGAGCCCGAGGCGGAGTCGATGGCCCCGTTGACGGCGGCGATCGAGGTGGTGCCGAAGGTGGCGAACATCGTCATCAGCGCGATGACCATGCCGAGATCGCCGACGCGGTTCATGATGAACGCCTTGTTGGCGGCGGCGGCCGCGGTCTCCTTGTGCTGCCAGAACCCGATCAGCAGGAAGGAGGCCAGGCCGACCCCCTCCCAGCCGAGGAACAGCACCAGATAGTCGGCCGCGAGCACCAGCGTGAGCATCGCGGCGACGAAGAGGTTGAGATAGGCGAAGAACCGGCGGCGACGCTCGTCGTGGGCCATGTACCCGATCGAGTACAGGTGGATGAGCGTGCCGACACCGGTGATGAGCAGCACGAACAGGCTCGACAGCTGGTCGAAGGTGAACGCGAACTCCACGTGGAAGCGGCCCGCCTCGAACCAGGTGCCGAGGGATGTGGTGACCGAGCGGTCGTCGGCCGAGCGGCCGATCAGCTCGATGAACATGATGAGGCCGAGCACGAAGGCGGCGGCCGAGGCCGCCGTCGCGATCAGGTGGCCGAAGCGATCCGACCCCTTGCCCCACACCAGGAGCAGAGCCGCGCCCGCCAGGGGGATCGCGATGAGCAGCCAGGACAACTCGAGCATCGTCTCTCCCCTTACGCCTTCAGCAGATTCGCCTCGTCGACCGAGGCCGAGCGACGCGTGCGGTAGATGGACACGATGATCGCCAGGCCGATGACGACCTCGGCGGCGGCCACGACCATGACGAAGAAGGCCGCGGTCTGACCGTCGAGATTCCCGTGCTGACGGGCGAAGCTGACGAAGGCCAGGTTGGTGGCATTGAGCATGAGCTCGACGCACATGAACACGACGATCGCGTTGCGGCGCACGAGGACGCCGACGGCACCGATCGTGAACAGCAGGAACGACAGGGTGATGTACTCGGTCATTTGCCCTCGCCCTCGTCCTCGTCGGGGCCGATCTCGCGCAGTCGGTCCTGTACGGCGCTGTCGTCGAGGCCCTGACGCTCCTGGCCGCGCTGACGCAGGCTCTCGGGCACCGACTCCTCGGAGGTGGTGCCGTCGGGCAGCAGGGCGGGCGTGTCGACCGCATTGTGCAGGGCGAAGACACCCGGGGTCGGCGGATTGCCCGGATGCCGGCCGCTCTCGGCGTAGTCGCGCATCCGCTGTTTCTGCAGGTCGGTCTGGCTGCGGGGAGCGACGAGCCGCTCGCGATGCGCGAGCACCATCGCGCCGAGCACGGCGGTGATCATCAGTGCCGCGGTGAACTCGAAGGCGATCACATAGCGCGTGAACAGCAGCGCGGCGAGGCCCTCCACATTGCCGTCGGCATTCGCCTGGTCCAGCCCGATGGTCGCGCTGACGACCACCTGGCCGACGCCGGCGGCGAGCGTGACGGCGAAGAGCACGCCGACGAGCATCGCCGCGAGCCGCTGGCCCTTGATCGTCTCCACGAGCGAGTCGGACCGGTCGACGCCGACGAGCATCAGCACGAATAGGAAGAGCATCATGATCGCGCCGGTGTAGACGATGATCTGCACCGCGAAGAGGAAGGGCGCGTCCTGCACCGCGTACAGCACCGCGAGACTGATCATCACCACCGCGAGGCACAGGGCGGCGTGGACGGCCTTGCGGGCGAAGAGCAGCCCCATCGCGGCGATCACCATGATCGGCGCGAGCACCCAGAAGGTCGTCATCGGCCCTCACCCGAGTCGGTCGCGCTGTCGGCCTCCACGATCGGCAGGCTCTTGCCCCGGTAGTAGTCGTGGTGATCGTCGCTGATGAGCATCTCGTGCGGAGGCTCGGTCATGCCCGGCAGCAGCGGAGCGAGGAGATCGGACTTCTCATAGATGAGATCCTCGCGATTGTCATCGGCCAGCTCGTACTCATTGGTCATCGTCAGCGCGCGGGTGGGGCACGCCTCGATGCACAGACCGCAGAGGATGCAGCGCAGATAGTTGATCTGGTAGACGCGGCCGTACCGCTCCCCCGGGCTGAACCGCTCGTCCTCGGTGTTCGAGGCGCCCTCGACGTAGATCGCGTCCGCCGGGCACGCCCAGGCGCACAGCTCACAGCCGACGCACTTCTCCAGTCCGTCGGGCCAGCGGTTCAGCTGATGGCGTCCGTGGAAACGCGGCGCGGTGGGCCGCTTCTCCTTGGGGTACTGCTCCGTGACGGGCTTCTTGAACATCGTCCGGAATGTGACCCCGAACCCGGCGACCGGATCCCACAGGGTTTCCTTGAGCGTGCTCATGGTCGAGCCTCCTGACGATCGGTGCTCTGCTGGCCGGGCATGGGCGGTACCGGATAGCCCCCGGCGAAGGCGTCGAACTCGGGCCCCGGTTCGGCCTCGGGCTCGGGCTCCTTCTTCTCCGGGATGAGGAAGGTGGCCACCAGCAGCACGGCCACGATCACCCCGCCCCAGACGAGGACCTGCTGGGTGATCAGCTCCTCCTGCTGGGCCTTGCGCACGAAGGCCACCACGATCGTCCAGCCGAGGGCGATCGGGATCAGCCACTTCCAGCCGAAGTGCATGAACTGGTCATAGCGCATGCGCGGGAGCGTGCCGCGCAGCCACACGAACAGGAAGATGAAGCACAGGGTCTTGCCGAGGAACCAGATCACCGGCCAGTAGCCCTCGTTGGCGCCCTCCCAGACCTGCGCGAGGCCGAAGGGGGCGCGCCAGCCGCCGAGGAACAGCGTCGTGGCGAGGGCGGAGACCGTGACCATGTTGATGTACTCGGCGAGGAAGAACATCGCGAACTTGAAGGACGAGTACTCGGTGTGGAAGCCGCCGACCAGCTCGCCCTCGGCCTCGGGGAGGTCGAAGGGAGCGCGGTTGGTCTCGCCGACCATCGCGATCACATAGATGACGAAGGACGGCAGCAGCGGCAGGAAGAACCACCACTGGTCCTGGGCGGCGACGATCTCCGAGGTGGACATCGACCCGGCGAAGATGAAGACGCTGACGAAGGACAGGCCCATCGCGACCTCATAGGAGATCATCTGGGCGCTGGAACGCAGGCCGCCGAGCAACGCGTAGATCGAACCGGAGGACCAGCCGGCGAGCACGATGCCGTAGATGCCGATCGATGTCACGGCGAGGACGTAGAGCACCGCGACCGGCATGTCGGTCAGCTGCAGCGCCGTATAGGTATCGGTGAACGGGATCCGCACCTCGGGACCGAAGGGGATGACCGCCCAGGCGAGGAAGGCCGGTACCACGGCCAGGATCGGCGCCATGAAGTAGACGACCTTGTCGACCGCCTTGGGGAAGATCTCCTCCTTCAGGCCGAGCTTGACGCCATCGGCGAGGCTCTGCAGCAGCCCGAAGGGGCCGTTCATGTTCGGGCCTACGCGATGCTGCATGCGGGCCACGACACGACGCTCGAACCAGATGTTGAAGAGCGTGTAGACCACCAGGATCACGAAGATCAGCAGCGCCTTGAGCGCGACGACCCACATCGGGTCGTTGCCGAAGACCTCACTCATCGTCGATCACCCCCGGCCTGGACCGAGATGTGCTGGGTATTCGTCAACCTGGACCCGCTCCGGTTGACGAATTGGGAGCAAATCTCGGTTCTACGGACGCTCATGCTCGCTCCTCCCGACTGTCGCTCAGGGTGACCGGATCGCCGGGGCCCGCCACGAGGACGGACCTCACCTTGACGCCCTCGGAGTTGGCGGGCACCCAGACCACGCCATCGGGCAGATCGGCCACATCGGCGATGAACTCCGCCGCCCCGCGCTCCGTGCTCAGTCGTGCCGCTCGCCCCGGCTCGATGCCGGCCGCGGCGAGCGTGGCGGCATTGGCCTTGAGCCGCGCCGGGCGCGCCGTGAGCCGATAGGTCTCGGCGCCGTCCTGCAGGCGGCCGTCATCGATCAGCTGACTCCAGCTGTCGAGCGTGACCGTGCCCGCGGGCGCCGGATCCACGGCGGCGGTCACCGGGTCGAAGGCAGTCCGCGCACCGTCCCAGGCCCCGAGCTCGTCGAGCTCGCGACGGGCCGCGGCCACCGTTCGGATGCCGAGCGGAGCGCCGAGCTCCTCGGCGATACCGGCCAGGACGCGGACCTCGGGCAACGACCCGGGGACCTCGAGCACGGTGTCGAAGGGCCGACGACGACCCTCCCAGTTCACGAAGGTGCCGGACTTCTCGACGGCCGGTGCCACCGGCAGCACCACATCGGCATGGGGCGTGACATCGCTCGCGCGGACCTCGAGGCTGATGACGAAGTCCGCCGCCTCCAGCGCGGCGCGCGCCGCGGCGGGATCCGGGAGATCGGCCAGCTCCACCCCGCCGAGGACGGCCGAGGTCAGTTCTCCGGCGGCCAGGGCGGCGACGATGCCGGCGGTGTCGCGGCCGATCGCATCGGGCAGCTGGTCGATGCCCCAGGCGGCCGCGAGATCGGCGCGCGCCTCGGCCTCGGCGACCGGG
>JAEZEJ010000049.1 GCA_023417775.1 Actinomycetes bacterium | reverse complement strand
TCGGAAACCCCCCCCGGCCCCCCGCCCGCCGGGGGGGGGGGGGGGCCGGCGTCAGCCGTGAAGTCTCAGACCGCCGGCTTGGGCGGATCCGTGGGGCTCGGCGGCGGGGTGTAGGGCGGCACCTGGGCGTCATCGGCCTTGGCCTTCAGGTAAGCCACGACACCACCGATACCGGCGGCGACCAGGCCGACGAGCGCCACGCGGCGGACGGCCTTGAAGCGCTTCTTCTTCTTGGTCTCGACCGGCAGGCGATCGCTGACATCATCGGGCAGGCGGTCGATGAGCTGGTCCCGCAGCGAGATCAGCTCCTTCTTGTCGGGGAGACGATCCACCACCTGGTCGCGGAGATCGGCGAACTCCTCCCGATCAGGCAGGTGACCCGCCAACTCCTCGACCTGCGCGCGCAGAGCCTTGGCCTTCTTGCGCTTTCCCATCGCTCACTCCTTCGATTCGATGTGGACGTCGTCCGGTCCCAAATCCTTCCGCATTCCACGCCAGACCGCATGGCGAAGGATCCCGGAGCCGGTCCAGCCAGCGTAGACGACTTCTCCCACCACCGAAGGAGAAGTCCACTTCGCATCCGATGCGACATCGTCCGGAACATCGACGAAGGGTGGCGTCGTCCGGGCTCCGCGCCTCAGGAGGACGCTGAGCTCCGCGCGCTGCCGGTCGGAGAAGCCGGTGCCGACCCGCCCGACATAGCGCAGCCCCTCCGGGCCCGGAATGCCCACGAGCAGCGACCCGAATCCCTGCGGCGCACCGGGCCGCCAGCCGCCGATCACGACCGCCTGGGCGTGCTGGTGCTTGATCTTCAGCCAGGCCGGCGAGCGCTCCCCGGACACATACCGGCTGTCGCGGCGCTTGGCGACGACCCCTTCGAGCTTGGACCGACGGCTCGCCTCGATCGCCTCGTCGAGGGAGCCCGTCACCGCCTGCGGGGTGACCAGGATCTCGTCGTCGAGGCCCAGATCGAGCAGCGCGCGGCGGCGTTCATCGTAGATCGCGTCCTGCAGGGAGCGGCCCTCGTGCGCCAGCAGGTCGAAGGCGAGATAGGTCACCGGGACCTCGTCGACCAGCGCCTGCACCTCGCGCTGACGCTCCACGCCCATCCGCCGCTGCAGGAGTCCGAAGTCCGGCACCGCCCGGTCGTCGAGGGCGACGATCTCCCCATCGAGGACCGTCCCGGGGGAGACCCCCGCCCGTATCGCGTCGGCGACCTCGGGGTAGCTGGCCGTGACATCGCGTCCGGCCCGGCTGAAGATCCTCGTCCGGTCCTCCTCGACCGCGATGATCGCCCGGACCCCGTCCCACTTCATCTCGAAGGCCCAGCGGCCCTCCCGGATGTCGCGCGGATCGGCCAAGGTGGCGAGCATCGGCCGGACGAAGCCGATATCGGCCGGGGGATCGGCGTGCTGGTCCTTCATCAGATGGATGAGCCAGTTCTCCCCGGTGCGGATCAGCGCGAAGGTCCGCGCGACACCGCCGAGCCCGCCATCCTCGCTCCCGTGCAGAGTCGCGATCACCTCGTCGTCTCGCCACTTGCCGGCGGTGTAGGTGCCGGTGTCCCAGATCTCGACATGCCCCGCGCCGTACTGTCCCTTCGGGATGTCCCCGTGGAAGGTCGCGTACTCCAGCGGATGATCCTCGGTCGGAACGGCCAGATGGTTGCGGGCGGGGTCATCGGGCACGCCCTTGGGCAGCGCCCAGGAGACCAGTACTCCGTCGCGTTCGAGCCGGAAGTCCCAGTGCCGGCGCCGCGCCGCGTGCTCCTGGATCACGAAGCCGAGTTCATCGCCCTCGCGGGCACGCGGTCGCTCGGCGGGCACCGGCTCGGGCGTGGCGGCGGCATCGCGCATCGAGCGGTAGGTCTCCAGCCGGTCCGGAGCCGCCGGAGCCAGCGCGGCCAGCGGATCGCCGAGGTCCTCGAGCCGTTCCAGGACCTCCTCGTAGCCGAGCTGGCGGAGATCATCGTCCAGCTCGTCCCACCAGCGAGGCACCGCGACGGTCGGGTGCTCGCGACCCCGCAGGGAGTACGGGCAGATGGTGGTCTTGTTGCCGTTGTTCTGACTCCAGTCGACGAGTACTTTGCCCCCGCGCTTGGCCTTGGCCATCGAGCTGACCACCAGATCGGGATGCGCCTCCTCCAGCGCGATGGCGAGCTGCTTGGCGAAGGAGCTCAGATAGCCCGCATCGCGTGTGCCGTCGACCGCGCAGTACAGGTGGAGGCCCTTGCTCCCCGATGTCACCGGTACCGCCTCCAGGCCGACATCGGCGAGCAGCTCGCGCGCGGCGTGGGCGACCTGGACCGCTTCCGCCAGTCCGGCCCCCTGGCCCGGATCGAGATCGAGGACCAGCCGATCGGGCAGGAGGGGTTCGCCGAGATCGTCGACCCGCCACTGGGGGACGTGCAGCTCCAGGGCCGCCACCTGACCCGCCCAGGCGAGATCCGCCACACTCGCGAAGACCGGATACACATTGCGGTGCGAGCGGTGCTGCATGGTGACGCGGCGGATCCACGACGGGGCCGAGTCGGGGAGGTTCTTCTCGAAGAAGACGTCCCCGGGCGAGTCGGACGTGCCGACTCCGTTCACCCACCGCTTCCGAGTGACAGGTCGCCCGGAGAGATGCGGGAGCAGGGCCGGAGCGATCTGGACGAGATAGTCGATCACATCGGCCTTGGTCGTGCCGGTCGCGGGATACAGCACCTTGTCCGGATGGGTCAGGCGCAGCAGTCGGCCGTCGATCGTCACCGTCTGCGCGCCCTCGGGCATCATTTCCCCCTCCACGGCCCCTCGCGTGATCTACGCTGAAGCCTCACGATAGGTCGGGAGGATGGCCATGGGCACGTCGGAGTTCTTTTCCGAGATGGCATTGGAGCTGTACGACCAGCCGTCCACCGAGAAGACCGTGGACCTGATCACCAAGTTCGCGCGATCGGCGATCGGCGGCAGTGACGCGGGGATCATGCTCGTCCACGCCCGCCAGCGCATCGAGACCGCGGCCTCGACCTCGCCGCGCGTCGACGAGTCCCATGAGCTGCAGCGGACCCACGACGAAGGCCCCTGTCTCGATGCCCTCGAGGGGGTGGGCAGCTATCTGTCGAATGACGTGGCCGGAGACGAGCGCTGGCCGACCTGGGGCCGGGCGGTCGAACGCCTCGGTATCCGCAGCGCCATCAGCGTGCGGCTGGAGACCCGGCAGCGCCGCTACGGCTCGTTGAACATCTATGCCGATTCCCCGCAGGCGTTCACGGATGAGGACCTCGCCGTGGCCGAGATTCTCGGTCGCCACGCCTCGGTCGCGCTGGCGGCGTCGCACAGCGAGGACGGTCTGATGGCCGCCATCGACGCCCGCAAGCTCATCGGCCAGGCCCAGGGCATCCTCATGGAGCGCTTCGACCTGGACTCCGATCGCGCCTTCGACGTCCTGCGCCGCTACTCCCAGGACGGCAACCGCAAATTGCGCGATATCGCCGAGGTGATCGTCCGCGAGCGGGGCCGCGCCGTCGGCGACGCCCACGCCTGACCCGTCGGTCAGCTGGACTTGCGGGCCGAGCTCGACGACCCGCCGGACTTCTTCTTGGCCGATCCGGTCTTCTTCTTACGGGCGTCGACACTGCGCTTGAGGGCCTCCATGAGGTCCACGACCTCGCCGCCGTCCTCGGTGTCCTCCTCGCTGACGCCGAAGGTCTTCTCGGTGTCGAGGGTGTCCCCCTGCTCGAGTTTGGCCTCCACGAGCGCCTGGAGCTGCTCCTGGTACTCGTCGCTGAAGTCGGCGGTGTCCAGATCCCCGGCGAGGGAGTCGACGAGCTGCTCGGCCATCTTGAGCTCCTTGGCGGTCACCTTCGACTCGTTCTCGAGCACCTCGAAGGCGGGCTGGCGCACCTCGTCGTCCCAGAGCATGGTCTGCAAGACGAGGGCGTCGTCGCGGACCCGCAGCACACCGAGGCGGGTGCGCTGGCGCAGGGCGAAGTGCACGATCGCGGCGCGGTCGGTCTCCTCGAGGGTCCGGCGCAGCAGGGTATAGGGCTTCAGCGCCCGCTCCTCGGGCTCGAGATAGTACGAGGAGTCGAGGCGCAGCGGGTCGATCTGGTCGGCGGGGACGAACTCGACGACGTCGATCTCGCGGCTCTTCTCGGCGGGCAGCGATGCGATGTCGTCCTTGGTCAGCACGACGGTCTGGGTGCCGTCGTCATAGGCCTTGTCGATGTTCTTATAGGCGACGACCTGCCGGCACACCTCGCAGCGGCGCTCGTAGCGGATGCGGCCGCCGTCCTCGTCGTGCACCTGGTGCAGGGAGAGATCGTGGCTGCTCGTGGCGGAGTACAGCTTCACGGGCACGTTGACGAGCCCGAAGCTGATGGCGCCCTTCCAGATCGCTCGCATGCGTTCAGTATCGGCGCGTCGGGACCGGGGCGCCACCGCATGCGCGGCTCCGAGGCCGGCTCAGGCGGTGGGCGTGGAGGCCGCGGCAGGCGCGTCCAGCCGACCGGTGCGCTCGGCCCAGATATCGAAGACGATCGTCGCCAGCGGCGGGATCGAGGCGAACAGACCCCACAGGAGGGTGGGGATCGACCACCGGAAGACACGCCAGGAGAGCAGCGTGACCGCGACGTACAGCATGAACAGCCCGCCGTGGATCGGTCCGAAGATCTGCACGCCGACCTCGGAGGTCTCGGCGATCCACTTGACGTACATGCCGATGAGGAGACCCGTCCACGACAGGGCCTCGGCGATGGCGACGGCACGGAACAGCGGGCGGACGATCCGGGGGTTCACGGCGCCGAGCGTACGCGAGCGGGTCAAGGTCGTCCTCCGCCCGCTCCCGGTGTCGTGTCCGCATGACGGCAGTTCACGCCCGGGAAACGTGGATTCGACACAATAGGTGTCATGGCATTCCATCTGCGCGTCGAGCTGCCCGATGTCCCCGGGTCGCTGGGCGCGTTGGCGACGGCGCTCGGCGGCGCCGGCGCCGACATCGAGGCCATCGAGATCGTCGAGCACCGATCCGACGGATTCGCGGTCGACGATGTGCTGCTCGAGCTTCCGCCGAGCGTCATGCCCGATGCGATGATCACCGCCTGCCATGCCCTGGACGGCGTGCGCGTGCACTGGATTTCCCGCTATGCCGCCGGAGCGAACCTGCGGATGGACCTCGAGGCGGTGGAGTCGTTCACTGCGGAGCCGGCCAAGGCCATCGAGCACCTGGTGGCCGTGGTGCCCGATACCTTCCGCACCGACTGGGCGATGGCGATCGTGCGCCAGCGCGGATCGGCTCACCTGGCCTACGGGACGGTCGCCGCCCCGCACCTGATCGATGAGGCGGATCAGTGGCTCGACCTGGACTCCTCGCGGTCCCTCGACGATGTCCAGGCGTGGGAGTCGATGGTCCTCGCGGGCGCGCCGGGCCGACTGCGGCGCGGGCAGCGGTTCACGTTGGTCGTCGGCCGGCGGGGCGGTCCGGAGTTCCTGCCCTCAGAGCTCGCGCGTCTCGGCCACATGACGGCCCTGGCCGCCTCCGTGCAGGACCCCGACGCCGCCGACTGGTGATCTGTACCGAGATCTGCTCCCCAATCGTCAACCCAGGGACCTCTCGGTTGACGAATGGGGAGCACATCTGGGTACAGGGCGGGTCAGCTGTGTTGGTCGGTCACCGGCACGTGGCTGTGGTGGTAGCGCCCGAGGGCATCGACCTCCGCCTCGAGCTGCGGGACGGTCTTGCGGGTCAGGCGGCGGACATAGGGCCAGGTCGCCGGTGAGTTGACGAAGGCCTTGGACCAGTTGGCGAGGAGCACCCCCTTGGGGACGTAGACCCGTGCCTTGCGCTTGGCGAAGCCGGTGAGGATGCGATCGACGCATTCCTCGACGCTCGTGGTCGAGTTGGCGGGATAGGGCAGCTTGCTGCGGATCGCCTTGAAGGTCGGCAGGTCGTTCTCGGCCCCCCGGACGATATCGGTGTCGATCCAGGAGGGATGGCAGATGCCGACCGTGATTCCCAGATGGGCGACCTCCTGGCGCATCGCGACGGCGAGCGACTCGCAGCCGGCCTTGCTCGCGGCATAAGGCGCCAGACCGGCGATATTGGAGAAGGCCGCCAGCGAGGAGACCACCAGCAGATAGCCCTTCGTGCGCTGCAGATGGGGGATCGCATGCTTGGCGGTCCGGAACACGCCGTTGATGTTGATGTCGATGACCCGCTCGAAGGCGGCGTCGTCGATCTGCCGCACCGTGCCGTAGGAGGCGATGCCGGCATTCGCGAGCACATAGTCGAGGCGCCCGAAGTGCTCGGCTGCATCGTCGATGGCGCGGGCGATCGCCGCGCTGTCGCGCACATCGGCCTCCCACCAGGCGGCCGCGTCGCCGAGGTCCTCGGCGAGCCGGGTGAGCAGATCGGGTTCGAGGCCGACGAGCGCGACACGGCCGCCGTGGGCGACGAACTCGCGCGCGGTCTGGGCGCCGATGCCGCGGGCGGCGCCGGTGATGAGGGCGACTTTTCCGCTGAAGGCGGAGGAGCTGAGCGAGGCCATGGGGTTAAGATACCGCCGGTATGTGAAATAAGCCACTGCCGGTGTCATATACCCTGGCTTATCAGGCCGACATCCCCCATATGGTGAGACAGCCGTCTCAGCCGGTGGTCATCGGTGCGGTTCGCCGCTAGTGTTCGCGGGGTGAAGATCGGAATCGTCACTGAGTCGGTGCCCGGAGAGACGCGTGTCGCGGCGACTCCGTCGACTGTGGGTCAGTTGTTGAAGCTCGGCTATGAGGTCGTGGTGGAGTCCGGAGCGGGTGAGCTCGCGAGTTTCCCGGACACGGCCTTCGTGGAGGCGGGTGCCTCGGTCGGGACGGGCGAGGACGCCTGGTCGGCCGATGTGGTGCTGAAGGTCAACGCGCCGAGTGAGGCCGAGCTGGACCGTCTGCGCGAGGGCGCGACGGTCGTGAGCCTGATGAGTCCGGCGCTGAACCCCGATCTGGTCGATCAGCTCGCGGCACGTCCGATCACGGCCCTCGCGATGGACGCGGTGCCGCGTATCTCGCGGGCGCAGTCGATGGACGTGCTGTCCTCGATGGCGAATATCGCCGGCTATCGCGCAGTCGTCGAGGCGGCGAACGAGTTCGGTCGTTTCTTCACCGGTCAGGTGACCGCCGCGGGCAAGGTCCCGCCGGCGAAGGTGCTGGTGGCCGGTGCCGGTGTGGCGGGTCTGGCGGCGATCGGCGCGGCCTCGAGCCTGGGCGCGATCGTGCGCGCGACCGATCCGCGCCCCGAGGTGGCCGATCAGGTCAAGTCGATCGGCGGCGAGTACCTGGAGGTCGTCGTGCCCGATGAGGATAAGGAAGTGTCCTCCGACGGCTACGCGAAGGCCACGAGCGAGGCCTATGACCGGCGCGCGGCGGAGATCTACTCCGAGCAGGCGGCCGATGTCGACATCGTCATCACCACGGCGCTGATCCCGGGACGCGCGGCGCCCCGGTTGATCACCGCGGCCGATGTGGCCACGATGAAGCCCGGCAGCGTGATCGTGGACATGGCCGCCGCACAGGGCGGCAATGTCGAGGGATCGGTGCCCGGCGAGCGCGTGGTGACCGACAACGGCGTCATCATCCTCGGCTACACGGATCTGGCGGGCCGGCTGCCCACGCAGGCCTCGCAGCTGTACGGCACGAACCTGGTCAACCTGCTGAAGCTGCTGACGCCGGAGAAGGACGGCCAGCTGGTGCTGGACTTCGACGACGTAGTGCAGCGCGCCATCACCGTCGCCCGGAACCGGGAGAAGCTGTGGCCCCCGCCGCCGGTGCAGGTCTCCGCGGCCCCGGCCCCCGCGGCCGCCGCCGCGGCTCCGGCCCCGGCGGCCGAGGAGAAGCCGGCGTTGACGCAGCGGGGCAAGTACGCCCTGGTGGCCGCCGGTGTCGCGGCACTGTTCCTGGTGAACGCTTTCGCCCCGGCGCCGCTGCCGCAGCACTTCACCGTGCTGACCCTGGCGATCGTGATCGGCTACTACGTGATCGGCAAGGTGCACCACGCGCTGCACACGCCGCTGATGAGCGTGACGAATGCGATCAGCGGCATCATCGTGGTCGGGGCGATGCTCCAGCTCGCGACCGATGACGTCGTGATCCGGGTGCTGGCCTTCGTGGCCGTGCTCGTGGCCAGTATCAACGTGTTCGGCGGCTTCGCCGTGACCCGACGCATGCTCAGCATGTTCTCCAAGTGAGCAGAGCCCCGAAGGACTGATTGGTCGACATGACTGCTTTGAGCGTGGCTACTGCCGCTTACATCGTTGCTGCCCTGCTGTTCATCCTGTCCCTGGCAGGGCTGTCCAAACACGAGTCCGCCCGCCAGGGCGTGACCTATGGCATCGCCGGCATGGCGATCGCCCTGCTCGCGACCTTCATCCTGGTCGTCGACATCTCCGACACCCTCGGCATCGTGCTGCTGCTGGTCGCGATGGCGATCGGCGCGACGATCGGCCTGTTGCGGGCGTCGAAGGTCGAGATGACCGGGATGCCCGAGCTCATCGCGCTGCTGCACAGCTTCGTCGGTCTCGCCGCCGTGCTCGTCGGCTGGAACGGCTACCTGCAGCACCCGGCCTACGCGCTGGAGTCGCTGGAGCGGATCCACAGCGCCGAGGTCTTCATCGGCATCTTCATCGGCGGTGTGACCTTCACCGGCTCGATCGTGGCCTTCCTCAAGCTGTCGGCGCGGATCAAGTCCGCCCCGCTGATGCTGCCGGGCAAGAACTATCTCAATATCGGCGCGCTGGTCGCGTTCGTGGCGCTGACGATCTGGTTCGTCGCGAGCCCGAATATCTGGCTGATGATCGTGGTCACCCTGATCTCGCTCGCGCTGGGCTGGCACCTGGTCGCCTCGATCGGCGGCGGCGACATGCCCGTCGTGGTCTCGATGCTCAACAGCTACTCCGGCTGGGCGGCTGCGGCGGCGGGCTTCCTGCTGTCGAACGATCTGCTCATCGTCACCGGCGCGCTGGTGGGCTCCTCGGGTGCCTACCTGTCCTACATCATGTGCAAGGCGATGAACCGGTCCTTCATCTCGGTGATCGCCGGCGGCTTCGGGATCGAGGCCAGCGGCGGTGATGACACCGACTACGGCGAGCACCGCGAGATCGTCGCGGAGGACACCGCCGAGCTGTTGAAGAACGCGTCGAGTGTCATCATCACGCCGGGCTACGGCATGGCCGTCGCGCAGGCCCAGTACCCGGTCGCCGATCTCGTCCGCAAGCTGCGCGAGCGGGGCGTGGAGGTGCGGTTCGGCATCCACCCGGTCGCGGGACGTCTGCCCGGGCACATGAACGTGCTGTTGGCCGAGGCGAAGGTGCCCTACGACATCGTCCTGGAGATGGACGAGATCAACGACGATTTCGACGGCACCGACGTCGTGCTGGTGATCGGCGCCAACGACACCGTGAACCCGGCGGCGTCGGAAGATCCGGGCAGCCCGATCGCCGGTATGCCGGTGCTGACGGTGTGGAACGCCGAGAACGTGATCGTGTTCAAGAGGTCGATGGCCTCGGGCTATGCCGGTGTGCAGAACCCGCTGTTCTTCCGGGAGAACACCCAGATGCTGTTCGGCGACGCCAAGGACCGGGTGGACGCGATCAACGCGGCGCTGGCGGTCGGCGACCGGGTCTGACGGTCACCGCGCTCTAGTCCGGTTCGGGCGGCGACGTCGCGACCACCTCGGTGCCGTGCCCGTGGGCCGAGGTGATCCGCATCGATCCGCCCATCGCGTCGAACCGCGCCATCAGTGACCCCAGCCCGATGTGACCCTGCTGCAATGACGTACCGACGATGCCGGGGTCGAACCCGGTCCCGTCGTCGGCGACGGTCAGCACCACCCGGTCCCCGCGCCGGGACAGTCTGACGCGCACCGTGGTCGCGTCGGCGTGCTTGGCGACGTTGGTCAGCAGTTCCCGCGCCGCCCGGTACAGCAGCGGCTGCGAGTGGGGCGCGCCGACCTCCTCGAGCTCTGCGTCGACCTCGAGCAGATGACGGGACTGGAACTGCCGCAACAGCTCCCGCACCCCGGCGGTCAACCCCAACTGGGCGAGCACCTGCGGGTGCAGTTCGGTGACCGTCGAGCGCAGGCCCGCCGCGGTCTCCTGTAACGCTTCGTATACCGCGTCCAGTGCCGGATCCGGATTGCGCTCGCGCGCCTCGTCGAGCTCCAGCCGCGCCGCCAGCAGCGTCTGCAGCGGCCCGTCGTGCAGGTGTTCGGCCACCTCGCGGCTGTGCCTCTCCTCGGATTGCATTGCCTCCGAGACGAGTTGGACCCGCACCTGCTGCAGTGTCCGCAGCCGGGCGGCGCGCCGCGCCAGCACGAAACTCAGCGCCGTCGTCGCGACCGCCATCCAGACCAGGAAGCCGAACTCGGTGAACACCATGTTGGGCAGACCGACGGTGTCATCGCGTTTGGAGTAAAAGATCCATACCGCCAGATACGCGACGGCCGTGATGGTTCCGATGATCGCGGTGAGCCTGGGCCGGTCCTGGAACGCGACGGAGATCGGCAACAGGAAGAACACCGGCAGCAGCGCCGCCGTCGCACCGCCGGACACCATGCACAGCGACACGATCACGAGCAGGTCCACCGCGCTCGAGGCGTAGTCGGCCCACCCGGGCACCGGGCCGCGCAGCACCGCCCACAACCACGCGACAGCGGCCACGGCGTAGCCGATGAGGATCACCGCGTACAGCTCGGGCAGCCAGTGGTTGACCTCCCAGATCCACACCAGCACACCGATCAACGCGATCAGGGGCAACCGCAGCACGGCGGAGACGCGCACCGGCTCACTGGCCAGGAAGTCGCGCCACCACCGCAGGTACCGGAATGTCTCGGCCACGCTAATCCAGGAGCTTGCGCCGCATCGCCTCGGCGACTGCCGCGGCACGGTCGCTGACGCCGAGCTTCTCGTACAGACGCTGGACGTGGGTCTTGACGGTGGAGGGGGCGAGATACAGCTCCTTGGCCATCGCCGGGATGGTGCTGCCCGCCGCGATCATCGTCAGCACCTCACGCTCGCGCGGGCTCAGCACCGGGCCCTCCGGCTCGGCGCGGCGGCGGATCTCACCGGCCAACCCGGCCGCGAGCCTCGGTGCGACGACGTCATGCCCGTTGGCGCAGTCGAGCACCGCGCTGATCAACTCGCCGCGCGTCGACTCCTTCGGCAGGAAACCGGCCGCCCCGTCCTGAAGCGCGCGGTAGACGATCGCCGACTCGTCGTGCGCCGAGATCAGCAGCACCCGGGTCGGCAGCTCGTCGCGGTGCACGGCCGCCGCGACCTCGGCGCCGTCCATCCCGGGCATCCGGTAATCCAGCAGCGCCACCTGGGGCCGCTGCTCGCGGATCGCGGCCAGCGCCGCGGTGCCGTCGTCGGCTTCGGCGACGACGTCGATCGTCCCGCTCGACTGCAACGCGCGCACCACACCCTCGCGGAACATCGGGTGGTCGTCCCCGACCACCACGCGCACCTTCTCGGATCCGGTCATCCGGTCAGCTTCCCACAGCGATGCCGACGCAAGCGTCAAATCGGACCGGAACCCGTATGTCGCGCTGGGGCTTTCATCCTGCCGGTGCCGGTTTGCTCCGTCACGGCACATATTCGGCACCTCGACGGACTCTGCGCAGACGAACGGTGGTGCGCGTGGTTCGCCTCACTTCGCTTGACGGACATTTGATCGTTGCCTGTAAAGTGGGGCGCGAACGGGGGTAAAGCCTATGCCCCGCCGCTCCACCGCGGATTGCGGAGTAGCACCATGCAAACACCACCGTCGCCCATGCCCAACGGCGATGCCCTGCATTTCGAAAGCGACGACCTCGGCGCGACCGAGGATTTTCTGGTGCGCGCGTACACGAAGATGAAGATCGGCGCGGGTGAGGGTGAGCGCGCCGCGGCGCGGATCGA
>JAEZEJ010000029.1 GCA_023417775.1 Actinomycetes bacterium | reverse complement strand
CCGGGGGGGCGCCCCCCGGGGCCCCCGCGACCTGGTCGACCGGGGCCTGCCGACCTCGCAGATCAGCTTCTGCAGCTACTGGAAGCTGCCGCGACCCCGCCGGGGCCACTGACCTACCCGTCGGTCTCGACCGGTCCGTAGGCTGGTGCCCCGTGCGTCCCACTCGAACCCTGCTCGATCTCGTCCGCGGCGGCTTCATCGGTCTCGTGGAGATCGTGCCCGGCGTCAGCGGCGGCACCGTCGCCCTGATCATCGGCCTCTACGAGACCCTCATCGACTCCGCCGGCCACCTCGCCCGCGGCCTCGTGCGCGGGATCGCCGACCCCCTGCGCGGGCGCGGCACCGAACGGGCACGACGGGATCTGGGCGCCGTCCAATGGGGTGTGGTGCTCCCCGTGGTGGCGGGCATGGCCGTGGCGGTCGTCATCGCCGCCCGGCTGCTGGCTCCCGTGATCGAGGAGCATCCCGAGGCGGCGCGCGCCTTCTTCGCCGGACTCATCCTGATCTCGATCGCCGTGCCCGCTCGCATGGTGGGCGGCCGGTGGCGCGGCCGGGAGGTGGCGCTCGCCGTCGTCGCCGCGGTGGCTGCCTTCATCGTGACCGGTGTGCCTCCCGCGACGATCGAGGATCCTCCGCTGTGGATCGTGGGACTCGCGGCAGCCGTCGCGATCTGCGCCCTGGTGATGCCGGGCCTGTCGGGCTCGTTCATCCTGCTCGTCCTGGGCCTCTACGCGCCGACCCTCGACGCGCTCAACGAGCGCGATCTCGCGTATATCGCGGTATTCGGCCTCGGTGCCGTCGTGGGGCTCGGCGGCTTCGTGCAGGTGCTGCGCTGGCTGCTGCGCGAGCACCGGCGCATCACCCTGGCCCTCATGACCGGATTGATGGCCGGTTCGCTGCGGGCGCTGTGGCCATGGCAGGACGATGACGCGGCCCTCCTGGCCCCGAGCGGCTCACTCGCCACCCCGGTGGCCCTCTTCGTCCTCGGCGCCGCCCTCGTGCTGACCCTGCTGATCGCCGAGACCCTGGTGCATCGCCGACGTGCCACTGCAGCGCGGGTCGATCAGAGGCCGGCGCGCTCGTAGATGTCCTCGAGGTCGTCGAGATAGCGGCCTTCGTCGCCCGCCGCCCGCTCATAGGCCTCGATCGCCTCGGCGGTGACCGCCTCCTGGACCGCGGCATAGCGGGCATTCCAGACCTCCGCGTCGAACTGCCAGTAGCCGCAGGTGTAGAAGTCCGACTGCGGCCACCCGAGCTCACGACGCAGGCGCTTGCGCACCGCCCGGCTCGCGGCCGCCTCGCCGGCCAGCCACACGTAGCGGTCGTCCGCCGGCAGCTCACGGGCATCGACAGCGGCCACCAGCGCATCGCCGACGGCCCGTTCATCGGCCACGACCTCCCAGGTGGCCCGCAGATCCGCGGCGGTGGGCAGGGGGATCTCGTCGGCCGGATCGGTGAGCACCACATGGGCCTCCACGCGTCGACCGGGCTCGACCTCGCGCAGGATGCGAGCCAGGGCGGGCACCCCGGTGATGTCGCAGACCAGCAGCTGCCAGCCGACCCCGGCAGGGGGCTTGTAGAGACCATGGGGATCGATCACGGCCACCTCGTCACCGACCGCGCATGTCCGCGCCCAGTCCGATCCGAGGCCGGTGTCGTGCACGGCGATGTCGAGGTCGATCTGCACGTCCCCGTCGACGATGCGATGGTCCGAGATGGTGTAGACCCGCGGCTCCGGCGGGGTCACACCGTCGGGGAAGCTCCACCCGCGCCGGCCTCCCATGATCGGGAGGACCAGGTCGTGGCCGGGGAGAGGGAGGAAGACGCGGACGTACTCGTCGGGGATCCCGGTCGAGGTCCAGCCGTCCAGACCACCGAGGGTGATGGTCACGAGATGCGGGGTGAGCTGACGCCGACCTCGCACCGCGGCACGATAGGAGTTCACTTAGGTAAGCCTAAGCACGATGGGTCGGCGGATCAACCCGCCGCCACGCACGGGCCGGGTCAGCCGCCGGGCCGGTAGCCTCGGTCGGGTGAAGTCCTCTCTCCAGGTACGCGCGATCCCGACCGACGAGCACCTCGCCTTCATCGAGAGCCGGCCGTCCGTCAGCTTCCTGCAGACCCCTGCGTGGGCGACGGTGAAGAGCGAGTGGCGCGGCGAGTCGCTCGGCTGGTTCTCCGGCGGTGAGCTGGTGGGAGCCGGCCTGGTGCTCTACCGCCAGCTGCCCAAGCTCAAGCGCTATCTCGCCTACCTGCCCGAGGGCCCCGATCTGGACTGGACCGCGGGCTACCTCGACGATGCGCTCGCCGCACTCCCCGCCTATCTGAAGTCCCAGGGCGCCTTCGGCATCCGCATGGGCCCGCCGGTGGTCACCCGCCGCTGGTCCGCGGCCACCATCAAGGCCGCGCTGGCCGACCCCGTGCTCACCCGCCTCGGCGAGGTCCCCGCGGACGATCAGGACACCGAGGCGCTCGCCATCGCCGACCGGCTGCGCTCCCTCGGCTGGAGGTCGCTGTCGACCGAGGGCGGCTTCGCGGCCGGACAGCCGCAGTACAACTTCCAGATCCCGCTGGCCGGGCGCGACGAGGAGGACATCCTCGCCGCCATGAACCAGCAGTGGCGTCGCAATATCCGCAAGGCCGCCAAGGCCGGTGTCGAGGTGACCCAGGGCGGCCGCGAGGATCTGGCCGCCTTCCACACCGTCTACGCCGAGACCGCCGAGCGCGATCACTTCACACCCCGTCCGCTGTCGTATTTCGAGACGATGTGGGATGCGCTCACCGCCGAGGCCCCCGATCGACTGCACCTGTATCTGGCTCACCACGAGGGGGACCTGGTCGCGGCGACCACCCTGGTCCAGGTCGGCGAGCATGCCTGGTACTCCTACGGGGCCTCGACCTCGGCCAAGCGCGAGGTCCGCGGATCCAATGCGATCCAGTGGCAGATGATCCGCGACGCCAGGGCGCGCGGGGCGAGCGTCTACGACCTGCGCGGCATCACCGAGACCCTCGACGAGGACGACCCCCATGTCGGCCTGATCCGCTTCAAGGTCGGCACCGGCGGCGAGGCCACCGAGTACCTCGGTGAATGGGATCTACCGTTGAACCGCGCGCTCTACGCGGGCTTCACGGCTTATCTGCGCCGACGCGGCTGAACGGGAGGACGTCATGGCATTCGATCTCCACCTCGACGAGGCCCGGTGGCACGACCACCTGCGCCGGGTGACCGGGCAGACCGACGGCCTCGTGCCGGTCATCAAGGGCAACGGCTACGGCCTCGGGCGTGATCTCCTGGCCGAGCAGAGCCGTGAGCTCGGAGCCGACCTGATCGCCGTCGGCACGTATGCCGAGGTACCCGACGCGCTCGAGCACTTCGACGGCTCGGTCATGGTGCTCACACCGTGGCGCCCGTTCACGACGGATGTGGTCGTCGACGATCGCGTCATCCACACCGTCGGCCGGGTCGAGGACATCGCCCAGCTGGCGGCCGCGCATCCCGGAGCCCGCGTGATCGTCGAGGGCGAGACCTCGATGTCGCGGCACGGCCTGGATCGGCACGAGCTCGCCTCCGCCGCCGATGCGCTGGGCGGTCTCGTCGTCGAGGGCTTCGCGATCCACCTGCCGATGGCCGGGGGCAATCTGCACGAGGCCGAGCAGTGGGCAGCCGTGCTGGAGACCTCGCGGCTCGACACCACCACGCTGTTCGTCTCCCATCTCACGCCCGATGAGCTGGTTCGGCTCCGCGAGCGGCGACCGCAGCTGACCGTCCGTCCGCGTATCGGCACCTCGCTGTGGCTCGGCGACCTCGGTGCGCTGGAGGTCCGGGCGACCGTCCTCGACCGGCACTTCGTCGAACGCGGGGAGCGCATCGGCTATCGCCAGCGTCCCGTGCCCCGCGATGGTCATGTGCTGATCATCGCGGGCGGTACGAGCCATGGGGTCGGGCTCGAGGCGCCGCGCGCCGTGGCGAGCCCGGTCGAACGGGGCAAGACGCTGGCCAAGGGAGGTCTCGCGGCGACCGGGCGAGCTCTCTCGCCCTTCACGATCGCCGGCAAGCAGCGCTGGTTCGCCGAGCCCCCGCACATGCAGGCCAGCATGGTGCTGCTGCCCGGTGACATCACCGCCCCGGAGATCGGGGACACGGTGCCGG
This sequence comes from Actinomycetes bacterium, assembly GCA_023417775.1. Classification (GTDB taxonomy): domain Bacteria; phylum Actinomycetota; class Actinomycetes; order Propionibacteriales; family Nocardioidaceae; genus Aeromicrobium. Next base: position 4,347 of record JAEZEJ010000029.1, on the reverse strand, counting down.
CCGCGGTCCGCTACACGATCGCGACCTTCGACCACATCATCCGTCGCTGAGCTTTCCGCCCTTCGGGCGGTGCGTGGTCAACCACGGTGACGCTGGGCGAGGTTGACCACGCACCGGACTCGTGACCGGACGCTGAGCGGTGAGCAGTCAACCACAGCGGACAACACCGGGTGGTTGACAGCTCACCACCCACTCCACTCCCCGTGTCACGTGGTTGACAGCTCACCGCCCGGGAGCAGCGTCAGTCGCGAGTCCAGCCGGTCGGCACCGGGACGGTGGGGACCTCGGGTCCGTCGTCGCCGGGATCGGTCGGCTCCGGCGACGGCTCCTCGGTCGGTTCCGGCTCGGGCTCGGGTTCCGGCTCGGGCTCGGGTTCCGGCTCGGGCTCCGGGGGAGGCGGCGGCGTGTAGAGCTGACCCTGCGAGGCCTGGATATTGCCCGGGGCCGGGAATTCTCCGCAGTCCGCCGGATCGATCACCTGACGCTGGAAGGCTCCGAAGGTCTGGGCCGGATAGGTGCCACCGAAGAACGGGTTGAGATAGCCGCGCAGCTGCTCATTGCCGACACCGCGGCTGAAGGTCACCGCCGTCACCAGCTTCGGCGTCATGCCGATGAACCACGAGGACGAGACCCGCTCCTCGCCGGTCGTCGCATCGGTGGCCGTGGCGGTACCGGTCTTGCCGGCCGTCGGGCACTGCGTCTGCGCGCTCGTCCCCGAGCCACGCCGCACGACCGACTGGAGCGCCTGCACCGTGTCACCGGCGACCCCCTCGGACATCGCCTGGGTCGTGGCGGCCTCGTGCTGATGCTGCTGCTCGCCCTGGGCGTTGACGACGCTCTCGATGACGTACCACTCGGCGCGCTGACCGCCGGACGCGAAGGTGGCGAAGGCATTGGCCATGTCGACCGGGCGCACGCCCTCATAGCCCAGCGAGACACCGATGACCGGATCGATCCGGTCGAGGGTGGCCTGCGGGATGCCCGACTGCTTGGCCGCGTCGAGGATGCGCTGCGGACCCTCCTCCATCTGATTGGTGAGGTCCACGAAGGCGGTATTGACCGAGTTGGCCGTGGCCTGGTCCAGCGAGATGCGCCCATAGGACCGGCCGCCGCTGTCGCCCTGGTTGACGATCGTGTCGTTGCCGATCTGCAGGGGCGAGTTGCCGTTCAGCTGCGTCCGCAGGCTGTACCCGTTCTCGAGGGCCGCGACGACCGCGAAGGCCTTGAAGGTCGAGCCCGGCTGCACCAGCTCGGTCGACCAGTTGAGGCTCGACCGGTCGCCCGCGCCGAGGTAGTCCGGCCCGCCGTACATCGCTCGCACGGCACCGCTGCCCGGCTCCACCGAGACGAGAGACTCGTTGAGCTCGTCCAATCCCTCGGGACGGACCTGGTTGACCGCCTCGACCGCCGCATTCTGCATGCCCGCGTCGAAGGTCGTGATGATGTCCAGACCGCCGCCGTTGATCTCATAGTCGGTGAACTGCAGATTGGTCATCTGCGTCTTGACGAGCTGCAGCAGATGGCCGTTGGGGCCCTGGTAGTCATTGCTCTCGCTCGGCGCCTGGAACTCCGGCAGCTGCTCCGCGTACTGCGCGGCCTCCTCGGCGGTGATGTCACCGGCCTTGGCCATGCCGTCGAGGACATAGCCGTAACGCGGGAGGATGCGCTCCGCCGCGCCCTCGGCATAGGGGTCATAGTAGGTGGGGCTGTTGACGACCGTGGCGAGATAGGCCGACTCGGGCACCGTGAGCTCGGCGGCGGACTTGCCGAAGTAGTTGTTGGCGGCGACCTCCACGCCATAGGCCCCGTTGCCGAAGTAGATCGTATTGAGATAGCCCTCCAGGATCTCCTCCTTGGAGAGCTGACGGTCCACCTTGATCGAGAGGATGGCCTCCTTCGCCTTGCGGGTGTACGTCTGGTCCTGGGTCAGGTAGAGGATCTTGACGTACTGCTGCGTGATGGTGGACCCGCCGCCGGTGATCTCGCCGCTAGAGGTGTTGTCGCGCAGGGCGCGCACGATGCCGCGCAGATCGATGCCGCGGTTGTCCCAGAAGGTGCGGTCCTCGGCGGCGACCGCGGCGGCCTTCATCGGCTCGGCGATCTCGTCGTAGTCGACCATGATGCGGTCCTGGGTGGCGAAGGAACCGATCTTCGTCGACCCGTCCGAGAAGTAGACATCAGTGGTCTGCGTCTGGAAGTCCGCATTCGGGTCGGGAATCTTGACGACCGCGTAGGCGGTCGCGAAGGCGGCGGCACCGGCCAGGAAACCGAGGACGGCGAGCAGCAGCAGCCAGCGGATGACCTTGACCGGCCAGGGCCCGTTGCCGCCGATCCGGCGGAACAGCCCGCGCTTCTGCGGGTCCTTCTTGCGATTCGTCGCCACGTACCTATCCCTTCGTACGGCACCGGGGCACGCGCCACCAGCGTCCCAGTGTGCCGTGTCATGCCTCAAGTTCCAAGAATCACCCTCAGGGGGATGCTGACGAACAGTACGACCCGATGTATCGTTTCGATATAACCAGTCGTCAGTTGTGAAGGACATCGATCGTGCCACGTCGTGGAGTCGCCTTGGAGTTGGCCGTGCTCGGCCTACTCGCGGACTCGCCGATGCACGGGTACGAACTGCGCAAGCAGGTCAACGCACTGCTGGGCTGGACGCGGCTGTTGTCCTACGGCACGCTCTACCCCTGTCTCAAGCAATTGGGGCGCGCGGGCTACATCGTCGCCGACGAGGACGCCTCCAGCGGCCGTCGTACCAAGATCACCTATCGATTGACGGCCGACGGCAAGGAACACCTGGCCGAGCTGCTGGAGGACACCGGTCCGAGCGCGTGGGACGACGAGAACTTCGGGGTGCGATTCGCCCTGTTCTCGCGTACCACCTCCTCGATCCGGGTCCGCATCCTCGAAGGACGGCGCAGCCGGCTGGAGGAGCGGCTCGACACGGTCAAGAACGCGGCCCAGCGCGGGCGTGAACGCATGGACGCGTACACGGCCGAGCTGCAGCGTCACGGTCTGGAGTCCGTGCAGCGCGAGATCACCTGGCTCACCGAGCTGATCGAGCGCGAGCGAGCCGCGGCCGACCAGGCCCCCGAGGGCGACCCGCCTCCCGCGGGCCGTCGTGAAACCACCCGAAACAAAAAGAAGTGAGGACCCATGAGTTCGGTACGCGTAGCGATCGTGGGCGTGGGCAACTGCGCCACGTCCCTGATCCAGGGCGTCGAGTACTACAAGAACGCTGATCCGGCCGGAACCGTCCCCGGGCTCATGCATGTGCAGTTCGGCGAGTACCACGTGCGGGACATCGAGTTCGTCGCCGCCTTCGATGTCGACGCCAAGAAGGTCGGCTTCGATCTGGCGGAGGCCACCCAGGCCAGCGAGAACAACACCATCAAGATCACCGATGTCCCCCCGACCGGTGTGACGGTGCAGCGTGGCCACACCCTCGACGGCCTGGGCAAGTACTACCAGGAGACGATCGACGAGGCGGACGGCGATCCGGCCGATATCGTGCAGGTGCTCAAGGAGACCGGCGCCGATGTGCTCGTCTCCTACCTGCCGGTGGGCTCGGAGCAGGCCGACAAGTTCTACGCGCAGTGTGCGATCGATGCGGGCGTCGCCTTCGTCAACGCACTGCCGGTCTTCATCGCCTCCGACCCTGAGTGGGCCAAGAAGTTCGAGGATGCCGGAGTGCCGATCATCGGCGACGACATCAAGAGCCAGGTCGGCGCGACCATCACGCACCGCGTCATGGCCAAGCTGTTCGAGGATCGCGGTGTGACGCTGGACCGCACTTATCAGCTGAATGTCGGCGGCAATATGGACTTCAAGAACATGCTCGAGCGTGATCGTCTGGAGTCCAAGAAGGTCTCCAAGACCCAGGCCGTGACCTCGAACCTGCATGGCTCGCTCGCCGGCAAGATCGACGACAAGAACGTGCACATCGGCCCGTCGGACTACGTCGCGTGGCTCGATGACCGCAAGTGGGCGTATGTGCGCCTCGAGGGCCGTGCCTTCGGTGACGTCCCGCTCAACCTGGAGTACAAGCTCGAGGTGTGGGACTCGCCGAACTCGGCCGGCATCATCATCGATGCGATCCGCGCCGCCAAGATCGCCAAGGACCGCGGCATCGGCGGCCCGCTGATCTCGGCCTCGTCGTACCTGATGAAGAGCCCGCCGGTGCAGCGCGAGGACACCGAGGGCCGCAACAAGCTCGAGGCGTTCATCCGCGGTGACGAGGAGCGTTAAGCACTCACGTCAGCTGCAGAGCGGCTTGCCGCGGTGACGAGGAGCGTTAAGCACTCACGTCAGCCGGCGAAGGGCCGGATCCCCAGCGGGATCCGGCCC
>JAEZEJ010000141.1 GCA_023417775.1 Actinomycetes bacterium | reverse complement strand
CAATGTGCAAAGCAGCTTAACAAAGGGCCTGGTCACCGGCGTGCGGGCGAAAGTACTCGGTACGTTTACCTATCTGCTCACCACCAATTATTACGACAGTAAATCGCGCATGATCCAGGCAAGCAGCGATAATATAGGCGGAGGTGTAGACATTGTAACCAATCAATACGATTTCTCCGGCAAGCTGCTCAGCAGCTATACAAGGCACCAGGCTTCGGGCAATACGACCAACGTACTTACCAAAACCATATACGATCATGCAGGTCGTGTGCTAACTACTAAGAAGGCAGTAAACGGATCGGTCGAAAAAATCTTATCCCAACACGAGTACGATGAACTCGGCCAACTGCGTACCAAACAGGTTGGACAAACCGCAGCCGGCTATCTTGAATCGCTCGACTACACCTACAACATCCGCGGATGGATGAACGGCATCAATAAAGACTATGTGGCGAACTCCGGCCCGATGGCCCCAGAACGCTACTTTGGTATGGAGCTTTCGTACGAATCTGGATACAACAAACCGCAGTTCAATGGCAATATCAGTGGAATAAAGTGGAAGAGCAAGGGTGATGGCGAGCAGCGATCGTATGGATTCAACTACGACAATGCCAACCGGCTTACCAAAGCCGACTTCACGCAAAACAACGGCGGATGGAATACCAGCGCAGGCATCAACTTCAGCGTATCGAACCTGGTGTACGATGTTAATGGTAACATCCTCTCGATGAACCAACGCGGTGTGAAAGGTACGGCGTCGGTGCTCGTAGACAGCCTTGAATATTATTATGCAACCAACAGCAACAAACTGCTGAATGTGATCGACAGAATTCCCAACGATAATATCAGGCTGGGCGACTTCCGAAACGGAACCAATGTATCGAACGACTACGATCACGATGCCAATGGCAACCAGAACCTCGACAATAACAAGGGATTTTTGATATCATACAATCATCTCAACCTGCCGCTTGTAGTAAGCTTCACCGGCAAAGGCACTGTTACTTACACCTACGACGCCGCGGGTGTTAAATTGCGTAAACAGGTTGTTGAATTTGCCCATGCACAAAACGGCAACCAGCAGGTCACTACCACCACCACTTACATCGGAGGTTTTGTGTACGAAGAAAAGACCGTTGGTTCTACCACCGATCCTAACAAGCTGCTGTTCTTTGCACACGAAGAAGGCCGCGTGCGGCCAACGGGCGATACAAGCGTTCCGTTTGTGTATGATTATTTCATCAAAGATCATCTCGGCAATGTGCGTATGACACTCACCGATGAACAGAAAGTGAACCCCTATGAAATGCTCACGTACGAAAACCAGAACATCACTGCACAGAATGCGCAGTGGGAAAACAGGAACAGCACATCGATCAATGTGAGCAGCGTGCGCAACACGGTGCCTGCAGGCATGGAAAACCCGGGAACCGATCCGAATGGCGATTACGTGATGCTGGTGCGCAGAAGTAGTGGCGCAATCGGCGCAACCAAGTTGCTCAAAGTGATGGCTGGTGATAGAATACATGCATCGCTGGATTATCTCTATCCCGGCACGAATGCCAACAACTCGAACACCAACACGTTGCAGAATATCCTGATGAGTATTGCATCCTCAATTGATGCGGCCTCGGTCGTGTCGCCGGTGTTGCACGGTGCGGGAACTGCGGTGTCGGGCCAGCTCAACAACGTGGACTTCGGCAATTTTGTGAACACGCCGGCGAATACCGACCCATTGAACCCATCGAACCAGGCACCGAAGGCCTATCTCTGTGTGTTATTCTTCAACGAGCAGATGAAGTTCAACGCGGCGAACAGTCGCGCGATACCGGTGGACTACGCTCCGGGGCAAAAAAGAACCTTCGACCTGAAATTCTCCAACGTCCTCACCGCAGAGAAGAATGGCTATGCCTACATCTACTTCACCAACGAAAGTGACGAGCTGGTGTACTTTGACAATTTCAGCCTCACCCTCGAGCAGGGCCCGCTGATTGAAGAGACGCATTACTATCCTTTTGGACTCACTATGGCGGGGATTAGTTCCAAGGCGTTAGGCAAACTGGATAATAAATATGAGTACAACGGCAAGGAAAAGCAGGAGAAAGAGTTCGGTGACGGCAGCGGCCTGGACTGGTACGACTATGGGGCAAGGATGTATGATGCGCAGACAGGGAGGTGGATGGTCGTGGATCCGTTAGGGGAATTAGGTAGGAGGTGGAGCCCTTACACGTACACATTCAACAATCCGATGAGATTTATGGATCCCGACGGCATGTGGGCCACACAAGCTGGCCGTACTGAAGCGATGGAACTGATGGAAGAAGGGCTTCGCACAATGGACCTACGGAAAAAATTGAAAGATTTTGTAGAACAAAGCCTTGCGGGAAAAAACGGTCAGAATGCATCAATGGAAAATAAAGAAATCGAACAAACTAGTTCAGACGACAACATCGAGGCTGAGACGCAAGAAAACCCGCGTCCTAGGTTAAAAAGTCCCGGAAACTTATATAGAAGTTACATGGGTACAGAAGCCGGCAAGGATATGTTCGAAAGGTATTGGCTAGCCAAGGGAGATATGGTGCTAACAACGGCACAATTCCAGGAGATAGTTGAAATGGCCAAAGCACAAGGTGGCGCGAATAAACCAGGCACTTTAGTGACTTTCCATGGCAAGCCAGCGATAAAAAAGGTGATTTCATTCTACGGTACCGCTCATGCAAATTCATTAGGAAGTGCAACTCTATACTACGATCTCAAAGGAAATGCGATAGGATTTTATGACTACTTCGATTTTGATGCTAAAGACTGGGGAAAAAGGTCCTTTGTAGCAGAAATTAAGACTAGATTGGTCCGAGGAGATGGTGAAATAGTCGGAGCAAAACCATTTAAAATAACTTATCCAT
>JAEZEJ010000135.1 GCA_023417775.1 Actinomycetes bacterium | reverse complement strand
CATCGAGCCAATCACGATGCGGAGCAAGGAAATCCAGCACCTTCGGAGTTGCCACGAAGTGCGCCAGAACTCTCACCACCGCTGGGTGATCCACTCGGTGATGAGGTCGGCCTTCTCGGTCCGGGCTCCCGGTGTGGTGAAGTAGTGGTCGGTGTCGATCGAGCGCATCGTCTTGTCGGTACCGGCCAGTGCGTCGTGGATGCGTTGTGCGTCCGACGGATACACGCCGGTGTCCTGCTCGGCGTTGACCACCAGTGCGGGGCAGTCGATACGGGACAGGTGCGGCTCGGCGCGTGTCTGGGCGTGGCGCAGGCTCCACATGCCGAGCCAGTTGCGCAGCGTGCACGCCGCCGCGATGCCGTAGGTGGAGCGGTTGGCCTTGGCCGGTACGCCGGCGTAGCACGAGTTGGCGGGCCGGTTCGTCGGCTCGAGGGTGGGGTCGACCATCCGGGGGTCCGCCCAGGTGCGCATCACGGTGAACGGGCGATCGGAGAACCCGGCCGCATGCACCCGGGTCAGCTCCTCCTCGGCCCAGTCGGTGATGGCTTCGTTGCGGGCCACCTGCGCGGTACGGTAGCGCGCGACGAAGTCCGCGTCATACGGCGGGCCGTTGCGTTCGTTGAACAGGTCGAGATCGGAATCGGTTGCCACCGCGTCGTTCTCGTCGATCACCGAGGCGTCCATCCACGCGGTCAGGACGTCGGGCCGGCCGGGGTGCGCGGTGGTGGCGACGTAGCCGTCCGCCGGCGGCAGGTCGTCGAGTCCGGCCGCAGGCCGCATCCCGGGCAGCGGGGTGACGTGACCGTGTACCGCGTTGGCCTGGTAGGCCGCCATCAGTGATCCGCCACCCGAATTGCCCAGCAGCACAACTGTTTCGACACCGGCGGTCTCGCGCAGCCACCGCACGCCGACGCCGATGTCGACCAGCGCGTGGTCGAGCAGGAAGCTGCTCTCGAATCCTCGGTAACGGGTGTTCCAGCCCAGGAAGCCGATGCCGCGTGCGGCCATGTAGTCGGCGAGGTAGTGCTCGGAGAAGTCGATCTGATAGTGCGTGGCGACCATCGCGACCTTCGGTGTGCTGCCGGCGGGGCGGTGGTAGAGCCCCTGGCAGGGGTGACCGCCGGAACCGGCCCGGTGTGCCGTTGTCGAGTCCAGACCGATGAACTCCCGGCTGATATCGGTCATGGATGTGCGGCCTTCTCGTCGATGGGTGGCTCGTTGCACGTTCTGATGGGCAATCCCGATGTTAGATTCAGTCCGGCGTGAGGGGGCGGGATCGTGATCAAGCCGCAGAACACCAACGCAGAGTTCGAGCTCGGCGGGATCAACCACGTCGCGCTGGTGTGCTCGGACATGCGCAAGACCGTCGACTTCTATACCGGCGTGCTCGGCATGCCGCTGGTCAAGTCCTTGGACCTGCCCGGCGGGATGGGGCAGCACTTCTTCTTCGATGCCGGAAACGGCGACTGCGTGGCGTTCTTCTGGGTCGCCGACGCGCCCGATCGGGTCCCAGGGATCTCGTCGCCGTCCGCGATCCCCGGCATCGGTGACATCGTCAGCGCGGTGAGCACGATGAACCACCTCGCCTTCCACGTCCCCGCCGAGAAGTTCGACGAGTACCGCCGGCGGCTCAAGGACAAGGGAGTGCGCGTGGGGCCCGTGCTCAACCACGACGAGAGCGAGGTGCAGGTGTCGCCGACGCTGCATCCGGGGGTGTACGTGCGTTCGTTCTACTTTCTCGACCCCGACGGCATCACGCTGGAATTCGCCTGTTGGACCAAGGAATTCGGTGAGAGCGACACCGGCGCCACCCCGAAGACGGCCGCCGACCGGCGGGTGCCGGCGGGCGGCTAACCGCGTGGCAGGTAGAGCGCCGGATCGGCGAGGCGGTCGATCAGCGCGGCGAGGTGCGCGGCGAGTTCCCCGCCGCCGAAGGACACCTCTCCGGCCAGCCACGCGCTGAGCGTCTGACCGACCCCGCCGACGACGAAATGCGCGGCGGCCTTGATCTGTTCGCTGGGGGCCACCTGCAGCGCATTGCCGGCGTGCTGACCGGAGAGCAGCGCGAACAGTGCCCCGGACTCTGCGCGTTTACGCACCACCACCGGGTTGGTCAGGTGGATGTTGAACAGCAACCGGCCTACGCGGACGTCCTCGGAGATGGTGCGCACGATGTTGGCCATGCCCTGATGGGTCTGCTCCCGCGCCGGGGCAGCGGCCATCGCGGCCTGCGTGGTGGCGGCGATGTCGGCGACGACCCAGTCGAACACCGCGCTGACGAAGGCGTCCTTGTCGACGAAGCTCTCGTAGAAGTAGCGCGCCGCCAGACCGGCCCGGGCGCAGATGGCGCGCACCGTCAGGTCCGCGGGAGCCGACTCCCCGCCGAGTAGGTCCAGCCCGGCCTGAAGCAGCTTCTGCTTGCGCTCGGCGATGCGCTGGGGCGCGTCGACGCCGCGGTAGGGACGGACCTGGGCCATGAGTCCATATTGACAGCGCCCGGACGCGGCGGCAATATCAGGAAACAAGCGTTCGCACAATTTGTGCGGCGGGGTCCGAGAGGAGCGGCCGTGACGGTCGACGAGGCAGCGCAGCCCGAGGTCAAACCGGATATCCAGCCGGTGGTCCGAACCGACCTACCCGTGGTCGAACGGCCGATGAGCGACCTCACCGGTCAGGTGCGCCCCCGCAAATGGCGGCTCAACCGCGGCGACGGCAGCATG
>JAEZEJ010000063.1 GCA_023417775.1 Actinomycetes bacterium | reverse complement strand
CGCGCGCTGCCTGCGGTAGACGCGCACGCCGAACACCGCCCACATCACCCGTACGGGGGCGGGGAGTGAGGCGAGCAGGTGCGCGGCGTCCTCGGGGCTGAGGGCGTCGAGCATGAGGCCGAGCTGCAGCAGGAGTCGTTCGCGCGGTACCGCACGACGACCATGCTCGGCCAGCTCGTCCCACTCGGCCTGCGTGAGCTCGGTGGCGGCGAGCGGGGCGATGAGGTGCTCCTCCTGGCCCAGGTGGTCGCGCAGTTCGGCCACCAGCGCCTGCAATGATGCCGCGACCCGCTCGCGGTCGGCATCATTCGCGCTCCGCCGCCAACGCTCGACATCGGCACTGACCGTCGCGGCGCGAGCGGCGATGCTCTCGTGCTGGCGTCGCATGGCGTCGACGTGGAGGACGCAGGCGGGTGCACGGCCGGCCAGTCGATCCCACAGCACGAGGTCCTCGCCGTGGTGATGGTCGTGCAGGATGGCGATCACCTGGTCGAGATGCCGTGTCATGCGGGCGACATGGCGGGGTGACGCATCCTGCGCTTCGGCCACCCATCGCTGCGCGTCGTCGAAGAGGGTGAGCAGGAAGCCGTGGAATACCGCCAGGTCGGCGACATCGCAGCCTCGCGCCTCTGGACGTTCGCCGCGGTCGTCGTCGGTCGGTCCGGTCATGGTGGCTCTCGATTCGGTCGGGGCCCGGTGACGCGGACCTATTCGTTATAGTCGGGCAATAACGAATATTCCGTCAAGCACTTTCGGTGGAGTGGCAGTGACTGAGGAACGATCGACCCGCCCCTACTCGTCGCCGCGTCGCGAGGCCGAGGCCGCCGCGACCCGGCGCCGTGTCATCGAGGCGGCCCACCGGCTCTTCGTGCGCGACGGGTACGGCTTGACCACGCTGCGCGATATCGCCGCCGAGGCCGGTGTGTCGGTGCCGACTGTGCAGCTCCATGGGCCGAAGCCGGCCCTCCTGCTCGCTTCCTACGAGGTGGCTCTCGCCGGGGTCGAGGACTTCTCATCGCTGAACGACACGGCGGCGATGGGCGAACTGCTCGCCACGGCTGATCGCGCGCAGCTGATCGAGGGATACGCCGCCTTCATGACCTCGGCGCTCGACCGGATGGCCGACTTGACCCTCCGTATCCGCGCTGCGGCCGATGCGGATGCGGAGGTGCGCGAGCTGTACGGCCGCATCGACGAGCGTCGTATCCGCAGCATCCGTGAGGGCGTGACCCTGTTGGCGGCAGCGGGGATCGTCCCGCCGGAACGCGCGGAGCACGTCGAGACGATGGTGGGCCTATTGGTGGCGGCCGACACCTATCTGCATCTGCGCGCGGCCGGATGGGATCAGGCGCGCTATCGCGAGTGGCTGGCCGACGAGCTCACCGCACTCGTCGAGACGTGACGATCCGTCTCGCGAGACGTGCATCGTGGTAGCCACAGCGACCACGGTTCGCACATCGGAGCAGTGCCCGCGCTACGCCTCGGATCACTCCCGGCGGGAGATTGGGAAGAGGATCGCCTCCCGGATGCCGATACCCTGCAAGAGCATGACGAGGCGGTCGATCCCGACGCCCATGCCTCCTGCCGGGGGCATGCCGAACTCCAGCGCGCGCAGGAAGTCCTCGTCGACGTCCATCGCCTCGGGATCACCCGCGGCCGCGAGACGCGCCTGCTCCTCCAACCGTTCGCGCTGGATCACCGGGTCATTGAGCTCCGAGTACGCGGGAGCGAGCTCCACGCCGTTGATGATCAGATCCCACGCCTCGACCAGGCCCGACGTGGTGCGGTGCCTCTTGGCCAGCGGGCGGACGGCCTCGGGATAGTCGCAGACGAAGGTCGGCTGGATGAGTGTGTGCTCGACGAGCTTCTCGAAGAGCTCCAGCAGCACCTCGCCCGCACCCCAGTGGTCCTGCAGCGTCACCTCGTGACGGTCCGCGAGGGCGACGAGCTCGTCGAAGGAGGTCTCAGCCGTGACGTCTGCACCCGTCGCCTCGGCCACCAGCTCATGGATCGTGGCGCGTCGCCAGGGAGCCTCCAGGTCGATGGTGCTGCCATCGCGCGCCGGGACGACCGTCTTGCCCACCGCGCGGGCGGCGTTCACGACGAGGGAGCGGATCAGCTCGGCCATCGTGTCGTAGGACCCGTACGCCTCGTACACTTCGAGCATCATGAACTCGGGATTGTGCGTATTGTCGACGCCCTCGTTGCGGAAGGTCTTGCCGACCTCGTAGACCTTGTCGATACCGCCGACGAGGGCACGCTTGAGGTGCAACTCCAGCGCGATCCGCAGCAGGGCGTCCTCGTCGTAGGCGTTGACATGTGTATGGAACGGGCGCGCAGCGGCGCCGCCGTTCGTGTGCTGCAGGACCGGCGTCTCGATCTCGATGTACCCGAGGTCGTCGAGGGTCCGCCGGATCGAGCCGAGCACCTTCGCCTTCACCCGCACGTTCTCGCGCGCCTCAGGCCGCACGATGAGGTCGACATAGCGCAGCCGCGCGCGCGATTCCTCCGACAGCGGCTTGTGCTCCACCGGCAACGGCCGCATCGTCTTCGCGGCGAGCTGCCACGACGTCGCCATGACCGACAATTCACCGCGGCGGCTCGTGATGACCTCGCCGGTGACCTGCAGGTGATCGCCGATGTCGACGATCTGCTTGAAGGCCGCCAGCCGCTCCTCGCCCACCTCGGCCAGCGACAGCATCGCCTGGATCTCCGTGCCATCGCCCTCACGCAGCCGCACGAAGCAGAGCTTGCCGGTATTGCGCAGGAAGATGACGCGGCCCGCGATCGAGACCGTCACACCGGTCTGGTGGTCGGCCCCCAGCTGTTCGGGGTCGTAGGCCTCGACGATCTCGTGGATGTCGTGCGAGCGCTCGACCGTCACCGGGTACGGGTCGACACCCTCGTCCAGGAGGCGCTGACGCTTCTCGCGACGCACCCGCATCTGCTCGGGAAGGTCGTCCTCGGTCTCGGGGGTCTGCGGCACGTCAGTCACAGTCCCCCATCGTACGGAAGAGGGGACGTCCTCACTCAAGCTGCACCGCCGGCTGACTGCTTCGATGAAGAGAACGGTGCTCTTTCGACACGGCCGGGTTCACATCCACCCCTGATCGCCCGCGGGGGCTGGAGTTCGGCATCGAAGAGACGACGGTTGGCACGCCGATCATCCCTGCGGCGGTCGCGCCTCACAGCATCCCGGGCGCCCGCCCACGACGGTTTTCGTCACGCGTTCCAGTTCGGGATCCGAACTCCACATGTCGACGACGTGCAGCACGTCACATTCCGTGTCTACGGTGAAGACGCTAGAGAGTCAATGTCGAAGGAGCTGAGAACCATGGGACTCCGCACATTCGCCAAGACACTCGCGGCGGCCACTTTGCTGCCCGCCGGTTTCGTCGCCCTCGGGACCTCGTCGGCCAGCGCCGAGTCGGTGCCCTGCGGGTCTTCTGATGCCAGCTTGTGGATCCAGACGGTCCCCGCCGGCTACAGCACATACACGATCGACCATCGCGTCGCGCGTTACAACAACTGTGGCGACTCGTCGGTCGGCGTCAGGCCGGACATCGCCTTCCAGCCCGACCCGCCCTGCCGGACGGTAGCGCCGGGCGAGACCGTCAAGTGGGACTTCCAGGTCACGAGCAATAATCCCCTGCCCGTCCACCTGCGCGGCATGTACAACTGCTGACCGAGTAGGAGGTGGGGGGGGGGGGGGGGGGGTGCCCCCCCCCCCGCCGCCCGCACCCCCCCCCCCGC
>JAEZEJ010000027.1 GCA_023417775.1 Actinomycetes bacterium | reverse complement strand
GGGGCGCTCGCGCCGCCCAGGACGAGCCGGCCGTCTCCATTCGTCCGGACCGTCGCCAGCTGGCGGCTCATGTCGAGGGAGGTCAACGCGGTGACCTCGACCTCGTCGCGGGAGTAGACCCGCAGCTCCAGCTCGTCGTCGCCCGCCGAGGGCACCACGAAGAGATCGGCATCGAGGGCCCCGGCGACCGGACCGATGTCCGCACCCGGCTCTCCGGCCTGCCAGGCGCCGGCCCGGGCGCTCCACGGGAGCACGAGCACGGCGGTGGCGTCGCCCGCCGCCAACGACGGCAGGAAGGTCTCGTCACCGGCGGCTGCGAGAGCCGTCGTGGCGATGACCGCACTGGTCAGGAACGGCACGGGCGCGACCGCGCGGCCGATCTCCTCGAGCACGACCGCCGCCTCCCGTGCGCTCGCACCGGCGCCGCCCTGGTCCTCGGAGATCAGGAGGCCCGCGAGTCCGAGGTCGCGGGCGAGAGCGGACCAGGCCGCCGACCGATCGGCGGACGGATCATCGTAGAGGCCGGCCGTGGCGTCCTGCGGGGCATGACGTTTCAGTGCGGCACGGACGCTGTCGCGCAGCGACAGCTCGACATCGGAGTACAGCAGATCGCTCATGCCGACACCTCTCTGCCTGGACCGAGATGTGCTGGGTTTTCGTGAACCGAGACCGCCGCGGGTTGACAAGAACCCAGCAAATCTCGGTTCAGACCGGTGTCTCTGCTCATCGCGGCACCTCGTTGAAGGGGACGCCCTTGTCGGGGCGCTGTTCGGCCGGCAGGCCGAGCACCCGCTCGGCGATGACATTGCGCATGATCTCGCTGGTGCCGCCCTCGATCGAGTTGCCCTTGGCGCGCAGATAGCGGAAGCCCGGCTCGCGGCCGAGGAAGGATGCGGAGGCCGAGCGGACCATCGTCCAGTCGTCGTACAGCAGACCCGCATCGGGATCGAGCTCGAGGGCGAAGCCGGTGATGGCCTGGGCCTGCTGGGCGAAGGCCAGCTTCATCGCCGAGCTCTCCGGCCCGGGCTGACCGGCGGCGAGCTGCTGCCGCAGCCGCTCACCGGCGATGCGCGTGACCTCGGCCTCGACCCACCAGTGCAGGAGCTCCTCATGGGCCGCCGCGGTGCGGAGCTCGGGCTCCTCGCGCCAACGGCGAGCGACGAGGCCGATCTGGCCGGCCTCGCGATCGGCCCCGGCGCCGATCGCGACGCGTTCGTTGTTGAGGGTCGTCGTGGCGACCTTCCAGCCTTCGCCGACGGCACCGATCCGATCGGCATCGGGCACCCGGACGCCGCTCAGGAAGACCTCGTTGAACTCGGCCTCACCGGTGATCTGGCGCAGCGGACGGACGTCCAGGCCGGGATCGGACATGTCCACGACGAAATAGCTGAGGCCGGCGTGCTTCGGCACGTGCACATCCGTGCGGGCCACCAGGATCGCGCGCTGCGCATTGTGCGCCCCGGAGGTCCAGACCTTCTGGCCGTCGACGACCCAGGTGTCGCCGTCCAGCACGGCGCGAGTGGCGACCGCGGCGAGATCCGATCCGGCCCCGGGCTCGGAGAACAGCTGGCACCAGATCTCCTCGCAGGTGAACAGCGGACGCAGATAACGGCGCTGCTGCTCCTCGGTGCCGAAGGCGAGCAGGGTGGGGGCGGCCATCCCCAGGCCGATCCCATTGCGGGAGGTATCGGGGGCGGGTGCTCCCGCCTCGGCGAGGCGCTCCTCGACGATCGCGTTCAGCTCGCGCGGAAGCCCGAGCCCGCCGAGGCCTTCGGGGAAGTGCACCCAGGCGAGTCCGGCGTCGAAGCGTGCGCCGAGGAACTCCTCGGTGGACAACCGTCCTGGATCGTGCTGGAACAGCAGGTCGTCGACCCGCTCACGCAGGTCACGCACGTGGTCCACTCGGAAACCCCTCTCCTCGGGCGACGTAGGCCTCTCGCGGCGGAGCGACCGCCGCGATCGAGTGTGACGTGGCTCGCCACGTATGTCAAACTTGAACTCACATTCAACATAGGAGGATCCATGACCGCTCCCCTTCGCCCCACCACCATCACCGAACTGGAAGCCCTCGTCGGGACCGAACTCGGACCATCCGCCTGGCACACGCTGACCCAGGACGAGATCGACCGGTTCGCCGATGTCACCCGCGACCACCAGTGGATCCATGTCGACCCCGAGCGTGCCGCGGCGGGGCCCTTCGGCGGCACCATCGGCCACGGCCTGTTCACGCTGTCGCTCGGGCCCGCGATGATGGAGGAGCTGATGGCCTTCGACGGCTTCCTGCACAGCCTCAACTACGGCTACGACAAGGTGCGGTTCCCCCACCCCCGCCCGGTCGGCAGCCGTGTGCGGATGCGGGCGACCGTGACTCGCGTGGATCGCGCCGGCGACGACGCCGCGCAGATCGTGACCACCCAGTACTTCGAGGCGGAGGGCATCGACAAGCCGATCTGCGTCGCGGAGTCGATCGGTCGGTTCACCGAGCATCCGCGCTGATCGGTCTCAGCGAACCGGTCGCAGGACCGCCTCCCAGATCCCCATCGAACGCTCGACCGCCTCGTCGCGGGTGACCTCGCCCGCGGCGACGAGCGGGGCCAGTTCGTCGTTGAGGCCTGCGCCCATCAGCGCGAGCACCTGGGGGTCGGCCACCGGATCGATCGACCCCTCCTCGACGGCGCGACCCAGGTAGCGCGCGGTGCGGTCGCTCGCACTGCGCCGGATCGGCTCCCAGACCCTGGCGATCTCCTCATCGGCCAGGGACTGGTGGTCCAAGACCACGATGAGCGACCGGTGCTCCACCACCACGTCGAGGGTGGTGCCCTGCGTACGGCGCAACACGGCCAGGGTGTCGCCGTCCTCGTCGGCGCTCAACCGCTGCGCGGCGAGGAAGGCATCGCGCACCTGCTCCGCCAGCACGGCGAAGACCTCGGCCTTCGACGCGAAGTACACGTAGAAGGTCGCCCGGCTCACCCCGGCCTCCGCGGTGATGTCGGCGATCGTCGCGGCGCCGTAGCCCAGACGCTCGAAGACGGAGCGGGCGGCGACCAGCAGCTCGGCGCGACGTGGGGAGTCGATGCGGTCATGTGCCTCGCGCGTGGTCCATCCGCTGCTCGTCATGTCACCAGACTAATCGTTGACGGTGGCGTCAACGAGAGTATGCTCGCAGTGGTCGACATCACGAACAGCAGGAGTCCGCATGAAGGTCCTCATCGCCAACCGAGGCGAGATCGCCGTCCGCATCGCCCGGACGATCCGCGCCCTCGGCTGGACGCCCCAACACGTCCATGCCCGCGGTGAGACCCCCCTGGACGCGGCCTCGGAGCAGCTGCCCGGCTCAGGCGTCGCCGCCTATCTGGACCTGCAGGCCGTCATCGACACGGCGCTCCGCACCGGCAGCGAGGCGGTTCACCCCGGCTACGGATTCCTCAGCGAGAGCCCGGAGCTGGCCGAGGCGTGCAGTGCCGCCGGCCTGGTCTTCGTCGGCCCCGATGCCGCCGCCCTGCGCCTCTTCGGCGACAAGGGATGCAGCCGCGACCATGCCCGAGCCGTCGGCGTACCCGTCTTGGCCTCGACCCCCTCCCCCGCCGACACCGAGCAGATCGCCGGCCTGCTCGCGGAGTACCCGGCCGGGGTCATGGTCAAGGCGGTCGTGGGCGGCGGTGGACGCGGCATGCGCGCCGTCACCGACCCCGAGGAGCTCGATGGTGCCGTCGCGCGCTGCGCCTCGGAGGCGTTGCGCGCCTTCGGACGCGGCGATGTCTACGCCGAGCGGCTGATGCCCTCCGCCCGGCACATCGAGGTGCAGGTGCTCGGCGACGGACAGGGCCGCACGGTCGCGCTCGCCGAGAGGGACTGCAGCGTGCAGCGCCGTCATCAGAAGGTCCTGGAGATCGCTCCCAGCCCGGCGTTGACCGATGCCCATCGCGAGCGCCTGATGGCCGACGCCCTCGCGCTGCTCGACCCGTTGGACTACCGCGGTCTCGCCACCGTCGAGTTCCTCGTCGATGCCGATGCGCTGGCCCGCACGGGCGAGCTCGACCACGTCTTCATCGAGGTCAACCCCCGGCTGCAGGTCGAGCACACCATCACCGAGGAGCTCCTCGGGATCGATCTCGTCGCTCTCCAGCTCCAGGTCGCCGTCGGCCGCGGATTGGACGACCTCGGGGTCGCCGGCCGCACCGTCACGCCGCCCGCCGGTCGCTTCGCGATCCAGTCGCGGGTGAACGCCGAGCAGGTGGTGAACGGCACCCTGACCGCCACCACCGGCATGATCGAGCGCGTCGGGCTGCCCGACGACACCCGCGTCGACACCTATGTGGCCGCCGGGACGGTCGTCGACGGCACCTTCGACTCCCTCCTCGCCAAGGTCGTCACCGTCACGGAGGGCGACTTCGCGGGGGCCTGCGCGGATGCCGTCAAGGCGCTCGACGGACTCGTCCTCGACGGTGTCGGCACCAATACCGGGCTGCTGCGCGAGATCCTCATCGACCCCGTGGTCACCGAGGGAAGGATGACGACGGCCTATCTCGACGAACGCCTCGCCCGCGAGGTCGCCGACGCCCCCGCGACCGACGGCGAGGTCATCGCTCCGCTCGGCGGCACGGTCGTCTCGGTCGATGTCGAGCCCGGCACGAGCATCGCACCGCGGCGCAGCGTCGTGACCCTGGAATCGATGAAGATGGAGCACCCCGTGGCCGCGGGCGCCCCCGGCATCGTGACCGAGGTGCTGGTGAGCGCGGGCGACCAGGTCGCCGCCGGACAGCTGATCGCCCGCCTCGACACCAGCGACGCCGCCGAGCACGAGGCCGATGAGGAGGCCGCCGAGCACGACCTCGATCACATCCGGCCCGACCTGGCCGAGCTGCACGATCGCATCGCCCGCACCCGCGATACCGCCCGCACCCGGGCGGTGGAGCGACGGCACGCCAAGGGCCATCTCACCGCGCGCGAGTCCATCGCCGCGCTCGTCGACGAGGACAGCTTCCTCGAGTACGGCACCTTCCCAGTCGCCGCCCAACGCAGCCGACGCGACCTCGACGACCTCATCGACAACACGCCCGCCGACGGGATCATCACCGGCCTGGCCCGGATCGACGAGATCGACTGCGCCGTGCTCGCGTATGACTACACCGTGCTCGCAGGCACCCAGGGCTACTACAACCACAAGAAGACCGACCGGATGATCCAGGTCGCGCGAGCCCGGGAAGTGCCGCTCGTGCTGTTCGCCGAGGGTGGTGGCGGCCGCCCCGGCGACACCGACACCGCCGACATCATCGCGGCGGGCCTCAGCGTCACGACCTTCGCGGCGATGGGCTCGCTGAGCGGACTGGTGCCGACCATCGGCATCGTCACCGGCCGCTGCTTCGCCGGCAATGCCGCACTGCTCGGCTGCTGCGATGTCATCATCGGCACCGAGGACGCCAATCTCGGCATGGCGGGGCCCGCGATGATCGAGGGGGGTGGGCTCGGCAGCTTCTCCCCCGAGGACATCGGCCCGATGGACGTCCAGTCCGCCAACGGCGTGGTCGACATCCTCGTCGCGGACGATGCCGCCGCGATCGAGGCCGCACAGCGCTATCTCTCCTATTTCACCGGCCGGACGACCGAATGGACCGCCGCCGACCAGCGCCGGTTGCGTCATGCCATCGGTGAGAATCGCAAACAGGTCTACGACATCCGCCGGCTCATCGAACTGCTGGCCGATGAAGGCTCGGTGCTGGAGCTTCGGGGCGGCTTCGCTCCGGGCGCCGTCACCGCCCTCGTGCGGATCGAGGGACGGGCCATCGGACTGATCGCCAATGATCCCGCGCATCTCGGCGGGGCGATCGATGCCGACGGCGCGGACAAGATGGCGCGTTTCCTGCAGCTCTGCGATGCCCACGGTCTCCCGGTCGTCTCCCTGTGCGACACCCCGGGCTTCATGGTGGGCCCGGAGTCGGAGAAGACCGCGACGGTGCGTCACTTCAGCCGGCTGTTCGTCATCTCCTCGCATCTGCGCGTGCCCATCATGACGATCGTGCTGCGCAAGGGCTACGGGCTCGGCGCCCAGGCGATGGCCGCCGGCAGCTTCATGGCCACCATCGCGACGATCGCCTGGCCCACCGGCGAGATCGGCGGCATGGGCCTGGAGGGGGCCGTGCGCCTCGGCTTCGCCAAGGAGCTGGACGCGATCGAGGATCCCGACGAGCGCGAGCGCCGCTACCAGCAGCTGATCGACGAGCACTATGAGACCGGCAAGGCCATCAACGGCGCCATGAAGCACGAGTTCGACGAGGTCATCGACCCCGCCGACTCACGGCGGTGGATCCTCGCGACCCTCGGCCACCACACCCCTGCCGAACGCGGCACCCGCTATATCGACACCTGGTGAGAGGACTCCCCATGAGCGAGCGAGCAGTGAGCACCACCGATCTCGACACCTACATCGCCGACCTGCGTCGGCTGCAGGCGCGCCGCCGTCCCTCCGGCATTCCCGATCACGTCATCTACCCGGCCGGTGAGATCACCATCCCAGCGCATGTCAGCCACTGGGCCGCGCAGCGACCCGACACCACGGCGCTGACCTTCCAGGGTGTCGACTACACCTATCCCGAGCTCGACGACCTGCATCGCCGGCTCGCCGGCTGGATGTCCGCTCAGGGCATCTCCCGCGGGGACCGTGTCGCCGTCTACCTCGGCAACAGCCCGCACTTCGTCATCGCCTTCCTGGCCATCCTGCGCCTGGGCGCGGTGCACGTCCCCGTGAATCCGATGTTCGCGCCGGCCGAGCTGACCCACGAGCTGCGCGACTCCGAACCGCGCCTGGTCATCACCAACCAGGCCCTGGCGTCGACGGTGGACGAGGTGCAGCCCCGTCTCGACGACCGCGTGCGGGTACTGGTCGTGGAGGAGGGCTGGGCCGAGGCCGTCGCCCACGAGCCCTTCGGGGGAGACGACGGCGACCTCGATGCCCTCGCCGCGCTCAACTACACCGGTGGCACGACCGGTCTGCCCAAGGGCTGCCAGCACACGCAGCGGCACATGCTCTACACCGCCGCCTCCGCGACCACGGCGACCCAGCTCTCCGCCGAGTCCGGCTTCACCAGCCTCTGCTATCTCCCGATCTTCTGGATCGCCGGCGAGGATCTCGGCATCCTGCTGCCCTTCGTGCTGGGTGGCACGAGCGTGCTGATGGCGCGCTGGGATGCCGCGACGACGCTGGAGGCGATCGAGACCTACGGCGTGAGCGTCATGACCGGCACCGTGGAGAACTACCTGGAGCTGATGGCCCGCCCGGATATCGGCGAGCGCGACCTGTCATCGCTGGTCGACCCGCAGGCCGTCTCGTTCGTCCGCAAGATGACCCCGCAGGTGCGCGCCGACTGGGCCGCCGCGGCGCCGTCGGGCGGAACACTGCGCGAGTCGTCCTATGGCATGACCGAGACGCACACCATCGACTGCGTGCCCTATGGCTTCGCCGCCGACGACGAGGATCTCCTGGCCGAACCGGTCTTCTGCGGCCTGCCGGTGCCGGGGACCGATATCGCGGTCGTCGAGTTCGGCACGCAGACACCGCTGCCGCTGGGCGAGGTCGGCGAGATCATCGTCCGCAGCCCCTCGGTGACCGATGGCTACTGGCGCAACCCCGAGGCGACCGCCGATCAGCTCGTCGACGGCTGGATCCACACCGGTGACAACGGCCGTATCGACGAGCAGGGCCTGCTGCACTACCTCGGTCGTCGCAAGGAGATGATCAAGGTCAAGGGCATGAGCGTGTTCCCCGCCGAGATCGAGGTGCTGCTCGCCCAGCACCCGCTGGTCGAGTCGGTGGCCGTGGTCCCGACCGATGATCCCGACTCCGGACAGCGACCGGTGGCCTTCGTCCTGCCCGCCGAGGGGGCGACGGTGAGGGCCGATGAGCTGGTCTCCTGGAGCCGCGAGAACATGGCGACCTATAAGGTGCCGCTCGTCAAGATCGTCGGCGCACTGCCCATGACCGCTACCGGCAAGGTCCGCAAGCACGAGCTCGCCGAGGACGCCGCCGCCCTCAACAGCTGACGCTGATCTGCTCCGGGTCGGCCGCCCTTCCCCGAGGGGCGGCCGACCTTTCCCGAGGGGCGGCCGACCTTTCCCTTTCCCTTTCCCTGCGGGCGGTACCTGGTCAACCTTTCCCACCCGGTGGCGGTACGTCGTCAACCCCATCGAGCACGGATAACGTCGCTGCGCCACCGCCAGCGCGGAGGAAGGGTTGACGGTCTTCCGCCGAGGGCGGGGCGGCACACGTCAGGACACAGCAGCGGGGCCCGACACCATCGCGTCGGGCCC
>JAEZEJ010000018.1 GCA_023417775.1 Actinomycetes bacterium | reverse complement strand
GCTCGGCATGGCACCCGGCCAGGCCGCCGCCGTACGCCGCGACGTGGGCGAGCTGCTGCTCTACACCCCGGTCGTGCACCCCCGCGAGTTCGATGTCGCGATCGCCTATCTCATCCGCCGGCTCGAGGAGGGCGCCAGCTCCGAGAACTTCATGTCGGCGGTCTTCGAGCTCTCGTCGAATGAGGACCTCTTCCGCCGTGAGGAGCAGCGTTTCCGCACGTCACTGGGCATGATGTTCACCGAGGCGCCCCTGCCGAACCGGGCGCAGGACCGCCACGCCGATCCCGAGCCGTTCCCCGCGGAGTTCGCCAACACCCCCGACACCGACCCCTCGCTCCCGGCCAATCTGGAGTGGGCGCGCGGGATCTTCGCCCGCATCGAGGACTCGGTGCTGGGCGAGGACGTCGTGGCCGACCATACGGTCGCCCACCCGCGCGATCTCGACGACCAGATCGCCGGTGCCGTCGGCGCATCGGCCTCGTGGGGTGCGCTGAGCGGTGCCGAGCGCGCGGACATCCTGGTGCGCGCCGCGCACAGCCTGGAGAAGAACCGCGCCCGGCTGCTGGAGGTCATGGCCTCCGAGTGCGGCAAGACCCTCGACCAGTCCGACCCGGAGGTGTCCGAGGCGATCGACTTCGCCCTGCATTACGCCGAACTGGCCCGCGAGCTCGACACGGTCGACGGGGCGGAGTTCCATCCGGTGAATCTGACCCTCGTGGTGCCGCCGTGGAACTTCCCGGTCGCGATCCCCGCGGGCTCCACGCTCGCGGCCCTCGCGTCGGGCTCGTCGGTCATCATCAAGCCCGCGCCCCAGGCCCGGCGCGGCGGCGCGATCATGGTCCAGGCGCTCTGGGAGGCCGGAGTACCGCGCGACGTGCTGCGCCTCGTCAACGTCGGCGAGGACCAGCTCGGTCGCCAGCTGATCGGCGACCCGCGGGTCGACCGGCTGATCCTGACCGGCGCCTTCGAGACCGCCGAGCTCTTCCGCAGCTTCCGCCCCGATCTGCCGCTCTTCGGCGAGACCAGCGGAAAGAACTCGATCATCGTCGCGGAGAGCGCCGACCTCGACCTCGCCGTGAAGGACGTCGTCTACTCCGCCTTCGGCCACGCGGGTCAGAAGTGCTCGGCCGCCTCCTTGGTGATCCTGGTCGGCTCCGTGGCGAAGTCGCCGCGCTTCCGCCGCCAGCTGCTCGACGCCGTGCGCTCCCTCAAGGTGGCCTGGCCGTTCGACCCGACGGCCCAGATGGGTCCGGTCATCGAGCCCGCCGAGGGCAAGCTGCGACGCGGTCTCACCAAGCTCGGCTCGACCGAAACCTGGCTGGTACGTCCTCAGCAGCTCGATGACACCGGCCGGCTGTGGAGTCCCGGCGTCCGCGACGGTGTCGCCCCGGGCTCGGAGTACCACCTCACCGAGTACTTCGGACCGATCCTCGGCATCATGACGGCCGAGACCCTGGACGAGGCGATCGAGCTGCAGAACCGGGTCGAGTACGGCCTCACCGCCGGACTCCACTCCCTTGACGCCGATGACATCGACGTGTGGCTGAAGAACGTGCAGGCGGGCAATGTCTACGTCAACCGCGGCATCACCGGTGCGATCGTGCGGCGGCAGCCCTTCGGCGGCTGGAAGAAGTCGGCGGTCGGCCCGGGCGCCAAGGCCGGCGGACCGAACTACCTGGTCGCGCTCGGCGACTGGACGACCGCCGAGGCATCGGCCCAGGACAGCCCGGCCGATGAGGTCATCGGTTTCGTCCAGGAGGCCGCCAAGGTCGCCGGACTCGACGACGCCGCCCGCGAGCGGCTGACTCGGGCGACGCACAGTGACGCGGCGATGCTCCGCTCGGAGTTCGGCGTCCGCAAGGATGTCAGCGGCCTGACCGCCGAGCGCAATGTGTTCCGCTACCTGCCCTGCCCCGCCGTCATCCGGCTCACCGCCGGCGGCGAGGTCGCGGACCTGGTGCGGGTCGTCGCCGCGGCACTCGCGGTGGGGGCTCCGGTGACCGTCTCGCTGCCGGATCGTCGCTACGCCCCCCTCGTCGAGGGCAGCGGACTGGAGCTCGAGGTCCTCACCGACGACGCCTGGCTGCGCTCGCTCGCCTCGGGCCCGGCCCGTCGCGTGCGGCTGATCGGCGGTTCCGCCTCGGCCGTCTACCCGGCGGTCGACGGCCGTCCCGATATCGCGGTCTACGACCACGAGGTCACCGAGGCCGGACGCATCGAGCTGCTGCCCTTCCTGCACGAGCAGGCGATCAGCATCACCGCTCACCGCTTCGGCACGCCCAACCACCTCACCGACGCGATCATCTGACCGCCCTGTACCGAGATGTGCTCCCACTTCGTCAACCACTACCGTCCTCGGTCGACGTGTAGGGAGCACATCTCGGTACAGGTCCACGGACGATAGGGTGCGGGCATGACCGAATACCGCATCGAGCACGACACCATGGGCGAGGTCCGGGTCCCGGCCGACGCCCTGTGGCGGGCGCAGACCCAGCGCGCCGTCGAGAACTTCCCGATCTCCGGCACGCCGATCGAGTCGGCGCAGATCCGCGCCCTCGCGCAGATCAAGGCCGCCTGCGCCAAGGCGAATGCCGAGCTCGGCATCATCGGCCAGGACGAGGCCGACGCGATCGCCGCCGCGGCCGCCGAGGTCGCCGCCGGTCAGCACGACGACCAGTTCCCGATCGACGTCTTCCAGACCGGCTCGGGCACGTCGAGCAATATGAACACCAATGAGGTCATCGCGACGATCGCGAGCAAGAACCTCGGCCGCGAGGTCCACCCGAACGACAAGGTCAACGCCTCGCAGTCCAGCAACGACGTCTTCCCGACCTCGATCCACGTGGCCGCGACCGAGGCCGCCATCAAGCAGCTCATCCCCGGTCTCGACCATCTCGCCACCACGCTGGAGCGCAAGGCCGACGAGTTCTCGCAGGTGGTCAAGTCCGGCCGCACGCACCTCATGGACGCCACCCCGGTCACCCTCGGACAGGAGTTCGCGGGCTACGCGGCGCAGATCCGCAAGGGCATCCGCCGGGTCGAGTCGGCGCTGCCGGCCACGGCCGAGGTCCCCCTCGGCGGCACCGCCGTCGGCACCGGCATCAACACCCCGCAGGGCTTCCCCCAGCGCGTCATCGAGATCCTCGCCGAGTCCACCGGCCTGCCGATCACCGAGGCCACCGACCACTTCGAGGCGCAGGGCGCCCGTGACGGCCTGGTGGAGATGAGCGGCGCGCTGAAGACCATCGCCGTCAGCCTCACCAAGCTCTGCAACGACCTGCGCTGGATGGGCTCGGGGCCGCGCACCGGTCTCGCCGAGATCAACCTGCCCGATCTGCAGCCCGGGTCGAGCATCATGCCGGGCAAGGTCAACCCGGTCCTGCCCGAAGCGACCCTCATGGTCGCCGCGCAGGTCATCGGCAATGACGCCACGATCACCGTCGCCGGCGCCTCGGGCTCGTTCGAGCTCAACGTGATGCTGCCCGTCATCGGCCGCAACCTGCTCGAGTCGATGCGTCTGCTCGCCACCTCCTCGGTGACCCTCGCCGACTGCTGCATCGACGGCATCACCGCCAATGAGGACCGCTGCCGCGAGTACGCGGAGTCCAGCCCCTCGGTGGTCACGCCGCTCAACCGGCACATCGGCTACGAGAACGCCGCCGCGATCGCCAAGAAGGCGGTCAAGGAGCGCAAGACGATCCGCGAGGTCGTCATCGAGGACGGCTATGTCGAGCGCGGGGACATCTCCGAGGCCGACCTGGACAGCGCCCTCGACGTCATGAGCATGACCCACCCGTGACGCCCACCCGTTGAGTGTGGGGGCACCTCCCACACTCAACGGGTTCTGTCAGCTGCCCCGGCGGGCGACCACGTAGCCGCCCTCGTCGTAAACGACGGTGTAGTCGGTGCCGTGGGCCTTGCGGCCGTACTGGACGATGTCATCGGACGAGATCGCGCTGTCGAAGACGATGTAGTCCGGCACCACGTCGCCGATGGTCCCGCGCCAGTACAGCTCGTGGTCCGTCGCCAGCTGCGTGAGCAGTCCGAGATCGGACTCGACCGCCGCGCCTCGCGGGAGCTGGCTGATCGCCCCCTGCGCCGCCTCCGCCCGCGGCGACTCACGCCACGTGTCCAGCTCGGCGAGGGACGTCAGCGGCGATCCGATCAGGGTGTAGACGGTCGCTGCCGCGCCGAGCGCCACGGCCGGCCATACCAGCCGCGGGCGACGGGCCAGCACGTCGATCATCGCGACGAAGACCACCGGCATGAGCGTCAGCGAGTAGTGCCACTCGGTGCCCCAGTAGAACGGGTTGTCGCCGACGAACCGCCACAGGAAGGTCGGCACCACCACGACCGCCCACGGTGACATGAGCGCCGCCGCCCCGGTGATCGCGAAGGTCAGCGCCACCGTGAGCAGCTTGCGCCCGGGCTCCGCGGTCAGCGTGGACCAGATGCCGGCATCCCCGCCCAGCGTGCCGACATAGTCGTAGGCGTCACCCGTGTTGAAGGACGGGATGACGAGACCGACCACGATCGCGACCGCCGCCACGCCTCCGATGCCCAGGCCGATCCCCTTGCGTCGCTCCCCCGCCAGCCACAGCGCGAGACCGATCGCCGCGACGGTGAACCCCATGTCCTCCTTGACGAGCAGCAACGGCAGCGACCACCAGATCACCCGGTCGTAGCGCGCCTCGACGAAGGCGGCTCCGGCGAGCGCCAGCAACGGGACCGCGAAGGCCACCTCGTGGAAGTCCGCCGCGACAGCCGCCTGGAGGCCGAAGGAGAGCGCGTAGAGCACGCCGATGGTCGTGCCGATGAGCGAACCGAGGTGACGCACGGCGAGGGCGGTGATCACCGCGACCGAGAGCCCCAGGAGGACCGCCTGTGCCACCAGCAGGGTCTGCGCATGCGGGAACACCCGGTACACGGGGGCGAGGAGCGCGTAGATCGGAGAGAAGTGGTCCCCGAGGATGTGGTAGCCGGGGCCCTTCACCGTCACGATCGGCGCCTCGAATCGCGCATAGGCCGCGAGCGCCTGCTCGAAGATGGCGTTGTCCCACGAGGTCACGGTCAGACGCCGGAAACGCAGCACACCGAGTGCCGAGTAGACGAGGGTCGTCACGATCCCGAGGATCCAGGCGGGGCGGCGGTCCATAGCGGTCCAACGGTAGCCGAGTGCCCGTCCCGGGCCGCCGGAGGTGGACCCTCCCGTTACGGTGACACCGTGACCCGATCGCGTCTGCTGCTCGTGGCCCTCGCGATCGTCGTCGCCATTGCCAGCCGCTTGCCCCGGCTGGGCCATCCCCTCACCCCCGATGAGGCCGGATTCCTCATCGTCGGCCGGGGATGGAGCTCGGCGGGCGATCAGCTCTACGGCGCGCAGTGGGTCGACCGACCGCCGGCGCTGATCGCGATCTTCCGCTTCGCCGAGGCCGCCGGCGGCCTCTACGCCCTGCGCCTCATCGGTGTTCTGGCGGCGGCGCTGACCGTGGCCCTGGCCGCGCGCGTCGCGGTCCGGATCGCCGGAGGCGCCGCGGCCGTCCCCGCCGCCTGGGCGGCGGCCCTCATGGTGGCGACACCGATCGTGGCCAACGGGCGCGTGGACGGCGAACTGCTCGCGGCGCCCTTCGTCCTCGCCGGGCTATGGGCCGCGGTCGCGGCGCTCGCCCCGGACGCCTCGCACCGTCAGGTGCTGGTGCGTGCCGTCCTCGCGGGGGTCGCCGGGCTCATCGCGATGATGATCAAACAGAACTTCGTCGACGTGGCGGTGTTCGCCGCGGTGGCCGGGCTCGTCGGGCTCCTGCGAGGCGAGATCGACTGGGCCAGGGCCCGTGTGCTGATGTTCGGTTTCCTCGGGGGAGCTGCGGCGGCGCTGGCGGTGATCCTGTTGTGGTCGTGGACGCGAGGGACACCCCCCGCGGAGCTCTATGACGCTCTGTATCCGTTCCGGATCGAGGCATCGCGAGCCATCAACGAGGAGTCCGCGGCCGTCATCGAACGCCGATCCGAGCTTCGTCTCGCCCTCGTCCTCGGAGGTGCCGTGCCCCTCACGGCCGTCGCGCTGCCGCTCCTGTGGAGACGTCGGTCGGCGGCGGTCGTCGGCGTGCTCGCCGTCGTGGCCTTCGGCCTCTTCTCGGTCGCGGCCGGAGGCAGCGCCTGGCTGCACTATCTGGTGCAGCTGTGCGGACCGGTGGCGGTGCTGACCGGCGTGGCCGCCGCGACCTATCGGTTCCGCGGCCGGCTCGCGGTCGCCGCCGCGCTGACACTCGTGCTGATCGCCGGGCTGGTGGAGCAGTCGCGTCAGAGCGATACCCCCACGCAGACGATGCGCGAGCGCTCCGGGCAGGCGATCGCGGACGTCTCCGAACCCGGCGACTCGATCGTCGTCTTCCCCTATGGGGCGAATATCGCCTATGCGAGCGGCTTGGACACGCCGTACCCGTATCTGTGGATGCTGCCGGCGATCGTGCGCGACACCGATCTCTCGACCCTCGCCGGTCTCGTGCGCGGCGAGGACCCGCCCACCTGGCTCGTGCTCACCACGCAGCCGGACCGCTGGCCGAGCTACCGCTTCACCGGTCCCACCGATCTCCTCGACGACCGTTACACAGAGGTGGGCGAGCTGTGTGGCCGTCCGGTCTACCGTCTCGAGAGCGCCGAACGGGACGCACCGGTCGATCCCTGCAGCTGAAGACCCACCCCACCCTGAGCGGTGACTGACGCACCCCTCAGGTCGTGGAGCGAGACAGCCGCGTCAGAGGGTGACGTCCTCCAGCATCTCGGTCACCAGCGCCGCGACGGGCGAGCGCTCGGAACGGGTGAGCGTGACGTGGCTGAACAGCGGGTGTCCCTTGAGCTTCTCGACCACGGCCACCACGCCGTCGTGACGGCCGACGCGCAGATTGTCGCGCTGCGCGACATCGTGGGTGAGCACGACCTTGGAGTTCGCCCCGATGCGGGAGAGCACCGTCAGCAGCACATTGCGTTCCAGGGACTGCGCCTCGTCGACGATGACGAAGGCATCGTGCAGCGAACGCCCGCGGATGTGGGTGAGCGGCAGGACCTCGAGCATGTCGCGGTCGAGGATCTCCTCGATCACCGGGGGCGAGGTGACGGCGCCGAGCGTGTCGAAGACCGCCTGCGCCCAGGGGCCCATCTTCTCGGACTCGCTGCCCGGCAGGTAGCCGAGCTCCTGTCCGCCGACCGCGTACAACGGCCGGAAGACGACGACCTTCTTGTGCTGGCCGCGTTCGAGAACGGCTTCGAGGCCCGCGCAGATCGCGAGCGCCGACTTGCCGGTGCCGGCCCGGCCCCCCAAGGAGACGATGCCGACACTCGGGTCGAGCAGCAGGTCCAATGCCACGCGCTGCTCGGCCGACCGGCCGTGCAGGCCGAAGGCCTCGCGATCGCCGCGCACCAGCTGCACCTGCTTGTCGGCGGTGACGCGCCCGAGTCCGCTGCCCTTGTCCGACAGCAGCACGAGCCCGGTGTGGCACGGGAGATCGCGCGCCGCCTCGAGATCGATCGTGCCGTGCTCGTAGAGGTCGTCGAGGTCGAGGGCGTCGATCTCGAGCTCCTCCATGCCGGTCCACCCGGACTCGAGTGCCCACTCGGCGCGGTACTCCTCGGCCCGCAGACCGACCGCCGAGGCCTTGACCCGCATCGGCAGGTCCTTGGAGACGAGCGTGACGTCGCGCCCCTCGTTCGCGAGATTGCGGGCGACGGCGAGGATGCGGGTGTCGTTGTCCCCGAGGCGGAACCCGGCGGGGAGCGAGGCCGCATCGGTGTGGTTCAACTCGACGCGCACCGTGCCGCCCTCGTCGCCGATGGGCAGCGGCGAGGCGAGGGTGCCGTGCTCGACTCGCAGATCGTCGAGGAAACGCAGTGCGCTCCGGGCGAAGTAGCCGAGCTCGGGATGATGGCGTTTGCCCTCGAGCTCGGTGATCACCACGACGGGGATGACGACCTCGTGCTCATGGAACCGTTGCAGGGCGGCCGGATCGGCCAGCAGGACGCTGGTGTCGAGGACGTAGGTCCGGCAATCGACAGTGCTCTGTGTAGCCACGGCAGTCTCCTCGAGAGCCGCGCACGCACCCTGCGCCCGGCCCTCACATCATCGATACGAGCAAGGGCACCTTCATCTCAGGGGCGAGCTTCGGCACATCTCGAAGCTACGCCTGCCGTGCGCCCACCCGCCGTCGACACGCCAGAACGCGGGTGACGGTCAGATCAATTCGCGATGACGGTCCGGTGACCGACAGCGCACGCTCAGGCGCCGAAGCGGCGCTCGCGCGAGGCATAGGAACGCATCGCGCGCAGGAAGTCGACGCGCCGGAATGCCGGCCACAGCGCATCGGAGAAGTAGAACTCCGAGTGCACGCTCTGCCAGAGCAGGAATCCGCTGAGCCGCTGCTCGCCGGACGTGCGGATGACGAGGTCGGGGTCGGGCTGCCCCTTGGTGTAGAGATGCTCGGCGATGTCGTCGACATCGAGGGTCGTGGCGATGTCGTCCAGCGTGCGTCCCTTAGCCGCCTGCTCCAGCAGCAGCGAGCGCATGGCATCGGTGAGCTCCTGGCGACCGCCGTAGCCGACGCACACATTGACGTGCAGGCCGGTGATGTCGGCCGTGGCATCGGCGGAGGACTTCAGCCGGATCGCGGACTCCTGCGGCAGCATGTCGAGATTGCCGATGAGCCGCACGTGCCAGCGGCGCGAGGCGGCCAGCGAGTCGACCATCTGCTCGATGACGGCGAGGAGGGCGGCGAGCTCATCGGGTGATCGGCGCAGGTTGTCGGTGCTCAGCACCCACAGGGTGACGATCTTGACGTCGAGCTCGTCGCACCAGCCCAGGAACTCGGTGATCTTCTCGGCGCCGGCCTGATAACCGTGGTCGACGCCCGCGCCCTCACCGCGAGCCCAGCGACGGTTGCCGTCGACGATCGCGCCGACATGATGCGGAAGCCGAGCGGGGTCGAGCCCGTTCATGAGCCGGCGCTCGTACACGCCGTACAGCAGGTCACTCATCCCCATGCGGGTCAGCCTACGCTCCCCGCCAGGGCGAGCACGTGAGAGCGCACACATCGCTGACGGGTTGGCACCGGGGCGGACTATCCTCGACGTGTGACCCGACGTTCCCCCGACACGCTGCTCGACGATGTCTCCGAGCGTCTGCAGGCACGTGTCGAGGTCATCAAGCCCAAGCTACGTGGCTGGCTGCATCTGGCCACGGCCCCGCTGGCCTTCTTCTCCTTCGTCGTCATGCTGGTCATCGCCGACGATCCCCTGGCGCGGGCCGGTGCCGCCGTCTTCATGGTGAGCTCGCTCGCGCTGTTCGTGGTGTCGGCCGTCTACCACACCGGACGCTGGCACGAGAGCGTCCAGCTGGCGCTCAAGAGGATCGACCACTCGAATATCTTCATCATGATCGCGGGCTCCTACACCCCGTTCTCGCTACTGTTGCTGTCCGGCTCGCACGCGGCGATCATGCTCTCGCTGGTGTGGGGAGGTGCGCTCCTGGGCGTCGTCTTCAAGGTCTTCTGGCTGAGCGCGCCGCGGTGGATCTACGTGCCGCTGTATCTGGTGCTGGGCTGGGCGGCCGTCCTCTACTGGCCCGAGTTCGTCGATGCCGCGCCGACGGCGGTGCTGGTGCTGATGATCGTCGGCGGCGGCCTCTACACGCTGGGGGCGCTCGTCTACGGGTTCAAATGGCCCGATCCGTTCCCGCGCTGGTTCGGATTCCACGAGGTGTTCCACACGCTGACGATCGCCGCCTTCATCGTCCACTACGTCGGCGTCAGCCTCCTCGTCTACGGCTGACGAGCCTCCGCCCCCTCCGGGGCCGACTTTTGCCGGGTTGTGGCCCTGGACGCCCGGCGTGTCGGGGCCACAACCCGGCAAAAGTTGGGCGAAGCCTAGAGGTCCTCGGGGCTGGTGACGGGACGCTGGCAGACGTGGTCCCGGCAGACGTAGACGGCGGTCGCACCGTCGATGCGGGTCTTGGCCTCGAAGAGCGGCACCGACAGGCCCTCCTCGCCCCGCACGACTACCGCACCAGCGGTCGGCAGCGCGAGGGCCGCCCGGTGCAGGGCCGCGTCATCGCCGACGACCGCGATCTCCGCGGGTCCCGCGAGCAGTGCCTCCGCCGCTGCGAGCGTCCATCCCGCGTAGCGCGGGACCTGGCGCACGAGCGGACCGGCGGCGTCGACGGACAGCTCGGCGGCGTCGCGGTAGCGGTCCTCGCCCGTCACGGCCGCCAGCGCGAGCATCGCGTGGGCGACAGCGGAGGTCCCGGAGGGCGTGACATTGTCGGAGATGTCCTTGGGACGCACGAGCAGCTGCTCGGCATCGTCCGCGGTGTCGAACCAGCCGCCCTCAGGGTCGGCGAAGTGCTCGAGGATGCGGTCGCCGAGTACGGTCGCCCGCTCGAGCCAGACCGGGTCGCCGGTGATGCCGAGCACGGAGATGAACGCCTCGGCGACCAGCGCATAGTCGTCCAGCACGCCCGCATTGCGCGAGGCGACGCCGTCACGTGACGTCCGGACGAGCCGGTCGTCGGTGACGTGGACGTCCCAGAGCAGGGTGGCGGCTCGGACCGCGGCGTCGGTGAAGTCGGGCTCCTCGAACAGCACACCGGCCTCGGCGAGTGCGGTGATGGTCAGGGCGTTCCAGGAGGCGACGACCTTGTCGTCGCGGGCGGGACGCGTGCGCTCGGCCCGGATGTCCAGCAGGGTCCGGCGGATCCGCTCCCACCGCTCGGGGTCATCGGGGTCGGCGGGCAGCTGCAGCGTCGAGAAGCCGCGTTCGAAGGTGCCGGCGGCGCTGACGCCCAACAGCCCGGAGGTCCAGGCGCCATCGGCGGCGCCGAGGGATCGCATCAGCTGGTTGGGATTCCAGACGTAGTAGGTGCCCTCGTGTCCGTCACTGTCGGCATCGAGCGCGGAGGCGAAGCCGCCCTCGGCCGTACGGAGCTCGTCGAGGAGGAAGCGCGCGGTCTCGCGCGCGATCCGCTCGCCCAGCTCCGCTCCGGTCTGCCGCCACCAGTGGGTGTAGAGACGCAGCAGCAGCGCGTTGTCGTAGAGCATCTTCTCGAAGTGCGGCACGCGCCAGTAGCGGTCGACGCTGTAACGGGCGAAGCCGCCGCCGAGCTGGTCGTACATGCCGCCGCGGGCCATCGCTTCGCAGGTACGGTCGACCATCGCCGAGGCGGTGTCGTCGCCGGTCCGCGCGGCATGGCGCAGCAGGAACTCCAGCACCATCGACGGCGGGAACTTGGGCGCTGCGCCGAATCCCGCAGCCTCCTCGTCGAAGTCCTTGCCGAGGGCGGTGGCGGCAGCGCTCAGATGGTCGGGTGTGAGGCTTCCTCCCGGGGCGATGCCGGTGTCGGCGAGGTACTCGCGCACCTGCTCGCCGGCCTGGTCGATCTCATCACGACGTTCACGCCAGGCATCGGCGAGCGCCTGCAGCACCTGGGTGAAGGCCGGATGTCCGCTACTCGGCTCGGGCGGGAAGTAGGTGCCGGCGAAGAAGGGCACGCCGTCGGGCGTCATGACGCAGGTCATCGGCCAGCCGCCCTGCCCGGTCATCGCCTGGGTGGCGCGCATGTAGATGGCGTCGACATCGGGCCGCTCCTCGCGGTCGACCTTGATGTTGACGAAGTGCTCGTTCATGAACGCGGCGGTCGCGGGGTCCTCGAAGGACTCGTGGGCCATGACGTGACACCAGTGACAGGCGGCGTAGCCGACGCTCAGCAGGATCGGCCGATCGAGCGTCCTGGCCACCTCCAGCGCCTCCGGCCCCCACTCCCACCAGTCGACGGGGTTGTCGGCGTGCTGCTGGAGATACGGGCTCGTTGCGGACGCGAGACGGTTCATGTCTCCCATCCTCCCGTGCGCCTGGTGAGACGGGCGGGGACCGGTCTCGCCGACCGCCCGAGCCGTGTCGGTCCTGTCGGTGCCGGTCGATATCGTGGGGCACCATGCGCATCGGTACTCACAATGTCAACGGCATCCGTGCCGCGCTCCGGCGCGGGTTCACCGATTTCTGGGCCGACACGGCGGCCGATGTGATCGCCCTGCAGGAGGTGCGGTGTCAGGTCGAGGACCTGCCCGACGGCGCCTTCGGGGCCTATCACGCGACGTGGGACGCCGGCCAGAAGGCCGGACGCAACGGCGTCGCGGTCCTGACCCGCCAGGCTCCCGCGCGGATCCGGGCGCTGGACGACATCGCCCACACGGTCGCACCCGACGGCAGCCCCGAGCAGGTGCCGGTCACCCGCATCGTCAACCGCGACCTCGCCGCCTTCCGGGACGAGGGCCGCTATGTCGAGGTCGACCTCGCCGACGCACCCCTGCGCGTCGCCTCGCTCTACCTGCCCAAGGGTGCGGCCTGGCCGTACGAGGAGAACTCCAAGGACAAGTACGACCGCAAGATGCGCTTCCTGCGCGGGCTGGCGCGGCAGATCACCGCCTCACGCCGCGAGGCGGCTCAGGACGGGCGCGAGTTCCTCATCATGGGCGACTTCAACATCGCGCACACCAAGCAGGACCTGAAGAACTGGCGCAGCAACCAGAAGTCCGAGGGCTTCCTGCCCGAGGAGCGCGAGTGGCTCGACGGCGTCATCTCCCCACGACGGATGATCGACGTCGTCCGCAGCCTGCACCCCGACCAAGACGGCCCCTACTCCTGGTGGTCCTGGCGGGGTCAGGCGTTCACCAATGACTCCGGATGGCGCATCGACTACCACCTGGCCTCCCCGAACCTGGCCCGCCAGGCCACCGCCGCCTGGTCGGCCAGGGAGTCCGCCTATGACGCCCGGCTCAGTGACCACTGCCCCGTCATCGCCGAGTACCAGCTCGACGGGCTGAGCCAGTCCTAGCGCGACAGGTGCTTGGCCTGGGCGAAGCAGAACAGGCCGTACGAGGCGATGCCCGCGGCCATCGCCATCAGCAGGTAGGGACCGAAGGGCTGCTGCAATAGCTCGCGCAGCGCCTGATCGGTGCTGCCGGACTCCGACGGCTCGTGCTGGATCGCCGACACGAGGAAGAGCACCCCGACGATCGCGATCGTCGCGCCCTTCGCGAGATAGCCGATCTTGCCGAGAATCCGGTAGGCACGCGCGTCATGGCCCCGATGGCCGTCGGCATCGAGATGCTCCATGTACGACTCGGTCAGCCCCTGCCAGACGAGCCCGCCGGCGACGGCGATGATCCCCAGTCCGATGGCGCCGACGATCCACTGGCCTCCCGGCAGCTCGAAGACCCGCGCCGTCAGGGTCTCCGAACTGTCCTCGCTCGACGAGGACGAACCCAGCACCGTCGAGACGGCCGAATAGGCCAGCACGCCGTAGACGACGGCCATGCCGACATCGGAGATCCTGCGACGCCACAACGAGAACCCTTCATCGTGCCGGTGTCCCATCACGGCATCCAGCAGGCGCCAGAACACCATCAGGGCCATCCCGAGGGCGATCAGCCACAGCACGACCTCCCCCAGCGGCTGTTTGGCCAGCTCCTGCAGGGCCCCGCTACCGCTGGCCTCTCCCGAGCTGTCGCCGAAGGCCAGCTGGACCGCCAACCACCCGAACACCAGATGCACGAGCCCGTAGACGACGAGTCCGAACCGGACCGCGTGATCGAGGCCGCGGCTGTCCTCGGCCCGACGGCCGGCGTCATCGGCTTTCGAGGCCATCTCTCCCATCGGGCCATCCTAGGCTCGATCGAGCGTCTCGCATGCTCAGCCGACCACAGCCTCCGGCACGACCTCCTCGACGGGCGTGACGGTGTGCGAGACCGGCAGACCGGCCGCCTCCCACGCCCGCAGACCGCCCTCGACATCAGCGGCCACGATGCCGAGCGAACAGAGCGCGGCCGCCGCCAACGAGGAGGTGTACCCCTCGGTGCACACGACGATCCACTCATCGACTTGATCGGCCATCGCCAGCTCCCCTCCCGACCCCGGATGGAGCCGCCATTCGAGGTGATTGCGCTCCACGACCAGAGCACCGGGGATCTCACCGTCCTGCTCGCGCTGCCACACGGGGCGGATGTCCACCAGCTGCGCCCCGCGACGTTGCCGCTCTCGCGCCTCGGCGGGGCTCAGCCGCTCGATCCCCGCTCGGGCGTCCTCGACCAGAGCCTCGACGGACTCGAACCTCGTCATGATGCCCTCCGCAGGTGTTCGGGAGGCGGTGCCTCCGGGTCATCGGTCCACCTCTGTGCGAGCGTGGTCAGTCGTCGTCCACGTACCTCGTAGTAGCGCATCTGACGCAGAGGAGGCGAGTACGCATGGACGCTCACCGCAGTCTCCTCCCCACGGTTGCGCACATCGTGGACGTACTGGTCGCCGAAGACGACCGAATCGCCGACGGACCTCGCCGTCTCGGTCAGCCGGCTCCTCCCGGCCTCCCACACAGCCTCGTCGAGACGACCCTCGACGACGGTGAAGGCCCCCGAGGACGGGCCGTGATCGTGCAGCTGCGTGCCCTGATCGCGCGTCCACGAGATGAGCCAGACATCGACCCGTTCGTCCGCGTGGATCCGGGCATGCCACCGCTCGTCCGGATTCGCGTGCACCTCGTGGAGACCGGCGCGGACCTCATCGGCGACACACTCGACGAGCTCCACCAGATCGGGGAGATCGAGGGCGGGGGCGGTGACGCGTCGTCTGGGCATGTCTCCATGGAAACCCTCGACGGCCCCCGCTCCGCGTCGTCTCGGCAGACGAGAGCGGTCCGGTCTCGCCGCCGCGGGTGGTAGACGCGCCTTCGAGGTCCTCGCCGCCACGGCCTAGGCTGAGCGGGTGGACGTCAGTGCATTGACCGCGGCCGTGCTGCTCGCCGAGGAGATCGACCCCGAGGGCAATCAGGCGATCGGCTGGACCGCCGGCATCTTCACCATCGGGCTGTTCATCGTCGTCGGGCTCCTGCTGTGGTCCTTCGTACGCATGGCCCGTCGTGCGCGCGAACCATGGGAGAACGAGAGGGCCGACGAGGACTCCGATCCGCCCCGCGACGACGAGACTCCATGAGCCTCTGGGCCGATTACCTCGCCGCCCATCCCGAGCACTCCGGTGAGGTCCCGCCGGTCGAGGGCTTCGGCGACACCCCGGCCATGGCCGATGAGCTGCTCGACCTCGTGCTGAACGGGCCGAAGCGCGCCACGGCGGGACTGGCCGAGGACGAGGACGTGCCCGCCGTCGGCTCCCACTGGATCGTGACCGATGGCGAGGGTCGCGAACGTGTCATCCTGCGCACGCGCGAGGTCCGCGTCGGCCGCCTCGACAGCGTCGACGACGCTTTCGCCTGGGACGAAGGCGAGGGCGACCGGTCCCGGGATGCCTGGTTGCGCGAGCACCGGGCCTTCTTCCGCCGCACCGCCGATCGGCCGCTCAGCGACGAGGATCTCGACGCACTCCCGGTCGTATTCGAGCGTTTCGATCTCGTCTGGCCGCCGGAGCGGTAGACGGTCGACCCTTCCGACACGCGAGAAGGTGGACCGGCTGAGCTCAGCGCAGGCCGGCGAAGAGGTCGTCCTCGGGAAGCGGCGAGTCCACGAAGCTCTTCACGAGCTCGTAGTCCTCGGTCGGCCACGCCTCCTTCTCGATCTCGCGCGGCACCGCGAACCAGAAGCCGTTGGGGTCGATCTGCGTGGCATGCGCGATGAGCGCCGCATCGCGGGTGTCGAAATAGTCGGAGCACTCCACGCGCGTGGTGACGCGCTTCTCGCGCTCCGGATCGAAGGGACGCGACAGCCGCTCGCCATAAGGCGACTCCAAGCCGTGCTTCTTCATCGCCGCGTCGATCGCCTCGGTACGCACCCGCGAGAAGCCGAAGTGATAGTAGAGCTTCTTGACCTGCCACGGCTCCCCCAGCTCGGGGTACCGGTCGGGATCGGCCGCCGCCTCGAAGGCGTAGACGCTGATCTCGTGGCACTTGATGTGGTCGGGGTGCGGGTAGCCGCCGTTCTCGTCGTAGGTGGTCAGCACATGCGGACGGAAGGACCTGATGAGCCGGACCAGCGGCGCGGCCGCCTCCTCGATCGGCACCAGCGCGAAGCAACCC
>JAEZEJ010000131.1 GCA_023417775.1 Actinomycetes bacterium | reverse complement strand
GGCGCGATGTCCGTCGATCAGCAGCTGACGGGCCCGCGAGTGGTCGGGGGCTCCGGCCAGGGAGATGGGCGAGGTGCGCGACAGCCACAGCGCCTCGATCTCGACATACCGGCCATCGTGCAGCTGGGCGATCGCGGCCAGGCGCGGTCGGCTGTTCGGCGGCGGGATCAGGATCTGCCGGATGTCGCGCCAGGCGAGGGAGTTCTCCTTGCCGACGGCGCCGCACCAGATGAAGCGATCGGGCAGGATCTCCAGGCGCGTCCGGTAGCCCATCCAGAGATTGATGCCGGCACCGATGAACAGCAGCACCGGGGCGAACAGGAAGATCAACATCCACGGCGCCACGACGAACGCCAGGACGACGAACACCAGGATCGCCACGATCCCCATCGCGGCCAGCGCCCACCCGACGACGATGCTCACCCGTCCCGTTCCACGTATCACGCGAGCCGACGTTACCGTGCCCGCTGCATCGACGCGGGAGGTGCCGAGTGGCGCCGCGCCGGCGAGAACGCGAGCTGACGACATCGCCTCGGGGGGACCTCGCGATAGGCTCGGCGCGATGAGAGAGCGGTATGGTCCCGAGGCGCGCGCCCGCTATGTGGACGAGGCGCCGAAGCGCCCGGGTCGCACGCCCTTCGAGCGCGACCGCGCCCGCATCGTGCACTCCTCGGCCCTGCGACGTCTGTCGGCCAAGACCCAGGTGCTGGGTGCTGGTGCCGATGACTTCGTGCGCAACCGGCTCACCCACTCGCTCGAGGTCGCCCAGGTGGCCCGCGAGCTGGGCAAGGCTCTGGGCTGCGATCCCGATATCGTCGACTCGGCCGCCCTGTCGCACGATCTCGGACATCCGCCCTTCGGCCACAACGGCGAGACCGCACTGAACGCGGTGTCCGGTGAGATCGGCGGCTTCGAGGGCAATGCCCAGACCCTGCGACTGCTCACCCGGCTCGAAGCCAAGACCTTCGATGCCGAGGGCCGCAGCGTCGGGCTCAACCTGACCCGCGCCACGCTCGGCGCCTGCGTGAAATATCCGTGGCGCCTCGGCGAGGTACCGGACGGCGGGCCCAAGTTCGGCGTGTATGACGACGATGTCGAGGTCTTCGACTGGATCCGGGCCGGGGCAGAGCCCTTCCGCCGGCCGATCGAGGCACAGGTCATGGACCTGTCCGATGACATCGCCTACTCGGTCCACGATGTCGAGGACGGCGTCGTCGGCGGATGGTTCGACCTCGTGTCGGGGCTGGACCTCGACGGTGTCTTCGCGATCGCCCGGGACTGGTACGACCCCACCGCCTCGGACGACCGGCTCGGCGGGGCTCTCGCGCGGCTGCGAGGGATGCCGGAGTGGCCCTCGGCCCGTTTCGACGGGGGACGCCAGTCGCGCGCGGTCCTCAAGAGCCTGACCAGCGCACTCATCGGACGCTTCGCCGTCGCCGCGCAGCGAGCCACCACGGCACGCTGGGGCCATGGACCGCTGGTCCGCTTCGAGGCCGATCTGGAGCTCCCCGGCGAGACGGTGGACGAGATCCTGGTGCTGAAGGCGGTCGCCGCCCATCACGTGATGATGAGCGCCGACCGCACCGCCGCCCTCACCCACCAGCGTGAGTTGCTCACCGCCCTCGTCGCGGAGCTGGTCCGCACCGGGGAGCGACACCTCGATCCCGACTTCGCCGAGGACTTCCGTGCGGCGGCTGACGACGCCGCACGGTTGCGCGTGGTGATCGATCAGGTGGCGAGCCTCACGGATCTATCGGCGGTGGGTTGGGCCGACCGGTTGCTGACATGACAGCCGAGGAAGGATCTCCCATGGATCTGGTTCGGGGTCAGGTCGTCTGCTCGGCGCGTCGCTGACTGGGGACCAGCAGGGCGACGAGGGCTCCGGCGAATGCGGCGGCGGCTCCGACCAGGAAGCACAGGTGGAAGGCGCTCTTGTCAGGGATCTCCACGCCGCCGAGGTCGAGCGTGCTGCTGGTGAGGATGGCGGCCATGACAGCGCCGGCCACGGTTGTGCCCACCGAGCGCATGAGTCCGTTGACGCCGACGCTCGAACCGGCCTCGCTCGGGGGAACATTGTCCAGAATGAGGGTCGGCATGGCCGCGTAGCCGATTCCCACGCCCGCCGAAGCGATGATCGTCGCGAGCATGAGCTGCCAGGGCGCGTTCATCAGGCCGAGCGCGATCAGGTACCCGCCACTGATGACCACCGCGCCGACCGCGAGGGTGATCCGGGCCCCGGCGGTGTTGATGAGCTTGCTGGACACGGGGGCGAAGAGCATCATCATGAGCCCACCCGGGGCCATCCACAGACCGGCCTGCAGGATCGTCTGTCCCAGGCCGTACCCGGTCGCCTCGGGCATCTGCAGCAGCTGCGGCACGACGATGGCCTGGGCCATCATGCCGAAGCCGATGAGCACCGCGGCGAGATTGGTGAACAACACCGGCCGCCTGGCCGTGGTGCGCAGGTCGACGAGCGGGTCGTGGTGGCGCAGCTCGTACCAGGCCCACAGGAGGAGCACGATGACGCCGCCGGCGATGGAACCTATCGTGGACTGGTCGCTCCAGCCCCATTCCGAGCCCTTGCTGACACCGATCAGCGTCGCGCACAGGCCTACTGCGAGGCCGATCGTGCCCAGGATGTCGATGTGGGCGGGGTGCTGGTCGCGTACCGAGGGGACCACGATCAGCGTCAGGACGAGGATCACGGCGGCGAGGGCGGTGGAGAGCCAGAACAGCGCGTGCCACGAGTAGTCGTCAGCGATCCAGGCTGACAACGGCAGGCCGAGGGCGCCGCCGACACCGAGGGTGGCGCTGACCGCGGCGACTGCGCTCGCGCGCCGCTCGGGTGGGGCGATCTCGCGGACCATGCTGATCGCAACAGGGATATAGCCCATCGCGACACCTTGGAGCGCCCGGCCGGCCAGGAAGGGCGCGAGTGAGCTCGACAGCGCAGCGATGAGTGAACCGACCGCCAGGATGCCGGCTGAGACGACCATGATGTTCTTCTTGCCGTAGATGTCGGCGAGACGTCCAGTGACCGGCATCGCGACCGCCGATGCCAGCAAGGTCGCGGTCACGGCCCAGGAGGCGTTGCCCGGTGCGGTGCCCAGTAGCCGCGGCAGTTCACTCTGGATCGGGATGACGAGTGACTGCATCAGGGCGCCGCAGAGGCTACCGAGGCACAACACGATGACGACCAGCATCGGCGGGAAGCGGAAGCGCACGTCGCGCGGAGTGTCGGTGACGACGGAGGACACGGTCCCTCCTGAGTATTGTAGAATGCAAGAGCGTCTTGCAGTCTACACATTTGGGGTGTCCCGGAAACGAGAGGTGAGACACATGACCGCCCCCGAGGATCTACGTGCCCGGCGGGTGTGGCCGCTGGTCATCTCGACGGCCCGCCTGGAGAACGCGCGCCGTGTCGCCGACACCGCCTCGAGATTGGGCCGGGCCGATCGCCGACTGCTGTGGCTGCTCGCCGACGAGCGCCCTCGATCGATGCGCGAGATCTCTGACGAGCTGGGTCTCGACCTGTCCACGGTAAGCCGGCAGATCACTCATGCCCTCGAGGACGGTCTCGTCGAGAAGCACCGCGAGCCCGGTCGCTCCTCCCATCAGCTCTCCATCACCCACGGCGGGCTCGAGCGGTTCCGCCGGGAGGCCGAAGGACACGTGCAGCTCCACGAGCACGCGCTCGCCGACCTTCCCGCCGAGGAGCGGGAGCGGTTCATCGAACTGCTACGGGTGTTCGCCGACTCGTACGCTCAGCACGCCAGCGCACCTCGTGACGATGCCCCTGACGAGAGGCGGTAGACCGCGAGATCGCGTCAGTAGCGGAGCGGGGCAGGGTTGAATGTCTCTTCCAGGGTGGTGACGAGCCATCGGTAGGATCGGGGCATGGCGCTCATCAAGGACGAGGACATCCAGCTCGTCCGCGAGCGAGTACGCATCGACGAGGTCGTCGAGCAGTACGTCACCCTCCGCAATGCCGGGGGAGGGGCTCGCAAGGGCCTGTGTCCCTTCCACGATGAGAAGACGCCGTCCTTCAATGTCCGGCCCGCCCAGGGCTTCTACTACTGCTTCGGCTGCGGCGCGGGCGGCGACTCGATCAAGTTCCTCCGCGAGATCGAGGGACTGTCCTTCTCCGAGGCCGTCGAGCGGTTGGCGGGCAAGTACGGCGTCCAGCTGCGGTACGAGGAGGGCACCCCGGTCGGTCCGCGTCGTGACCCGGGACAGCGGCAGCGGCTCCTGGAGGCGCACCGGCTGGCGGGGGAGTTCTACCACGACACCCTCATGCAGTCCGGCGAGGCGCAGCCGGGCCGTCAGTTCGTGACCGATCGAGGCTTCGATCGCGCCGCGGCGGAGATGTTCGCGATGGGATGGGCCCCGCGCACCGGGGAGGCCCTCGTCGGCCACCTCAAGGGCAAGGGATTCAGCGACGAGGACCTGATCGTCGGCGGTCTCGCGGCCCGCGGCCAGCGGGGCCTCTACGACAAGTTCCGCGGGCGCCTGCTGTGGCCGATCCGCGAGATCAGCGGCGAGATCATCGGCTTCGGTGCCCGGCGCATGCTCGACGACGACCGCATCGAGGCGAAGTACCTCAACACCTCCGAGACGCCGATCTACAAGAAGAGCCAGGTGCTCTACGGCATCGACCTCGCGCGCCGGCAGATCTCCTCGCGCAGCCAGGCGGTCATCGTCGAGGGATATACCGATGTGATGGCCTGCCACCAGGCCGGTGTCACCACATCCGTCGCGACCTGCGGCACCGCCTTCGGCGAGGACCACGCCCGGGTGCTGCGCCGGCTGCTGCTGGACCACGACGCCTTCCACGGCGAGATCGTCTTCACCTTCGACGGCGACGAGGCCGGTCAGCGAGCGGCCATGAAGGCGTTCTCCGGGGATGAGCAGTTCGCCGGCCAGACCTATGTGGCGGTCGAGCCGCGAGGCATGGATCCCTGCGATCTGCGGATGGCCGATGGCGATGCGGCGGTCCGTGAGCTGGTCGCCTCCCGGGTGCCGCTCTACCGCTTCGTGCTCGACAATATCCTCACCCGCTACGACCTCGATCGCGGCGACCAGCGCATCGACGCGATCCGCGAGTCCATTCAACTGGCCTCGGCGATTCGCGACAAGTCGAAGGTCGACGAGTTCCTGCGCGAGATCGCCAGCCGCGTCGGCGCCGATGTCGATCAGGTCCGCCAGGAGTTCCGGTCGGCCAAGGCCAAGCCGGCACCCAGCGGTCGTCAGCCGTCTCCTCAGCAGGCGGCCGAGCCGGCCCCGGCCCCGGCGCAGCCCGCAGGTCCGAGCTTCGGTGCCCCGCAGTTCGCCGACGAGCGCGAGGCGCTCAAGGCGATCGTGCAGTTCCCGCACATCGCCAAGGCGCTCACCGATGACATCGGCGAGAACGACTTCACCCATCCGATCGCCCAGCAGCTGTGGCGCCTCATCGAGGCGCGGGGTCTGCCCGACGGCCCGGATGCGGGCTGGCTGCCGGGCCTCGCCGATGACCTCGACGACAGCCTGGGCCGGGTGCTGGGGGTCGCTGCCGCCGAGCCGCTGCACTCCTCGGAGAAGTCGACTCAGGCGGTCGTCGCCGCGGTGCTGGCCCGCCTGCAGGAGCTGACGGTCGCGCGCCGCATCGTGGAGGTCAAGTCCAAGCTCCAGCGCACCAATCCGCTGGAGGAGGCCGAGCAGTACAACCGGATGTTCGGCGAGCTGGTGGCGCTGGAGCAGCAGCGCCGCGACTTCCGTGAACGCATCATCGGCGCGATGGAGCGCGGCTGACCCATCTCTTCGCGCACATGCGAAAGGCGATCGAACGCGTGGTTCGATCGCCTTCGTCGTTGCTACCGCGATGCTGTGGCTCCCCCGGTTGGACTCGAACCAACAACCCTCCGGTTAACAGCCGAATGCTCTGCCAATTGAGCTACAGGGGATGGGCTCCCTGAGGAGCGACCGGTGACGACTCTAGCAGTCAGCGACCGACGGCCCAACCACGGGGGCGGCCCAATCCTGGCGCAGCCGCTCAAGGGCGCCGGTCTCGCGGCGACGCACCTCGGCGATGGTCAGTCCGAGACCCGAGGCGACCTCCGCCCGGGTACAGGGCGCGGTGGAATCCTCGAGGCCGAATCGTGCCCGCAGCACCCGGGCGTCGAGCTCGTCCAGCGCGTCGAGGGCATCGTGGAGCAGCCCCGGTTCGGCCGTCGACGGCTCGGGCGCGTCATCGAGCGGCACGAGCGGTGGGCGCGGGGGAGGACGCATCGCCCCGTCGATCCACGGCCAGGCGAAACTGACCAGCCGGGAGCCGCGGGCCGGGTCGAAACGATCGATCGCGCGGATGAGGGCGGCGGTGCCGTCCTGTACGGCGTCGTCGAACTCGTCGGCCGCGATCCGGCGTCGTAGGGCGTGGAGGACCACCCATCGGAGCCCGGCCTCGATCAGCAGCTCGCGGGCTCGGGCGTCCCCGTCGCGGTGGCGG
Organism: Actinomycetes bacterium; assembly: GCA_023417775.1. Taxonomy (GTDB): domain Bacteria; phylum Actinomycetota; class Actinomycetes; order Propionibacteriales; family Nocardioidaceae; genus Aeromicrobium. Next base: position 947 of record JAEZEJ010000131.1, on the reverse strand, counting down.
GCCAGGAGCACGCGCTCCTGCGCGGCGGTCAGCTGCGGGGCCTCGAGAGCGCGACGGGCATAGGGCGACATGCCCACACCGTGCCCCGGGAGGGACGATCTGTCATCCGCCCCCGCCCCTGCCTGTGGATGGTCTCGGGGCGGGCCGTCCTCACTCGCCGAAGCCGAGGCTGAAGACCTCGAAGCCCGCCGCGTGGCGGACACCCAGACGGCGGCCGATCTCACGGGACATGCCCTCGAGGAACTCCGCCGGGTCGAAGTGCTCCCAGCCGAGGCCTTCGATGTAGGCGCGATGCGCGGCCAGGGAGGCGACCCCGGCGTCGAAGGTGTCGGTGGTGTCGACCGCATGGGTGGAGGTAGGGGAGCCGGCTGCCCAGACCTCCCGGACGCCGCCCCACGGCTCGTAGCCCTCATCGGTCAGCTGCTCGGTGTGGATCCAGCGGTTGCCGGCGTCCTGGCAGGCATGCAGCGCGGCCTGGCCGACGGCCATGTGATCGACCTGATTGGGAGCGGAGCCGCCCCAGCTGTCACGGAAGTTGTTGGTGATGACGATATCGGGCCGGTGCCGGCGGATCTCCCGCGCGATCGCTGCGCGCAGCGGCACCCCGAACTCCACCACGCCGTCGCGCCACCGAAGGAAGTCGACCTCGTCGACTCCGACGATGGTCGCGGAATCGCGCTGCTCGGCCTCCCGTACCGGCCCGCATTCCTCGGGCGACAGCGAGTCGATGCCGGCCTCGCCGCTGGTGACCATGCAGTAGACCACCCGTTTGCCGTGACCGGTCCAGCGGGCGACGGCGGCAGCCGCGCCGAACTCCACATCATCGGGGTGGGCGACCACCACCAGAGCGGTCGTCCAGTCCTCGTTCAAGGGCGTCAACGTGTCATCGCTCATGGCACCACGCTACGGCGGACAGCGGCCGGCCGCCTGGCGCGGGAGGAAAGGCG